>ONEQ01000285.1 GCA_900316885.1 uncultured Eubacteriales bacterium | reverse complement strand
CCTGAAATCCAAAGGCTACTACGAGGACGATATGGTTGCTGCCGGTGTCTGCCGGCGGTCGGAAAAGGGCGCGGTGTATGATTATTTCCGCAACCGCGTAATATTCCCCATCGTCGATCTGAAGGGCTCGGTGATTGCCTTCGGCGGCAGAGTCCTCGACGACTCCAAGCCCAAATACCTCAACACGAACGATACACCCGTCTTTAATAAAGGGCGCAATCTTTTTTCGCTCAATTTCGCGAAAAATGCACCATCCACCACCTTCCTGCTGGCGGAGGGGTACATGGATGTCATTTCCATCCACCAGGCAGGATTTCCGAATGTCATTGCCACGCTCGGCACTGCCATCACCGCCGATCAGGCGCGGATGATCGCCAATTATGCCAAGGAGGTCGTTATCTCCTACGACAGCGACGGTCCGGGTCAGGCGGCAACAGAGCGTGCCCTGAATCAGTTCTCTGCGGTGGGACTTCCCTGCCGCATCCTGAAAATGGAGGGCGCCAAAGATCCGGACGAATTCATCAAGAAATTCGGATCCGACCGCTTCCGGATGCTCATCGACCAGGCAGGCGATGCGATCCGCTTTGAGCTTGACCGCTGCAAGGAGGGGCTCGACACGGAAACGGATATGGACAAAAGCGAGTATGTCCGCCGCACCGTACAGGTGCTCAGCGGCATCGAAAATGACATCCAGCGCGAGGTCTACGAAAAGCGGATCTCCCGCGAAACCGAAGTCAGCATGGACACCATCAAGCGGCAGGTGGACGAAGCCATTCGGAAACGGACCTACGGCATGAAGCGTCAGACCTTCCGCGCCATCGAATCCCAGTCGCTCCAGCGCGACGAGCTCAATCCCCAGGCGCAGGCATACCCAAAGGAGAGCAGAGCCGAGGAGCAGATCCTCGCGTATCTCCTGCACCGGCCGGAGGAGTATGAAATGGTCTGGTCGCTGATCCCGCCGGAACGGTTCGTCACGGACTTCCACCGGCGCGTCTACGAAAGCATCTGCCAATGCTGCCAGGAGACGGAACGATTCCATCTCTCCATGCTGCAGGAGCGCTTTTCCTCGGACGAGATCAGCCGAATCACCGGCATTTCCGCCCGGAATCAGGAGACCTCCGACAACCGCGACGCATTGAAGGAATGTGCCGTCGTACTGGAACAGGCCGCAAACAAGGTCGTACCGAATGCAGAGATGACAGATGATGATCTGCTTTCGCTCATCAATCAGAAGAAGAAGAACAAGCACTGACCCTTAAGGAGGAAACAGAATGGACAAGAAGTCTACGATCGAAGCATTACTCGAGCGCGGCAAGGCTGCCGGCAAGCTCACCACCCAGCAGATTTCTGACGCACTGGAGGAAATGGACTTTGATGCCGATCAGATTAACAGCTTTTACGACAGCTGTGAGCAGCAGGGCATCGAGATCATCGACAACAACACCATCGACAATGACTTTGACCTGAATCACCTGGAAATCAACGAGAACCCGGACGACGATTTTGATGCCGCCATCTCCACCGACGGTCTTGCCGTAGATGATCCGGTCAAGATCTACCTCAAGGAGATCGGCCGTGTGCCGCTGCTCTCCGGCGACGAGGAAATCGAGCTTGCCCGCGTTATGGTGGAGGGCACGCCCCTTCAGGCAAAGCGTGCCAAGCAGCGTCTGTCCGAGGCGAACCTCCGTCTGGTCGTTTCCATCGCCAAGAAGTACGTCGGCCGCGGCATGCAGTTCCTCGATCTCATTCAGGAGGGCAATCTGGGTCTGATTAAGGCAGTCGAGAAGTTCGACTACAATAAGGGCTTCAAGTTCTCTACATATGCGACATGGTGGATCCGTCAGGCGATCACCCGTGCCATTGCCGATCAGGCGCGTACCATCCGTATTCCGGTTCACATGGTAGAGACCATCACTAAGGTCAAGAAGGTATCCAGCCAGCTTCTCCACGAGAACGGTCATGATCCGTCCCCGGAGGAGATCGCAGAGCGCCTGGAGCTGCCGGTGGAGCGTGTGCGTGAGATCATGCGCATCGCGCAGGATCCGGTTTCTCTGGAGACCCCGATCGGTGAGGAGGAGGATTCCCATCTCGGCGACTTCATCCCGGACGACGATGCACCGGCTCCCGCTGATGCGGCATCCCACACGCTCCTGAAGGAGCAGCTTGAGGAGGTGCTCTCGACCCTGACCGACCGTGAGGCGAATGTTCTGCGTCTGCGCTTTGGTCTGCTCGACGGCCGTTCCCGCACGCTTGAGGAGGTAGGTGCGCAGTTCAATGTCACCCGTGAGCGTATCCGCCAGATCGAGGCAAAGGCACTCCGCAAGCTCCGCCATCCGTCCCGCAGCAAGAAGGTCAAGGATTTCCTCGACTAAGCAGCGTGACGCTGCACCCATCCCGTTCCAGACGGCAGATGCACTGTTTCAGAACCCGCAATGCCCTTCGGCTCCGCCGAGCGGGCAAAGCTGGGGTGTTAATCGCACAGGTTTCTTTCGCTCATCTGTCGGTGGCGTGACGTTGCACCCATCCCGTTCCAGACGGCAGATGCACTGTTTCAACAAACAAAAATCCCCAATGCCTAACA
>ONEQ01000022.1 GCA_900316885.1 uncultured Eubacteriales bacterium | reverse complement strand
TTTATGGAACGGATATTCTGGTGGTGGCGGTGGCGCCGGTGGTGGCGAAAATGGTGGCAATGGTGGCACTAATTATACTCAATATGAAGATGGCGGTTCTGGTGGTGCTGGTAACGCTTGCAGGCAGTATTCCTGCAATCCGGATGCTCCTGCGTCTGCGTCCGGCAGAGGTTTTGCACGGAGGGCATTGACATGAAAAAACAGCAAATGTACATCCGCATGATTACTGCCTCCCTGATGCGGCGGCGTTCCCGGATGCTGGTGGCGCTGCTGTCCATCGCCATCGGCGCGACGATTCTTTCGGGACTTGTGACGATCTATTACGATGTCCCGCGGCAGATGGGCGCACAGTTCCGCAATTACGGCGCGAACCTGATTCTGACCGGAACGGACGGCGCGTTTTCAGAAAGCGATATGCAACAGAGTCTTTCCGTCATTCCGGCGGGTGATCTGGTCGGGGCGGCACCGTTCCGCTACGAGAATATTCGGATCCATGAGCATCCGGTAGTGGCTGCCGGAACGGATATGAACGGCGCGAAAGCGACCAGCCCGTTCTGGCGTGTGGAGGGCGAGTGGTGCAGTGCGGACGGTCAGATCATGGTCGGCAAGAATGTGGCGGAGAGCTTTCGTCTGAAAACAGGCGAAATGCTGACGCTGAGCTTTACGCCCGAAAATGCGGACAAAGATACAGCCGACAGCACACTTGATCTTGAAATCACAGGCATTCTGGATACGGGCGGCAAAGAGGAGGATTATGTCTATCTTTCGCTGCATGATCTGGAAACGCTGGCTGGTGCAGGCGGTCTGGACGTCTGCGAGGTGAGCGTTTCTGCGCAGTCCGAACAGCTCAAAGCCTATACTAACGAGATCGGCAAACGGACAGCAGCAGTCAGTGCGCATCTGGTCAAGCGCGTGACGGCATCAGAAACGACCGTGCTTTCCAAATTACAGGCGCTCGTGCTGCTTGTGACAATTGTCGTCCTTGCCCTGACCATGATCTGTGTGGCGACGACCATGACAGCGGTCGTGACGGAACGCCGGAAGGAGATCGGACTCCGAAAAGCGATCGGCGCATCCGACAGGAGCATTATCGGCGAATTTCTGGGAGAAAGCATGATGCTCGGCGGCATCGGCGGCATCCTGGGTTCGGTGCTGGGATTTGTCTTTGCACAGCAGGTCAGCCTGCGGGTGTTCAGCAGTGACATCCGGTTCCAGTGGCTGCTCGTGCCGCTGACCATTCTCGTTTCCGTCGGCGTGACAGGACTTTCGAGCCTGCTGCCGATCCGCAGTGCGACCGAGGTAGACCCGGCGCTGGTGCTGAAGGGAGAGTAAACAGGGGTTTGGGGGAAAAGCAGCGCCTTGGGGCGTGACGAACGCCGCGGAGCAGAGTGAGTTTAGCCCCAAGCCTTCCCGCGCTGCGTTCCCCAAAATCAAATAGGAGGGATAGGTTTTGAGTTTATTGGAATTGAATCATATTTACAAGATTTACGGCGATCTGCACGCGCTGGATGACGTGAGTCTGAAGGTGGAAAAGGGTGAATGGGTTTCGATCATGGGACCCTCCGGTTCCGGCAAGAGTACGATGATGAACATCATTGGGTGCATGGATAAGCCGAGCAGGGGAGAGGTACTGCTGGACGGTGTGGATATTGCGAAGGAGAGTGCAAAGAATCTGACAGCCATCCGGCGTGACAAGATCGGACTGATCTTTCAGCAGTTCCATCTGGTCAATTATCTGACAGCGGTCGAAAATGTCATGCTGGCGCAGTATTATCACAGTCTGCCCGACGAAAAGGAAGCCCTCGAAGCGCTTGACCGCGTGGGACTTGCTGACCGTGCAAATCATCTGCCGAGTCAGCTGTCCGGCGGTGAGCAGCAGCGTGTCTGCGTGGCACGGGCGCTCATCAATTATCCGGAGATCATCCTCGCCGATGAGCCGACCGGCAACCTGGACGAAGCCAATGAGGAAATCGTGGTGGATTTGTTCCACAAACTGCACGACGAGGGCACAACGCTCATCGTTGTCACGCATGATCCCGAAGTGGCTGAGGTCGCACAGCGGACGCTTGTCCTGCGCAGCGGCAAACTCCACAAGGAAATCGTGAACGAGAATTTCACCGGAAAGATTCATTTTGAGGACAGACAGGAGGTGCAGGTCAATGCGTAACATGCAGTTAGCATCTGCTTTTTTTCTTGCGCTCTGCCTGACCGCCTGCGGAGAAAAAACGTATGCAGACGGCACCTATCAGGGGCGCAGCGCGGATTACGTCAGCGAGGAGGGGGATGAAGCCGGAAACGGCTACGGTATCGTAAATCTGACCATTTCAGGCGGACAGATCACAGCCTGTGAATACAAGACCTACGAGCTGGACGGTACGCTGAAAGGTGAGGACTACGGCAAGGAAAACGGCGAGATCAAGAACAAGGATTTCTTCAATAAGGCGCAGAAAGCCCGCGCAGCCTGCGACAATTATGCCCAGCAGCTCGTGGCGAAACAGAATGTGAAGGATGTGGACGCTGTCAGCGGCGCGACTGTCAACTACCGCGAGTTTCAGGAGGCTGTAGACGATGCCCTGAAACAGGCAGCGCAAAAATGAAGCGTGTTCTCGTCCATGTTCTATGCGATCTGCTCGTGATCACACTGGCGCTGGGGATTCCGGTGCTGCTTTCCGGACAGCGAAATGATGCGGTTTCGAGTGCATCGGTCGTGGCGGCACCATCCGGCGAATTTTTGATCCTGCTCAACCTCGATGCACTGACAGAGGATACATTCTGGATGGATTTCTGTTCCGGACAGGATGTGGATTTCTGTTTTGAGGATATTTCCTGCACAGTGGGAACGAATGACACAGCTTCCCTGCAAATGGCGCAGTCCTTGCAGTCGCGTCTGAGTGAGCGGCAGTTCACGATCCGGCAGGAGGACATGACGCTGATGCTGTCAAAGGCGGATCACGGGAAATTTCAGGTCATGATCCTCTCAAAAGAACTGGCAGAGCAGTATCATGCGGATTCTGCGATTCACGGCAATGTGAAAGCTCTGCATACCGGACAGGAGGCGGCATCATGAGAAAATGCAATGCGGTAATCACCGCAGGTATTCTGCTGCTATTTCTGGTGCATCTGGTCACAGGCGCATTGCAGACGGCAGGATTTCTCTCCGGCGGGAACATCTGGTTAAAATGGATCTCGTGGGTGATGCTTGCTCTGATTGGTCTGCATACACTGATCGGCATCTGGCTGACAGCCGATACCCTGCGGCTGCAACGGAAATCCGGTGCGTCCTACCCGCAGGAAAACCGCCTGTTCTGGGCACGCCGTATCAGCGGCTTTGCGCTCATGGCGTTTCTTGTCTGTCATGTGCTGATTTTTACGGGAACAACGGAGAATGGTGCTTTCCGGCTGCATCAGTTTGCGGGTGCAGAGCTTCTGACACAGATCATGCTGATCGTGAGTCTGGGAGTGCATATCCTGTCCAATGTGACCCCGCTGCTGATCGGACTTGGTATCCGCAGCTTTCGGACGTTTCTGCCGGATGTACTGGCGGTCGTATCTGTTCTGCTTCTTGCCGGGGGATTGGGATTTGTTGTGTATTATATCCGCTGGAATGTGCTGTGAGGTGAGCCAATGCAAACTGTGAACATCATCGGAGCCGGACTTGCCGGACTTTCGGCAGCCATCACCCTTGCGGAATCCGGTGTATCCTCTCGTCTGATCTCGCTTCAGCCTTCCGAACGGGCGCAGTCCGTGCTTGCAGAGGGCGGTATCAATGGAGCGCTCAACACGATGGGGGAAGACGATTCGCCCGAACAGCACTACGCAGATACCATGCGCGGCGGTGTCTGGCTTGCTGACCCGAATGCCGTGGCTAACCTGACAGCCCATGCACCGGAGATCCTGCGCTGGCTGGAGGGACTCGGCGTTCCGTTCAACCGCACGGAAACGGACATTTCCCTGCGGAATTTCGGCGGTCAGAAGCTGAAACGCACCGCATACGCACAAAGCTCCACGGGAAAGATCATCATGCACGCTCTGATCGACGAAGCGCGGAAATATGAGCAGACTGGTTTGATCCACCGCTTTCCGCATCACGAATTTCTCTGCCTCCTGACAGATCAGGATGTCTGCGAGGGGGTGCGGGTGCAGGATGTGTATTCCGGCAGGATGTACGATCTGCACGGTGCGGTACTGCTCTGCACAGGCGGTATGAACGGCATTTTACCCGGCAGAACGACCGGCACAACGCAGAACACAGGAGATGTGACGGCGACTATTTTTTTACAGGGGGTTAGCCTTGGCAATCTTGAAATGCTGCAATATCATCCGACCACAGTCGGCATCGCCGGAAAGCGCTGTCTGGTGACAGAGGCGGCAAGGGGCGAGGGCGGCAGACTGTTCATTGAACGCGGCGGGAAACGCTGGTATTTCATGGAGGAACTGTATCCGGAGCTTGGCAATCTGAGCCCGCGCGATGTGGTGGCACGGACGATGTATTTTGTACGCAGGCAAGCGGAAACGGGGAATCAGGTGTATCTGGATCTGACAGTGCTCTCCGATTCTGTTTGGAAAAAAAAGCTTTCCGATCTGCGGCAGGAGCTGATGCATTATCTGTCGATCGACCCGAAAAAAGAGCCGGTTCCCGTGCAGGAGGGCATTCATTACTTTATGGGCGGCATTCTGACGGATGAAAACCACCGTACAAATCTCCGGCATCTTCTGGCAGCAGGGGAGTGCACCTGTCAGTATCACGGTGCTAACCGGCTTGGCGGGAATTCCATGCTGGGCGCACTCTACGGCGGCAGACGGGCGGCGGAAACGCTTTTACAGGCGCGGGAACTTCCGGGATCAGATCTGATTCCCTTTACGGGAACGGAATCACTTGCAAAACCGGCTTCACCGGAATGGATCCGGGAGGTCAGTGAAATCCTGCTGTCCGGACTTGGAATTGTCCGGAATGCAGAACAGTTAGTGGATGCTATCGAACGCCTTGCTGCTGTTCCGGCATCGAATCTGCGTGAAGAAAACCGCCTGCATCTGGCGGAAGCCATGCTTCGGAGTGCTTTGGAACGGCGTGAAAGCCGGGGCGCACATTACCGGGAGGATTTCCCGGAATTGCGTGAGGATTTGCAGAAAATAACCGTTGCACAGTATGACGGGGCAATTAGCGTGAAGTTTTGTGAGCTGCCGGAAAGGAGAAATCATGCAAATACAACTGGAAATTCTCAGACGTGAACGTGCCGATTCTGCGCCGGTCTGGGAGCAATTTCTGTTTGAAACAGACGGCAGCGATACGGTCATGACGGCGCTGATTGCCTTGAACCAAAGTCTTGCGGCGGCGGGAAAACGATGCATCCGTTATGAATGTTCCTGCCTGCAAAAGAAATGCGGCGCGTGTGCAATGGTTATCCAAGGCAAACCGTGTCTGGCATGTGATGCAAAGCTCACAGAGGTGCAGAAAAAAGGGGTTATCCGCGTCGAACCTTTGCGGAAATTTCCGGTGATCTCCGACCTGATCGTGGACAGAAGCATCCTGTTTGAGAATCTGAAAACGCTCCAGGTCTGGCTTGTTTCGGAATGTATTGCAAAGGGAAAAGGCGCGGAGCTTGCCTATGAAGCGTCCCGCTGTCTGCAATGCGGCTGCTGTCTGGAGGTGTGTCCGAATTTCTGCCCCGGAGAACGCTTTTGCGGCATGGCGGCATTTGTCCCGACAGCCCGGCTCATGTCGGAGCTTTCGGGAGCGGAGCGAAAACGTCTGTATCAAGCCTATCGTGAACATATTTATGAGGGCTGCGGAAAATCCCTTGCCTGCCGGAATATCTGCCCGGCGGGGCTGCAAATTGACAAGCTATTAGTACATTCTAATGCGGTTTCGATATGGAAAAGAACCTGATTTCCGTCTTGCTGACCCTCTGTATGCTACTGACGGGCTGTACGCCAAAGCCGCGCGAACACTACGAAATGCGGCAGGATTTAGGCGTGTATTTCACAAATGCAGATGCAGTGGTGGAAAGTGTGCGGGCGGCGCTCGTGCGGCGGGATTACAGCATCACGGTCAGCTATTCCTCACACCGGGACAATCTGGAGGAGCTGGGAGCGATCGTCCGTGAACTGATGGAATTTGCATACGCGGAAACCGATTCCCCGCAGGAGGGCGACTATCTGCGGTACAGTATGGGCGGTTACACCCTGCATTCGTCCTACCGGACAGAAGGGGAACTGTATCATTACGAGGTCACGATTCTGCCGGAGTATTATACCAAGGCGGAAGAAGAACAAGCCGTTTCGGAGCAAGTGAAGAAAATCCTGCATGAACTGCATTTTGACCGGAAAACAGGCGATTTTCAGAAGATACAGGCAGTAACAGCCTATCTCCGGGAGCATGTCCGGTACGATGAAATCCATGCCAAAAATCCCAATCATCACCGCAAAGCCACCGCCTATGCAGCACTCATGCAGGGTCAGTCGGTGTGTCAGGGGTATGCGGCGGCGGTCTACCGGCTTTTGCGGGAAGCGGGCGTTTCCGTGCGTATTCTGACAGGTACAGCGGGTGAAAATGCGGAATTTCATGCATGGAATCTTGTCTGTATTGACGGACTGTATTATAACCTTGACGTGACATGGGATGATGTAAATGGGAATGATGCGTGCTTTCTGAAAGCAGATGCGGATTTTCCGAGGCATACAAGAGATGAGGCTTTCTCATCCCCGGACTTTTATCAACGATACCCTATGGCGGCGCAGAGCTATGCGCCAGAGGAGGAACGATCATGAAAAAACCGACCATTACGGATATGATTCTGCTGATCCTGAGCCTTGCGCTCTGCATTGGCGTGAAGCTTGTATTCCATGCCTGCGGCATGAAGGACGACGGCAGCTATATGACCTGCCACTGGGCAGAACAGGCGGTGTTTGCAGTCTCGACCGGACTTGCGGTCACAGCCGTTTTCCGTCTGTTTCTGGACAGAAAATCCAAAGCCGGTGCAGCACTTGCCATGAGCACGACGGCGGCTGTGACGGCGCTGATACCCGGCGTGTGCATCCGGCTTTGCATGATGGAGACCATGCGCTGTCATGCGGTAATGCGCCCTGCGGTCATCATTTTGTGCGTACTGCTTGCTGTGACAGGCATTGTGGATTTTGTCCTCTGCAGAAAAGAGGATTGACATGAACCTTGCCTATCGGAACTGTAAAGGAAAGCCCGTCAGAACGACAATTCTGATTTTGCTGACGGCACTGCTTTCCCTTGCTGTCTGCGGCGGAACCTTGCTGGTGTCGGGGCTGCAAAAGGGGCTTGGCTCTCTTGAAGCGCGGCTCGGTGCGGATATCATGGTCGTTCCCTACGAAGCCAAAACAAAATCCAATCTCGAAAGTATTGTGCTGCAAGGAAATCCCGGTTATTTTTACATGGATAAGAGCCGTTTTGAGAAGATTGCCGGACTGGACGGCATCGGACAGATCTCCGCGCAGTTCTATCTGGCATCCACAAGCTCCGGCTGCTGTTCGATCCCGGTGCAGATCATCGGCTTTGATCCGGCAACGGATTTCACCGTCACTCCATGGCTGAAACGCAGCTTTACGGGGAATCTGGAGGACGGCGACATCATTGTAGGAAATGACCTGAATGCCTTTCCGGGCGATACACTGACCTTTTACGGCATTGACTGCCATGTTGCCGCAAAGCTCGACAAGACCGGAACCTATTATGATTCCGCAGTTTTCACGAACATCGGGACAATTCAGAAACTGATCCGTTCCTCGCTTGACCGCGGCATGAATGATTTTTCCCGCATTGATCCGGAGAAAGTGGTTTCTGCCGTTCTCATCAATGCGGCAGAGGGGTATTCGCCGGAGGAGGTCATGAACGACATCAACATCCATGTCAAGAAGGTCAAGGCAGTGCAGACCAAAGAAATGATCTCCGGCATTTCCAGCAGTCTGAAGGGAACGTCCGATGTGATCGGCGTCCTCATCGGGGCGGTCTGGTTTCTGGGGCTTATCATTCTGCTGCTGGCGTACAGTATCAGTGTGGGCGGACGGAAACGCGAATTCGCTGTCCTGCGCATGATCGGCGCATCACAGGGAAAACTTGCCTCGGTCATCATGCAGGAGGCAATGCTTTGCGGCATCCTCGGTGCATTGGCCGGCACAGGGATTTCGCTGCTCGGAATGATGACATTCCGGACTGCCATCGGTGAAGCGATCGGACTGCCGTTCCTGCTTCCTGATGCTCTACAGACCGCACTGCTGGCATTGTTCTCCTTGGCGGCAGTGCTTCTGACGGGAACGGCGGCAGCGGCGTTTTCGGCATATCGAATCAGCCGGATCGACACGGCGCTGATATTGAGGGGGGATAACGGATGAATCTGACAGCCCGAAATGTCAGCAAGGAATTTCCGCGCAAAACAGGCTCCTCCAATTGCTTTACGGCTCTGCAGCCGCTTGATCTGACGCTGGAAGCAGGGAAACTGACGATCGTGACCGGGCGTTCCGGTTCCGGGAAAAGCACACTACTGAACCTGTTCGGAGGGCTTCTGAAACCGACTGCCGGAACAATCCTGGCTGGTGATACAGATCTGTATGCGTTGTCCGATCGGGAGCTTTCGGTATTCCGAAACAGCCACATCGGCATGATTCCCCAGGGGCAGACGGCAATTTACAGCCTGACCGTACTGGAGAATGTGCTGCTGCCGCTTCGCCTTTACGGAAAACCTGAACAACAGGACGAAAACCGGGCACGGTCTTTGCTGGAGCGGCTGGACATTGCGGCATTGGCAGACTGCTGTCCGTCAGAATTGTCCGGCGGTGAACTGCGGCGCATGGCGATCGCAAGGGCATTGCTCCCGCAGCCTGAAATCCTGCTTGCAGATGAACCAACGGCAGATCTGGATGAAGAAAACACGGAGATTGTTTTTCGATTGATGAAACAAACAGCCGGGGAGGGATGCGCGGTGATGCTGGTCACGCACGAAACCTGCGCGAAAGCCTATGCTGATGAACTGTATACGATGCAGAACGGAAAACTCGCAGGGGGAATCAAAAAATGAAGATGCAGACCGCAGCCAAATACATGAAGGTGATTCTACGTTTGCGGGAGAAGCACGGTGAAGTCAAATCTGCCATGGTGGCGGCAGAAATGTATATTACCAGACCGACAGTCTGTGTAGCGATGCGCCAGTTAAAAAAAGATGGACTGATCCTGTTTGAAGATGATTATGAGATACGTCTGACGCAAAAAGGCGAGGAAATCGCGCAGAAGGTGACGGAACGCTACCAATTCTTTCTAGAATTTTTTACTGGGCTTGGACTCCCGGAGCGAATCGCAGAAAAGGATGCCTGCGTTCTTGAATATTCTCTTTCAGATGAATGTTACGCAGTTCTCCGTTCAAGAGCCAATGAATTCAAAGGAGACTAAGATGCGGAGAATGACCCCCTACAAAACAGCCGTCACAGTACTCTCTGCAATGATGCTGCTCATAACCGGATGCAGTCCAGAAAAGGCAGAAGAGCACAGGTCTGACCTGTTTGCAATGGATACCTATATGGAGCTGAAGGTCTGGTGTCCTGACGGAGAACGGGCGCTTTCAGAAGCATCTGCGCGAATTACGGAGCTTGAAAATACTTTTTCAGTGACGATCCCGGAAAGCGACATCTCCAGACTGAATCAGGCAGAGGGACAACCGGTGGAGGTCAGTCCGGATACGTCGCTTGTGGTGCAGAAAGGCATTGAAATCGGTGATGCGAGCAGGGGAGCGCTGGATATTTCAATCTATCCGGTATTGCAGGCATGGGGCTTTACGTCACAGGAGAAGCATGTTCCCACAAGGGAAACATTGCAAAAAGAGCTGGAACGTGTCGATTACAGCCGCATCCGTGTGGAAGGAAACAGCGTGACAATCCCGTCAGATATGCAGATCGACTTAGGGGCGCTGGCAAAAGGATACACCGGCGATGAAGTGATGCGGATTTTCAGCGATCATGGCGCTAGGTCAGCGATTGTGTCACTTGGCGGCAATGTTCAGGCGCTCGGAACCAAACCGGACGGATCACGGTGGAAGGTCGGTGTTGTCAATCCGTTTACCACTTCTGACAATCTTGGGGTACTGGAAATCGCAGATCAGGCAGTCATCACTTCCGGCAATTATGAGCGATACTTTGAGGAAAACGGCGTTCGCTACTGGCATATTATCGACCGGAAGGACGGTGAACCGGCGGATAATGGACTTGTATCGGTGACGGTTGTCGGAAGCAGCGGGCTGGAATGTGATGCGCTCTCCACAGCTTTGTTTGTAGAGGGTACAGAGGGGGCAGTATCACACTGGAAGCGCGACAGGAGTTTTGAGATGGTGCTTGTGACGGATGACGGGCGGATTCTGCTGACCGAGGGACTGCGTGACGTGTTCACCAATCAAAGCACCATGCCGATCGAGGTGATTGAACATGAATAAACCGGATACAGGTTCGAGAATACCAGTCAGAAGGCTGACCGAACTGGCACTTCTGACGGCTCTGGCACTCATTATATTTGTCATCGAGCTTCGGATCCCGGATCTTGTTCCGATTCCCGGCGTGAAGCTGGGACTTGCGAATATCATCACGGTGTATGCCGTGTTCCGGTATCAGCCGGGGGAAACGGCGCTGGTCGTTCTGATGCGGATTGTATTGGGGGCTGTTTTTGCAGGGAGGATCTCTGCACTGTTATATAGTGCCGCCGGCGCTTTGCTGTGTCTGCTTGGAATGTTGGCTGTGCACCGGGTTGTATCGGGTAACTATATCTGGCTGTGCAGTGTCCTGGGGGCAATTCTGCATAACACCGGTCAGATTATGGCAGCAGCAGCTCTGATGCGTACAGCAGCTGTATTTTCCTACTTTCCGGTTCTGGTGTTTACCGGATGCATTGCAGGGGCATTTACAGGAATGTGCGCACAGCTCCTTGTCGCAAGACTGGAAAAACATAGCAGAAATTGCAGTGCAAATGAATTGCAGAAATGAGGTTGACGCAGGCTAACGAGGCATGCTATAGCAGTAAATGAGGGACGACGCAAAAGGACTGCCGGTCGAATGGCAGTCCTTTTTGCTCTATGGGGAGGTTTCAGAATGAAAGCTTATCTTCATTGCATCGCTTTATGCTTATAGTCTAATTGTAGCATGAAATACACGGATTGTCAATACAAAAACCTTATAAGATTAGCATAGGGCAACTATGAGAAATGCCGAAATTTATGATTTTACATTGACAAACGTGAGCATATGCTGTATAATAATTGTGTTAGTGAAAACAGGGGAAAAACGACGTATTGCAACAGGGTCGAGTGCTTTGTCTTCTCCTTACCCTGTTTTCATTAGCACCAATAGTTAGCGACTGCTTATTAAAGAAAAGAGGTAAGTATGAGTATCGTCATCGTAGGCGGTAATGACCGCATGGCGACACGCTATCAGGATATTTGCAAATCCTACCGCATCAAATCGAAAGTATTTACACAGATGCCATCCGACTTTGAAAACAAGCTGGGATTTCCGGATCTGATGGTCGTATTCACCGGCACATGTTCCCATAAAATGCTTGGGTGTGTGAAGAATCGCTCCGAAAAGCACGGTATTCCGGTCGAACATGTGCATAGCTCCAGTGTCAGCGCGTTGAAGAAGCTGCTTGACCGCTACGAAGGGAAAAACTGATGTCGGAGGTAAAATTCCAGAAGATCCTTGCAGATCACGCTGCACCGACTTTACTCGGCATCAAGTGTGCGAACCTGATCTCTGTTCCCGCGACCGGAAAAGAGATCGCTGTTTTACGGGATCATTTCCTGTCAGAAACGCAGGGCAGCGGGCTTCAGATGTGTGTGCTTTGCGGATGCCGGGAACGGATTCTGGTTTACATTTATCATGAACAATTGCTGTCCATGCAGCTGGCTCGCCCGGAAATCCTGGCGTTTTTAAAAGGCTATGGGTATGCGGAGAATATGACGGTACAGGAAATGCTTGACACGCTTGGCAAGCGCATCTCCTGTGAAAGCTTTCCGCATGAGATCGGCATTTTTCTGGGGTATCCTCTGGCGGATGTCGAGGAATTCATCCGAAACGCCGGACAGAATTGCCTGCTTTGCGGCTATTGGAAGGTGTACAGCGAGCCGGAACGCGCAAAGCAGATATTTACAAACTACGGTCGATGCAGAGCATATCTGTGCGATAAATTAGAACAGGGTGTTGATCTCTATCAAGCCCTGCAATTTCAGGAGGTTTTTTCATGAAAACAGCAGTGATTTATTGGAGCCAGACTGGTAATACCGAGGCACTTGCCAAGGCAGCCGCAGAGGGTGCAGGCGTGACCGCGCAGACTGTTTCGGAATTTTCCGGTAATGTTGAAGAATTTGACGCTTTCGCATTTGGATGCCCCGCCATGGGTGCAGAGGTGCTGGAGGAAGAGGAGTTTGACCCGTTCTTTACAAGCATCGAGGGTAAGCTGTCCGGCAAGAAGGTTCTGCTGTTCGGATCCTATGGCTGGGGCGACGGCGAATGGATGCGCAACTGGCAGGATCGCGTGACAGCAGCAGGTGCAGAGCTTGTCGGCGGTGAGGGCTTTATTGTCAATGAAGCACCGTCCGATGACGACCTTGCGAAGCTCAAAGCACTGGCAGCACAGCTCGCATGAGGGGGGAGCAGCATGAAAAAGACAGCTTCAATCCTGACCGCAGCCGCTTTGACGGCAGCACTTGCAGTTCCGTTTTCGGCAGCCGCAGAGGAATCGCTGATTTACGGAACCATGCAGATTCCGTATGCGGAATTCTATGCAGCAGAGCTTCAGAATGATGTAGCAGTGGATGCCGTTTCCTCTGCAACCACCCAAAAGTGGAAAGCCACCCAGACAGGCAGCATGGACGCAGACGGCAAATGGACTGTCGGCGGTCTGGCGGCAGGCACCTATAACGATGGCGAGGGCAAGATCCTTGGCGTCGTGTATCCGGTCGCAATCGCACAGTCAGATCTGGAAAAGATCCCGGAATCCTACGCATTTACAACACTTTCCGAAACACCGAAGGCATACAAGGCTGTCACTGTGCAGGATGGTGCAGTGAATTTCGGGAAAATCGAGGATACGGATGGTGCGGAGAGCATCACAAGTGATGTCACACTTTCCGTGACGCCGTGGATGGGTGACTATGAGTTGACCGTCGCAAACTGCCCGCAGGACTGTGATCTGTACGGCGTCATTCTCAAGACATCTGATGGTAAACAGTACGGACTGCGCACACTGGAGAATATCTGGCGCAAGGGTGAAATTGCGTGGACGACCGGCGTCAAGCTGACAGAAGCGCACGGCAACACCCTGAATCCGAAACATTATGCGGATATGCAGGGCAAGACGATCAGCGAGATCACTTATGTCACACTGGACGGCTATAAGACCGTCAGCGGTCTGGAGATCTATCTCCCGCTGAAAACCGTAGAGTCTCTGACAGTCGAAAACGGAAAATCCGGCAGCGGCTCCGTGACTTTTGATACATCTGTGTTACCCTCTGCTTACGAAATGGCCGGCAAGGTCGCTGACGGTTTCACTGTATCCGGCGGTACGATCACCTATGAGAACGCCCAGCCCGGCAGTTATACGCTGACCGTTTCGGACAGCAAGGGCGTTTATGCCGATGTAACCGGCAGTTTTGTGCTGACCACGACAGATATTCCGGTGCAGTTCAAGGACGGAAAGCTCATCGCGGCGGACGGTTTCACCGAGGCCGATGCGGCAAATTTCATTGGTAAGATCAGTGAGGTCAAGGTTGGTGAAAACTCGTATAAAACCGGACATCATGGTACAACGGTGATCGATCCCAAGACAGGTGAGATCAAGTGGGACGTGGCTTCCGGCGAAACTCCCGTCTTTTCCGGTGCTGATTCCTACACGCTGACTGTTTCGGCAACAGGCTATGAGAACAGCTTCTCGTTTGAAGCAAAGCCTGCTTCCCAGACAGATACAACGGAACCTACTGAAACAACGACCCCCACAGAATCAACAACAGAAACAACAACTGCTGCAACAGAAGCAGCTTCCGATTTTGCATCACCGGACGATCTTGCAAATATGGCGAAGATCGACTATGAGAAGAAGCATGGCGTTGCAGTCACACCGGAGGCAGTCCGGAATACGGACGGCAGTGTGACAATTACGCTCCGCGATGCATCCGGAAACGTGCTGGACACCTACACGCTCGACAGCAAGACTGGCATTGGTAAGGATGCACAGGGCGGGGAGGTCAATCTGCCGCAGACCGGCAACAATTCCGTTGGTTCGCTTGCAGCGGTATCCGGTGCAGCACTGACGGCTCTGACCGGTGCGCTGCTCGTATACAGAGCATTCCGTAAAAAACGCAGGAACGAAACCACCTCATAAATTTCAGCATGGAGAATCGCTCTGTATCTGATGCAGAGCGTTTTTCCTGCGTTTTGGTGTGTTTTACAATTCTGAATGAACCAAAGGAGGAAACGCTTCATGAGTTTAAATGAAGTCAAGGCAAACACGGATGCTGTCATCAGCGAGATCAAAGGAGATGCGCGTTTTATCAGCCGCATCACCTCGATCGGACTGACACCGGGATGCCGTGTCAGTGTTATCAAAAATGACAAAAACCGTCCTGTTCTGCTCTATTCGCGTGATACGATGATCGCTGTGAACCGCATGGAATGTGCGGGAATTCTGGTACAGTGATGACGATGATCGGGACACAGTACAGTGGATCCGGACATTCTGTGCGGTCAGATTCTTGACTTCACTGAGATTCATGCCAATGATACCGGCGCCGCAGATTGGATAATCAGAATCAAACGTCACGTTGGAGATCGTATGCCCCTGCCCGTCAAATACGCCCTGGAACATACACGAATAATCGCTCATATCCTCCAGATTCATCGTGCCGATCAGCGTTCATTCCACATCGGAGCAGTCAATATCTGCGGTGAGTACCACGGTCTGACCGGCATGGCCGCTCTTTGAGCCGTCCGTGACGCTCTTTGCAAATGTGACCAGCTCCTCTGCTGTCCCGATCTCAATAGTATCCGATGTTTCTGCCGCGGGTGTTTGCTCCGCAACAGTATCTGTTGTCTGTGATGTTGAGACGCTACTGCTATCTGTTCCGCATGCGCATAAAGAAAGTCCCATTGTCAGCGCAAGTGTCCATGCAAGTATTCTTTTCATACAATTTCCTCCTGGAATGATCTATTAATATAAGTGAGCATATGTTAACTTATATGCGAAAGTAATGCCCGCAATTACGGGCGAAACAAGTGATCCCAACCACAGGCGAAAAATGTCTGTAGTTGTGTGACATAGGTCAGTGCATCATCCTTTGGCATATCGAGCAGCGCGGCTCAGCAAACAGTCCTACCTTATCGTAGCACAAGTCAAATGGTTTGTTAATGCTTACCGATTCTGATTCATCAAATTATACAAAATCGATTCTGCATTGAGAAAGCAAGGCGCATCACACTACAAAACGCGGGAGCGCTCTTGTTTCAAGCAGAAAGGATCCTGGAAAGACACGGTGTCATACTGTCAGACTGCGGGCTATTCGGCAATTCAATATCTATCATCTGTTTATCAAAATAGCAAAATGTCATACGGATTCCAAGTAAAAATTGAAATTTTATGAAAACAAACGAAAGAAGACTGAAAATGAAATTATCTACTTGACAAAACGGTTAGCGAGTGCTAATATTTATATGATAGCTATCTGCGATCACTTGGAGGTGAAACAATTGCCGAAGGATAAGACAGCCAGTCATATCAAGATCAATGAAGCAATGAAAGCGGAGTTTCTGGAAAAGGGTTTTTCAGACGCATCCATCCGCAGTATCGGACGGCGGGCGAGTCTGACTTCCACCGCACTGTACCGGCATTACAGCAGCAAGGAAGAAATGTTCTGCGCAGTTGTGGAACCGCTGGTACAGGAGATCCGGCAGCGTATGGAGCAGCACAAGCAAGTCAAATACCGCATGGTCGATGCGCACGCTGATGCCGAAATGCTATTCGGAGAATCCATTATTGACATTGTGAAACAGGTCATTCTTCCCAATAGATCGGAGTTTTATCTGCTTGTAAAATGCGCACAGGGAACGCGGTATGAAAACTTTGTCCACGATTTTGTGGAAGCCAATCAAGGCGATCTCGCTGAAGCAATTGACTGCATGAAGGCGCAGGGATACCCTGCGATTCATCTCGAAAAGGAGGAACTGCATATGCTTTTGAGCGCGTATATGACCGCGATCATTGAACCGATCATTCACGGCTACCCGGACGAAAAAGTCACAGCGTATCTCGACCGCATGAGCGATTTCTTCATGCCGGGATGGATGAACATTATGGGGTTAGCCCCAATGGAGTCTCAGATGTAAATCTGGGGCTCTTTTATTTTGGATAGCTATCAAAACGTAGTAAGCGATAACTTACGAGGAGGAACTTTCATGAAAACAAAACACAATCCCGATCTCATGAAAACCATCAACGATTATGCCGGAAGCCGGCGGCATCTCATCACGCTCGGCAGGATTCTGGCGGCTGTCAGTGCTTTCATGGGACTTGTACCGTTCTATCTGCTCTGGCGCATCATCCGCATTGCAGTAACCGGCGAAGAGCTTTCGCAGATCGCAAAGCTCGGCTGGCTGGCGGTCGGCATCACAATTCTGACACTGCTGGTCTATATTGCGGCGCTGCTCTGTACCCACATGGCGGCATTCCGCGTGCAGGCGAATATGCGAAGCCGCCTGATGCGCCGGATCCTGACGCTTCCGCTCGGCGTATTTGATGAGGACGGCACTGGCAAAATCCGCCGCACTGTCAGCGAATCCACTGCTGCAACGGAAACCTTTATTGCACATAATCTGCCGGATAAAGCTGTCGCCGCCGCAACGCCGGTCGGACTGCTTATCCTTCTGTTTGCGTTCGACTGGAAAATGGGGCTGATCTGCATGATCCCCGCAGTCATTGGCTTTGCGGTGATGATGAGCATGATGGGCAAGGGAATGCAGGAGAAAATGAAGGAATACCAGAACGCCCTTGACACGATGAGCAGCGAGGCAACGGAATATGTGCGCGGTATTCCGATCGTCAAGGTATTCGGGCAATCGGTACATTCCTTCCGCCGTTTCAAAAATGCGATCGACGGTTTCGGCAAATGGGCGACCGATTACACGCTTATGCTGCGGAAACCGATGACGGGTTTTATGACGGCAATCAATGCGGTATTTGCGTTTCTGACCGGTGCTGCATTTATGTTTACAAAAGACGGCATCACACCGGATACGATCCTCAATGTGATGTACTACATCATTGTCACACCGCTGCTGACGGTCACGCTCACAAAGATCGCCTATTCCGGCGAGCAGGAAATGGTCGTGGTCGATGCCCTCAGCCGCATCGACACAATTCTTTCGATCGAGCCGCTTCACGAATCGGCGCAGTCGGTTCCGATGCAGGACAATTCCATCACGCTGGAACATGTCAGCTACCGTTATTCCGATGCGCATAACGATGCAGTACATGACCTGAATCTGCATATTCATGCCGGAGATCATATCGCGCTTGTCGGGCCGTCCGGCGGCGGAAAAACGACGACTGCGGAACTGATCGCCCGGTTCTTTGATGTGACTGAGGGCAGTATCAAAATCGGTGGTGCGGACATTCGCAGCATCCCGCAGGATACGCTGATGCAACAGGTATCGTTTGTATTTCAGGACAGCAGACTGCTGAAAAGCTTTCGCATCCGGATGCAGCGGAATCGGAGGTCATGCAGGCGCTCGAAGCAGCACAGTGCATGGACATCATCGAAAAAATGCCGGAAGGTATCCATACGGTCATTGGTGCAAAGGGAACATATCTATCCGGCGGTGAACAGCAGCGTATTTCGATTGCCCGTGCCATTCTGAAAAATGCGCCGATCCTGATTCTGGATGAAGCGACCGCGTTTGCCGACCCGGATAATGAAGCAAAGGTGCAGGCGGCATTTGCGGAGCTTGCAAAGGGCAAAACCGTCATCATGATCGCGCACAGACTGAGTACAGTTGTTAATGCCGACTGCATTTATGTATTGAAGGACGGCGAAATCTGCGAGCACGGCACGCATCATGATCTGATAGAGCGCGGCGGCGTTTACAAGCATATGTACGAGGATTATACAAGCTCACTGGGCTGGAAGGTAGGTGCGTAACATGAAGATCATTCCGTATTTACAGCACAAATTTGCACTGTCACATGAGGGTGCGGTTGATATGGCTAAGGCTTGTGCATCCGTCACCGTAACCAACATTGCTCTGATGATGCCGGCGACTGTCCTCTATCTGCTCATCAAGGATCTGCTCGAAAATACGCTGACAACGGACAGGATCCCGTTCTATCTGATCGCATCTGCTGTGATTCTGACACTCATTGCACTGACGAATTTTATCCAGTATAATGCTACATTTCTCTCGACCTACAAGGAAAGCGGCGTGCGGAGAACTGCACTTGCGGAGCGTCTGCGAAAGCTTCCGCTGTCCTATTTCGGCAAGAAGAATATTGCCGATCTGACAACAACGATCATGAGCGACTGCGCACAGATCGAGACTGCATCGAGCCATTGGATCCCTGAGCTGATCGGTGCGCTGATCTCCACAGCTCTGGTCGGCGTGAGTATGTTTCTATTCTTCGACTGGCGAATTGCACTGGCGAGCTTCTGGGTCATTCCGACAGCGTTTCTGACTGTCTGGGGGTCAGCAGCATATCAGAAAAAAGCCTCCCGCCAGAATAACGCAGTCAAAATGGAGCTTGCCGACGGGATTCAGGAATGCCTGGAATCCGTGCGCGATCTTCGTGCGAATCACGCACAGGACAGATACATGGAGGGGCTCGATGTCAAGATCAGAAATGTCGAGAAGCAGACGCTTTTCACGGAACTCAAGCTCGCAGTCTGCGTCAATGCAGGGGCGATCATTCTGAAACTCGGCATTGCGACAACTGCCGTGGTCGGCGGTGCATTGCTTGCCTCCGGTGAGATCACACTCCTTACATTTTTCATGTTCCTGATGCTGGTATCCCGTTTGTACGATCCGATGCAGATCACGCTCCAGAATTTTGCAGCGATCATTGCAACGGCTGTGCAGTGCGAACGCCTTGACGAGGTGCTTTCGCATGACATCCAGACCGGAACGGAAACGATGACAAATCAGGGCTATGACATCACATTCGATCATGTGGCGTTTTCCTATAACAAGGATACCGCCGTACTGAAGGATGTATCATTCACGGCGAAGCAGGGTGAGGTCACGGCACTGATCGGACCGTCCGGCGGCGGAAAAACAACGGTATCCCGTCTGGCTGCACGCTTCTGGGATCCGACCGCCGGCAGGATCACGCTCGGCGGCATGGATATTTCCGGTGTTGATCCGGAAACGCTGTTTTCCGCATTTTCCATTGTGTTTCAGGATGTGACACTGTTCAACCAGAGTATTATGGATAATATTCGTATCGGCAGACAGGATGCAACGGACGAGGAGATCATGCAGGCAGCAAAACTTGCCAACTGCGATGAATTTGTCTCCCGCCTGCCTGACGGCTATCATACCGTGATCGGTGAGAACGGCAGTGAGCTTTCAGGCGGCGAGCGCCAGCGCATTTCCATTGCAAGAGCCTTTCTCAAGGATGCGCCGATTATTCTGCTCGATGAAGCATCGGCAAGTCTGGATGTGGAAAACGAAACAGCGATCCAGACGGCGCTGTCTCGTTTGATCAAGGATAAAACGGTCATCGTGATCGCACATAGAATGCGCACGGTTTCGGGTGCAGATAAGATCGTTGTGCTTGCAGATGGTGTGGTGCAGGAATCCGGTACGCCGGCTGCGCTGATGCAGCAAGACGGTATCTTTGCACGCATGGTTCGTACACAGACGGAGAGCGCGGCGTGGACGATGTGATGGCGGCAGCGGATGAATACTCCGAGGACGATCCGCAATAATTACCTGATGCTGTAGACAATCACTGCAACTTGGCGGAACATCGAATACTGGCTGGAAGATGCGGAAATTCAATGTTATAAATAGCTGGGAAAAACAGTCAAACAGGAAAAATGGTACAGAAATTATATGAGAAAGCCGTTCATTCTTGGACGGCTTTTTTGCAAATACAGGTTGAAATTTGAGTTAGCATATGCTATAATATAGCTATAGAGTATGCACCTGCTAACCACAGAAAACTCTCCATGGAAAGGAACAACCCTATGAATATACCTGCGATTCTGATCGAAATGCTGATCTTTTCGATCCTGTTTACTGTGATGTGTTTCAAGACTACGGGGAAGAACAATACTGCGCAGATCTATAACTATCCGCCCGAAATTCAGGAGGAATACTTCAAGACACATGAGCGCATCCCTACCGAACTGCTTTCTAAAAGAGCGGTTCTTACAAAGGGTCTTGCGATTCTGGCTTTTGCAGTCATACTTGTGATGATGGCGATTCTCGCAGGTGCTGAAACATTCCTTCAGGGGTTTCTGTTCGCCTTTGGAATGATGGCGTGGATCGGTGCGTATGATACATTTTTCATAGACTGGGTGCTGTTCGCTAATCTGAAGCGCTTTCGTCTTGAGGGAACGGAGCATATGGACAAAGCCTATCATCAGAAGTGGTTTCATCTGAAAGGATTGCTGTTTCCGGGTATTGTAGTTGCATTGATACCGGCGGCACTGGTAGGTTTGTTTGTCGCAATCATAAAATAGAGGCATAAAAATCACAGATTGATGGAGGAAAAATATTATGGAACTGAAACTCGGTGATGTACAGACGACGGCACTGATTCCGCTGGCTGTCAAGGCAAATGAGACATTGCGGAAAAATGCCCGTATCAATGATCAGAAGGCTGTCGAGATCATCCGGACGCTGTATATTGATACAGCGCAATATGATAAATTCATGTCTCATGAGGGTGTGATTGCAAGAACGATTATGCTTGATCGACAGCTAAAGGGTATTATCAAAAAGCATCCGGATACCGTTGTTGTAAATGTTGGTGCAGGTTTTGATGATCGTTTTTCGAGAGTGGATAACGGAAAAATCCTGTGGTTCGATCTCGATTTGCCCGATTCGATTGCTGCAAGAAAAAAGGCATTTACTGATCGCGATCGTGTTACTATGATCGCTGGCAGTGCGTTGGAGGATGATTGGTGCGAACAGGTTCAGAAAGCGCTTACAGGCAGAGCGGCAAAGCCTGTTTTTATCGCTGAGGGATTGTTCATGTATCTGACGCTCGACCAGATTCGTACATTTCTGGAGATTTTGAAATCTAACTTCCCGGACGGCGGGATTCTGATCGCTGAGCAGAACGGAAAGTTCATGATGAAAAATGAAAAACACCATGATACCGTCAAAAACACCAATGCACATTTCATGTCCGGTACGGATTCTGCAAAGGAAATCACCGATCTGACGGATGGAATACAGCTCGTGGAGGAGCATAGCTTCAATGAAGAAATGCGGAAATACAGTATTCGTGCAAAGCTCTTTGCACTGCTTCTTCCGAAGGTAAACGACCGATGGGCGACTTTTAAGTGGTAATATATTATGCTGGTTGTGCAATTGATTCTGTATTGCATGCTGTTTACAGCGATGGTCAGATATTCGGTCAAAGGCGGAGCTATCAAAGGACTGTATTTCTATCCGAAGGCTGTGCAGGATCGGGCATATGAGATCGGTCTGACTGACAGAGAAACTGTTGAAAAAGACCGCAAAAGAGTCATGAGACTGTTCTATGCTTGTGCTTATGTATTCCGAAGCAGTGGGTTCGGATATATGCTGTTTGCAGCCTGCGGTGTTCATGTGCTGCGGTCATGATGTACCGGAAAAGTATCTTGCAACGGCACACGGCAATTTCCGGAATGCTCCAATGGCGCATTTCCATTACGGCAGTGCAGAAACGCTGTATGCCTTTGCGCCGGGTTATGCTGACAGCTACCGGAGGGCAGGCTCAAAATGCGTGATTCATGTCAGAAAGGGGATGCATCATTGCTATGCGATGCATTATTTTATCCCCGGCTGCATGCCGGCTTTTGAGGAAGTCATGCAGCTGATTGGCAACTATTTCTCCCCTAGAAATGAGGTCGTTTCATGAAAATACTGGTATATGGCTGCGGCGTGATTGGCTCCTATCTTGTTCATGTATTATGCAAGGCGGGAAATGAAGTTACAGTTGTTTCCAAAGGAACATGGGGTGAGGTTCTGAAGGCTGATGGGCTGCGTATCCATCATCCGCTACAGCATAAAGACACCGTCGATTTTCCTGATATTGCAAAGAAATTGCCGGACGAACGATTTGATGCTGTCTTTTCTGTGATGCAGGGCTGTCAGCAGCGAACCGTACTGCCGGAGCTTGCAAAAGCAAATGCACCGCTTGTGATTCTGGTCGGCAACAATCCTGAAGCGGCAGATATGGAACGAGAACTTCTTGAACTGTCCGATGCACCGAAGTCTGTTCTGTTCGGTTTTCAGGGAACAGCCGGTGTCCGCTCAGAGCGCAGCGTAAACTGTCTGCACGTTGGAAACGGCTCCATGACAATTGGCGGACTGCACTATGCACTGACCGATAGTGTGCAGGAGATGCTTATAGATCTGTTCTCAGGCAGTGGCTACAAGCTGCATTTCGAGGACGATATGGAGGGCTGGCTGTACTGTCATGCTGCATTCATCCTGCCGATTGTTTATGAAAGTTATCGGTATGACTGCGATCTGCGCAATGCGCCCATGCAGGATATTGACCATATGCTCCGTGCAGTCGAAGAAGCCTATGGTCTGATTTTGGCATCGGGAATGCCGATCCGTCCGGTGGGCGATGAGGCATACTTCCAAAGCAAGCCTAAAATGGCAGCGATGCGTGCAGTCATGCTTGCGATTGCAAAGACCAGACTAGGCGAACTTTGTGCGACCGATCACTGCCGGAATGCCGTCACAGAAATGGAGTGGCTCGACATGGCATTTGAAAAGCTGAGGGCAGCACATCCGGAACACGAAATGCCGGAGTGGGATGCCATGCGCTGTGCGATGCCGTCATGGGAACAGGTGCATCGAATCTATGACAATGCACCAAAAAAGCAGGAATCAATGAAATCGAAAACCGGCAAACAAATCATGACTGCCCTGGCAGTCACAGGCGGAGCTGCGCTGATTCTGTATCAGATCAAAAAGAGGAAGAAACGGTCATGAAATATGGTGAATCTGTGCAGCAACATCCGAAGCTAAAGGAGGCGTGAGATGCTTTTGACACTTTTCCTCGCGATCGTATTCTGCGCGGCAATCTCGCTGATGCTGCTGTCCGCAGTCGCATTCATTCAGGATAAGAAATTCTTCTCCTCCGCACCGAAAGAAGCGGTGGAGCTGCTTCATCCGAGAGAACAGGAATTATTCTACGGTGCCAGAGTGATCGGCTGGACACTGATGCTATTCAGCTTTCTTATGATAGCAGGCGTCGGCGTTGTTTCGATCTGGGACGGGTTTCGGAGTGGCTATGATTTTTGGCAGTTCTTTTTGCGGTTTGTGTCCATCTTCACGATCTACAAGCTCTACGACATGATCTGCTTTGACTGGTTTCTTCTTTGCAGGTTCCGGTTCTTCCAGTATTACTTTCCGGAGGTCGCAAGCGTATACAACGGCAGAAAATACGGTTATAACATCAAAAGCCAGCTTGTCAAGCTATTTATCATTTTTCCGGCTGCATCTGCAATTGCGGCATGGATCTGCACGCTGTTTATGAAATAAAACGATGGATATGTGATACACAAATTGAGCCGGAAAGGGGGAATGTCATGCTGAAAACAGTTCTGACGGGGCTTATCCTGCCGTTACTTGGTACGGCATTCGGTTCGGGATGCGTATTCTTCATGAGGCGCAGTCTGAGCAGACAAGTACAGCGTGCGCTGACTGGCTTTGCCGCAGGTGTGATGACTGCCGCTTCGATCTGGAGCCTTATCATTCCGGCAATGAATATGGCGGAAGATAAAGGAAAGCTGGCTTTTCTTCCGGCAGTGGCCGGATTCTGGTGCGGTATCCTGTTCCTTCTGCTTCTGGACAGTGTGATACCGCATCTGCATATGAATGCGGATCAGGCAGAGGGTGTACCTTCAAAGCTGGCGAGAACCACAATGATGGTACTTGCGGTCACACTGCATAATATTCCCGAAGGAATGGCTGTCGGCATCGTGTATGCAGGCTTTTTGTCGGGCTCTGCTGAGATGTCAGCGGGCGGGGCATTTGCGCTTGCTCTTGGCATTGCAATACAGAATTTTCCCGAGGGTGCGATCATTTCCATGCCGCTTCATGCGGAGGGAAAGAGTAAGGGAAAAGCATTTATTGACGGTGTACTGTCGGGTATCGTTGAGCCGATCGGTGCAGCCCTGACGATACTGTTTGCCGGATTGTTTCTGCCGGCTATGCCGTATTTACTGAGCTTTGCAGCAGGAGCTATGATCTATGTTGTTGTGGAAGAGCTGATACCCGAAATGTCAGAGGGTGAGCACTCTAATATCGGTGTCATGCTGTTTTCAGTTGGTTTTACCCTGATGATGGTTTTGGATACTGCGCTCGGATAGGAGAAATTATGAGTAAAAAAGATCATTTGCCGATTTTCGGAATCGGACCGGCTCTCGTGGCCGGAATAGCGCTTGTCAATGCGATTGCTATCGTATTATTCTGCTATGTGTTCAATTTTGGTACACTCAGCGGAACATCCGCATGGCTTCTGCGAATCATCGGCATTGCGTTGATAGTTGTGGGATTGACCGTCTGGTTCATCGGTTCGATGCGTTCGGGCATGGATGAAAATATTAAAGAAAACCGTCTGAAAACAGACGGCATCTACGCATGGGTGCGAAATCCGATGTACAGCGGCTGGTGGATGCTGATTACCGGTATCAGCCTGATGTGGCATAATGTATTTCTGATTCCGGTGATTTTCATCAATTGGGGCATTATGACAATCGTGCTGAAACATACAGAGGAGAAGTGGCTGCGCGATCTTTACGGGAAAGAATATGATGACTACTGCAAGCGTGTCAACCGGTGTATCCCGTGGAAACGAAGCTGAAAGGAGTTTTACCATGACAAGCAAAGAATACAAGGAGCTGTCCGTAAAGGAATTTACAAAGGCGGCGGAGGTCTACGAAAGCGATCACGCCGGTGTCTATAATCTATGCAAGAAGGATTATCCCGATGTGCTGGCGGAGCTTGAAAAAGAGCCGTTCACTGACCTGCTGGACTGCGGCTGCGGCACTGCGCCGATGCTGACTTTGCTGCATGAGAAATACCCCGACAAGCATTACACCGGTATTGACCTGACACCGAAAATGATCGAGGTTGCCAAGTCAAAGAAAATGAAAAATGTAGAACTGGTTGTCGGAGACTGTGAGCATCTGCCATTTGCAGAGAATTCGTTTGATGCGGTGATCTGTTGTGAAAGCTTTCATCACTACCCGAATCCGCAGGATTTCTTTGACAGTGTATACCGTGTTCTGAAACCGGGTGGTCGGTTCATTCTGCGTGATATGACAATGAATTCTGCTGCCGTGCGCTGGTTCTGCAACACGGTGGAAATGCCGCTTGCACATCTGATGGGCAAGGGGGATGTGCGCATTTATGGCAGAGAGGATATACGGGAACTCTGTAAAAATGCAGGACTCCACATGGAATCCTATGAAAAGCGAGGATTCTGCCGGCTGCATTGCGTGATCCGGAAACCTGATGCGCCGGTAAAATGCTACAATCAGATCACGGAATCCTATCACCAGTCGCGCAATATTTATGATGATGTCCTGACGCAAAGCAAATGGTGGAGCAAGCTGTATATCCGCATATTCTGGAGTGGTGTAGATGATGTGGAGCTTGCCCGCAGAGTGCTGCGGTATATTCCGGCTGATTTCTCCGGAAAGCTTCTGGATGTACCGGTCGGAACTGCCGTATTCACACACGAGAAGTATGCAGCGCTGCACAATGCAGAAATCATCGGACTGGACTACAGCAGGGATATGCTGGCACAGGCGGAAAAACGGCTTTCCGGTCTGCCGCAGGTCAAGCTCGTGCAGGGCGATGTCGGCAGTCTGGAATTCCCCGACCGCAGTATTGATATTGTCATGAGCATGAACGGTTTTCACGCATTTCCTGATAAACGCAGTGCCTTTCGTGAGACCTATCGCGTGCTGAAACGCGGCGGCAGATTCATCGGCTGCTACTATGTCCGGGGAGAATCCAGGATCACGGATTCGCTTGTTGCCAATGTGCTTGTTCGGAACGGATGGTTTACCCCGCCTTTCGACACCGCGCCGCAGCTGAAGCGCCGGCTGCAAAAGGTATATGATGTGACGCATTTTCATGTGGAGGGGTCTATGGTATATTTCTGCGCAGTCAAATGTCAAATAGCAATTAAGTAACCCCACGCGATAGGCAGAATCAAATTCGAT
>ONEQ01000336.1 GCA_900316885.1 uncultured Eubacteriales bacterium | reverse complement strand
TATACCTACCCGATGTGTATAAAATGAGATCCTCATGCACTTCCGTGCCCGGAAGAAGCATCTGACCGACATCTCCATGAACGAGCCGGCGATGACCGACAAAGACGGCAACACCCTTACGCTGATGGACACCCTCGAGGACGGGACAGATCTGGTCGAGCAGGCCGAGCTTCAGATCCATGCCAAGCTGCTCTATCGCTTTCTGCGTGAATGCCTGAACGAACGCGAGTTGGAGATCATCTCCCTGCGCTACGGGCTGTACGGGCATAAGCCGCATACACAGATGGAGGTTGCACAAAAGCTGAACATCTCACGCTCTTACGTCTCCCGCCTGGAGAAGAAGGCGCTTGCCAAGCTGCGGGAACAATTCGAGCAGACGGCTTACTGAGACTGTATCATGTCCGACACAATCAGAAGAGATTTCGCATCTGCTCTTGACCTTTCCGCGGTTCGGTGTTATAATGAAAGTAAGTGATATGATTCCATTGACATGAAAGGAAGTAGCTATGAAAAAAGATGATTTTATCAAGCTCGCCGATATCCAGATCGGCGAAACCGTCAGCCGCCCGGTTCTGGTCTCTGCCATCGCAGAGAATGTTTCCCGCAACGGCAAGCCGTTCCTGCGTGTGACTCTGCGCGACGGCTTTTCCGAGCAGATTGCCATGCTGTTTGACGCATCGACCTCAACGCTTACTGCGCTTGGTGTCAGCAAGGACAGCATTGCCGATGTGACGCTTTCCGTCACCGAGTTTCAGGGGGGCAAGAGCTACAAGATCACCGAAATCCGCCCCTGCTCTGACACCTCCATCACCCTCAGCGATTTTACCAAGCTGCCGCCGGTCGATATGGATCTCATGTTCAACGAGATCTGCGAACTGCTGGAGAGTGCTGCCGATACCCGCGGCGATACCTGCTCGTCCCTGAGCGAGCTGACGCTCCGCATCCTGAATGACCACAAGAAGCACTTCATGTTCTCATCGGCTGCCATCTCCATGCATCATGCGATGCGCGGCGGTCTGCTCTACCACACCTACCGCATGGTCAAGAGTGCCGACGCCATCTGCACGGTGTATACGAGTCTCGACCGCGAGCTGCTCCTCTGCGGCACGGCACTCCACGATATCGGCAAGATCTGGGAATACAGCACCTCCCAGTCCGGTGAAGCGGAATTCACCTCCTCCGGCGTGCTGTTCGGGCATGCGTATATGGGCGCATCGCTCATCAAGAAGTACACTGCTGAGCTGAACTGCAACAAGGAAAAGGTGCAGCTTCTCATCCACCTGATCCTGTCCCACCACGGGACACTAGAATGGGGCGCTGTCACCTGTCCGGCAATCCCCGAAGCGCTGGCGCTCCACTATATTGACAACCTCGATGCAAAGCTCTACATGTTCGAGGATCAGTACGAAACGCTCCAGCCCGGTGATCTCTCCGACAAAAAGGCAATGCTCTTGTCCACAACGAGCAGCTTGTAGAATGAAACCATGTCCGGGGTCGCAATGGGTTCGTGATAGGTATTGACATACAGTGTCAAGGCCGAACCGGTTCGCTCGATACCGGTAACCTTGATCTGGCGGTTGCCGGCACCCGTCGGTGACGTCAGCAGAATGACGGCATGATCCTGGAAGGTATCCTTCGTAATCGTTTTCAGACCGGGGGTATAAGAATCCCCTTCCTTTGTCTGGCTCGGAAGGTTCTTCATCAGGGCATCATAGCTGAAATAGGTCTGCGCCGTATAGGCACGATTCTCCTGCTTGTATTTCGCATTCACGTCCGTGCCTGCGTGCTCTGTCGTGAAATCGACCTTAGCTGTATTCTCCCACGGAGTCTGGACGAACAGGCGCTGGCGGAGCAACGCAAAATCAAAGATATCCACCTGACCGTCACCGTCGAGATCCGCAAGCTCAGGCTTTGCAAGCTCGCCCATGCCGTGCAGGTACTTGCGCATCGCCACCAGATCCAAAACGCTCAGCTCGCCGTCACCGTTGCAGTCACCGAAGAGCTGCGCAAACTGCTTCGCTGCCTTCACGGTCAGATCCTCTGCGATCGTGAAGTAATAGGGATCGCTGTATACCGGATCATCGCTCTTCCAGCTCCGGCGCTCGGAGGCGATGATCTGGAGATCACCGGCTCTCGTCGGACGGAACACCTTCACAACCGGTGACGAGTCTCCGGCAGGAAGCGCAGAGGTGTTGTACAGTCTGGGCACATGGTAGCTCATCACCTGCTCCACAGCGCCCGTGCCAACGATGGACAAATAGTCCCGGAACCCGCCGTCATAGCACGGATTCGCCGCAAAGACGATGTATCCGTTGTGAATTGAAACCTCCGGATTCTTCTCCGCAAACTGACTGTATTCCGTTCGGCAGTCCGGCAGCCAGCCCAAAATGTCCGTTTCCTCAAAACTGCCTCTGGTTGTCATTCCAAAGGTAAAGGTCATGCTGTTCTCCGGGGCCTTCTCGT
>ONEQ01000112.1 GCA_900316885.1 uncultured Eubacteriales bacterium | reverse complement strand
ATTACGCGCATCCCGAATGCATCGGCAACTCTCGCCACACCCTGCCCGATGCTGCCGTAGCCGATGATTGCCATCGTCTTGCCGGCGAGCTCCCGGATGGGGTACGGGAAGTAGGAGAAGGTTTCGCTGCGCTCCCATTCGCCGTCACGGACTGCCTGTTCGTAGCGCGGGAGATTCCCCGCCAGACTCAGCAGCAGCGCGAATGTGTGCTGAATGACGCCGTTAGTGGAGTACTGCCCCGCATTGCAGACGGTGATGCCGTGCGCATTTGCCGCGGGGATGTCGATATTATTGTAGCCGGTCGCAAACAGACCGATGTATCTGAGATTCGGGCACGCATCCATGACCTGTGCGGTGACGGGCGTCTTGTTGACGAGGACGGCATCCGCATCGCCGATGGCTTCGGCGGCTTGGGACGGATCGGTCAGACCGCAGCAGACAACGTCCCCGAACTGCTCCAGCGCGGAAAGGTCAAGCGACTGCTCCGCGGACATGGTGCTCCAGTCGGTTACGACGATCTTCATGCTTCGTCCTCCGTGCCGGCATCCTTTGCCGGCTTGTCAGCCGCCTTGTCGCGGTCTACCGTCTGAGAGAGGATGAATGCGGCGAGGAGTGCGACGCCCTCAAAGGCGCCTACGGTATAAAAGAACGTCTGGCTCTCCGAGAGGTACGGCAGCAGCGTACACGGCAGCGCAATCGCGAGCACGAGGTGGTGGCTCTTGCGGTAGCGGATGAACTGCATGCCGAACACGAGAAGCGCCAGAAGCGCCAGAATAATATGCCATTTCATATCCATGGGAAAGAATGAATTGTCCATGATGATCCTACCTTCCGTAAGTGTTTATAAACATTCATCCTATATTATAGCACAAATGCGGAAGGATTGCAAGCCCTTCGCGGAAATTCGTGCGCCATTTTTTCAATTGGGAGACGGCATTTCAACGTCAGGTATTCCGCAGATGCGGTCTGCATCCCGTTTGATTATAAGTTGTAACCAAAAGGGGCTTGACAAGACCGGAATTTTGTGGTAAACTTGTATCATGCGGCAGCGAATGGCGCTGCTGCGGCTGCATCGTTACATAATAAGGAGGTAACTACGATGGATCTGAATCTGAAGGAAACACTGAACAATGCGGTAAATTCTGCTGAGAAGCTCGTAAAGGGTGCGGCAGACAGCTCAAAGAAGATGGTAGAGCGCGTAAAGATCAAGAATGAGATTTCCAAGGCAGAGAGTGAGCTCAATGCTGCTTACATCGAGCTTGGCAAGAAGTACGAGAGCCTGTACGGTGACCGTGCCGAGGCTGATTTCGCAGAGGCACTGGCACAGGTAGCAAAGGCTAAGGCAGCCATCGCAGTTTCCAGAGCAGAGCTGGCATCAATGGAGAGCGCATCCATTTGCAGCAACTGCGGCAAGTATGTCAAGGAGGGCGATCGTTTCTGCCCGAACTGCGGTGCAAAGCAGGAGATCCCGGAGGAGGCGCCGCTCGAGGGCGAGGTTGTGGATGCACCCGCAGAGGAAGCGCCCGCAGCAGAAGCAGCAGAGGAAATCAAGGACGAGGCATAACAGTAAGATATGAAAAAGACCTGTCGGAGCGATCCGGCAGGTCTTTTGTCATTTTTTCTCCAGCACGATCATGGGATCATGCAGCAGCGTCTCAAATTCTGCCATCTGCATGGCATCGGTGCGGAATACGAGCACGGAGCCGGGAGCTTCCTGACAGAGAGCACGGGTGCGTGCTTCCGGGGAAAAGCTGTGCAGCAGCGTAAAGGCACGGGTCTCCTCCTCGGAGAAGGGTGCCGTGCGGGCAACGTCGTTGCAGCGCAGCTCCTCAGTGTACGTCCCGTTCTGCACGCGGCAGATGATTTTGAGCTTTGTGGGGGCAGGCTTCTGTTCGTCCATGGGAACCTCCATCAGCGGAAACGATTCTGGGCTTCGTCGTAGGTGTAGCCGATTGATGCGAGCTTCTCGGTAATGCTCTGCGCGTCGAGGGCATTGGACTTGCAGAATTCCTCCAGGGAAGGATAGAAATCGCGGAGCTGGGTATTGATGAAGCTCAGCAGGATGGCGGGATCATTCGGAATATGCAAAGCGGGTCACGCTCCTTTCACTGCCTTTATTATAGCACAGGATGCAGGGAATGTCAATGCTGCCCGCATGCTGCATCCGCCGGGAGGATTCCTGTCCGGCAGAAAAAGTGATGTCCCCTTTGCCGCAGCATCGGGGACATGCAAAAATCAAATTCATACAGCGTCAAACGATCATCTGGGTTCGCAGATCAGCTTGATCGCGGTGCGGTCCTCGCCGTCAATCTGAATACTCGTAAAGGCGGGGATACAGATCAGGTCAATACCGATCGGTGCAAGATAGCCGCGTGCAATGGCAACGGATTTGATTGCCTGGTTCGCAGCGCCGGCACCGACTGCCTGAATTTCTACAGTCTTGTTTTCACGGATCACGCCTGCAATGGCTCCTGCTACGGAATTGGGAACGGAACGAGAGGATACCTTTAATACTTCCATAAGAACCTCCTTAGTAGAATGATGAATGTGGATTGGATATTAGATTCGCTGAAAACAATGCTACAGCTTATTCTTATTATACTATATGCCGCCCGAAAATGCAAGTGGTTTCCGTCAACTTTGTTGATTATCTCACAAATAGAGATTCTATTTTTGTGCACTTCCCACATCGCTTGTCGTATTCAAGTACAACACCGCAGAGCCAGCAGTCGCCCTCTGCCTCCTCGAAGCGCACCGGGATGTGCAGGCGGAGCTTGTCAATGGCGATCTGTGTGCTGACACCGAGCACGGACTGCTCCACGCCGACCATGCCGACGTCCGTCAGATACCCCGTGTGACCGCCCAGAATACACGCATCCGCCGTGGGAACATGCGTGTGCGTCCCGATGAGCGCTGTCACGCGCCCGGTCAGGTAATGCCCCAGCGCCCGCTTTTCGGAGGTCGCCTCGGCATGGAAATCCACGAAGATGTTCGGTGTGTCAATCTCCGCCAGGATGCGGTCGATCGTGTCGAACGGATTGTCCAGCGGCTCCATCATCAGAACCCCTTGCAGATTGATGACCGCCGCCTGCGTCGAGCCCATGTCATAGATGGTGTAGCCGTGCCCCGGACAGGCATCGGCATAGTTGGCAGGGCGGAGGATGCTCTCGTTCTCGAACAGATCCAGCTCATTCCGGCGCTGGAAGGCGTGATTGCCTGTCGTGATAATATCCGCACCCGCCTGAAAGAGCGACTGCGCGGATTCGCGGCTGATGCCGTTGCCGTCTGCGGAGTTCTCCCCGTTGACGACGGTGATGTCAATGCAGTGCTCCCGCTTGAGGGCGGGGAGCTTCCGGGCGAGAAAGCGGCAGCCGCAGCTTCCGACCACGTCTCCGATCATGAGCAGCTTCATGGGTTGTTCCTCCTGTCGTCAGGCGATGCCGCGTGCTTGGGGACATAGACCTTCGTGTCACGGTCCGGCGGCTGCGGCAGCGAGCGTGTGGGCGGCGTGTAGACGCGCACCGCATCCGGCTCCTCTGCCTTTGGCTCCTCTGCGAAATACTTGCCGCGGTAAACCGGCACATCCTCGTCCTCCTCGGGGAGCGAGGGGAGAATCGTCTCGTGAACGCCTGCCGGCTTGTCCATGGACGGCTGTGTCAGGCGCACCTTGACCTCCGGCTCGGAGACGGGCACGCTGATCGAATGGAGGCTGCTGCTGCGCTTCTTCGGTGCAGGTGTGGTGTGGGTCTGACCGGGGACAACCACATCCGGTCTGCTGTTCCGGCGGCTCGGACGGGGCTCGTCCTCGTCCTCGTATTCATCCTCACCGTCCTTGCTGTGCAGGTAGGAATTCACGATCAGCAGCGGCGACTGGAGCACCAGACCTGCCACGCATCCCAGAATGAACACGACCGGCACGATGAACCAGCCGTAATGGAGCTGCTGGACAGGATCGGAGGTGCGCTCGATCACGGCAGGGAGCGCCGCATCGATCATCAGATCACCGAGCAGGAGCGAGACAAGCGCACCTGCCGCCGCACCGGCAAAGAACAGATGCGCGGAGCTGAGACCGGATTTCCGGCTGTGGAACAGGAGCAGAAGCATGAGTGCGATGCTGATGCTCGGCACGGTTGCCATGCTGTCGAGCCATGTGCAGTTGAGCGCACCGGCGGACAGGCTGAGCGTGGTCACGATCACGGTTTCGAGCGCGAGCACGATCAGGAGCACGATGAGCATGGGAACGAAGTTGATTTTCTTCATGTGCTTGCGGATGAAGGCGCCGCCGATGTAGGCAGCGACGGGGAACAGCCCCTTGCACCATTCGGGCAGGACGTAGAAATCCCGGACATAGAGCATCGGCTGCAAGCCGGAGACGAGCAGCAGGAGCGCCAGCAGGCTGAGCTGCGCCTTCCGGGATTTGAGCCCGTGGAAGCAGGCATTGAGATACGGCGCACCGATCAGGAGTGCGAAATACATCCCGGCAAAGCGGGTCGTTTCGGTTGCGGAGAACCGGAAGAAGGTCTGGATCAGCTCCTCGATGCTCAGGAAGTCGTTGAACAGATAGACACGCATGGCGATGCCGAGCGCACTGCACACGAGATAGATATAGAGCAGCCGGATCAGGATGCGGAAGTAGCCGGGTGTCCATTTTTTGGCGCAGAGGATGTAGCCGGTTCCTGCACTGAGGAGCGCCGCGCCGGACAGGCAGAACCAGCGGATGGCAATCGGAAATGCCGCGCCCCAGGTTTCCAGGGGCATCGTTTCAAATCCGACCGCGTCCATATATTGCAGACCCAGCAGCATGAGCACGCCCACGCAGCATAGGATATCAATTCCCAGATTTCGTTTTGTCTCAAAATTCATTCTCAGTTGTCCTCCATTCGGAACATGCGATACTTAAATTTATTATACCATATTTTGCGGAGAAATGCAAATCCCTCGCAGAAAATTGACATATTCTACAAGGGAGCCGAGACGGATTTGGAGGATATGCCATGCAGGGCGTGCGGTTTTCGCCCCACGCCCTGCACATTTTTTTGACATACGAAAAAGCCCCGGCGCATTGCCGGGGCTTTCGTGTTACTTGATGAGGCTCTTGCCCGTCATCTCTGCGGGCTGCGGGAGCTCGAGCAGCTGGAGCATGGTCGGTGCGAGATCGGCAAGAACGCCGCCCTCTGCCAGCTCAATATCGCCGGCGCCGACTGCAATCAGCGGTACACGGTTCGTGGTGTGTGCCGTGAACGGAGAACCATCCGGCTCCATCATCTTATCGGCATTGCCGTGGTCTGCGGTGATGAGTGCCGCACCGCCCTTGGCAAGGATCTTCTCGACCATTCTGCCAACGCAGGTATCCACAGCCTCAACCGCCTGAACGGCTGCGTCAAAGACGCCGGTATGACCTACCATGTCGCAGTTTGCGTAGTTCAGGATGATGACATCGTACTTGTCGGAATCGATTGCCTCGCAAACAGCGTCGCATACCTCAAATGCGCTCATTTCCGGCTTCATATCGAAGGTCTCCACATCCGGGGACTTGATGAGGATGCGATCCTCGCCCTCGAACTGCTTCTCCTCGCCGCCGTTGAAGAAGAATGTTACATGCGCATACTTCTGAGTCTCGGCAATTCTGAGCTGGGTCTTGCCGCACTTTGCCAGATATTCACCGAGGGTCATGGTCAGCTCCTCGGGCGGGAAGGCAACCTCGACATTCGGCATGGTAGCATCATACTGTGCCATGCATACGAAATGTACCGGGAAGAAGCCGTTCTTGCGCTCGAAGCCCTTGAACTCCGGATCTACGAACGCTCTCGTGATCTGACGCGCACGGTCAGGACGGAAGTTTGCAAATACCACGGAATCATTTGCCTTGATCGGCTCGCTGCCTGCGATCACGGTCGGGAGCATGAACTCGTCGGTAACTTCATTCGCATAGCTGTTCTTGATTGCCTGAACCGGGTCAGTCTCCTGCACGCCCTCGCCGTATACGAGTGCTGCATATGCCTTCTCGACACGATCCCATGCGTTATCACGGTCCATTGCGTAGAATCTGCCGGAGATCACGCCGATCTTGCCGACACCGATCTTGTTCAGCTCTGCAACGGTCTCCTCCATGTACTCCGCAGCGGAGGACGGGGGAACGTCACGTCCGTCGAGGAATGCGTGAACATAGACCTTCTCCAGACCGAACTTCTTTGCCATCTCGACGATGCCGAAGATGTGGGTCATGTGGGAGTGAACGCCGCCCGGAGAGAGCAGACCCATGACGTGCAGGGCGCTGTTGTTCTTCTTGGCGTTCTCCATGGAGTGAACGAGTGCCTTGTTCTCGAAGAAATCGCCGTCCTGGATGGACTTGGAGATCTTGACGAGCTGCTGGTATACAATTCTGCCTGCGCCGATGTTGGTGTGACCAACCTCAGAGTTGCCCATCTGCCCGTCCGGCAGACCAACGTCCAGACCGGAAGCGCCGATGATGGTGTGCGGGCCCTGCATATACTTGTCCAGATTCGGCTTCTTTGCCGCTGCGATCGCGTTGCCGTAGGAATCCGGATTGTAGCCATAGCCGTCCATGATGATGAGTGCTACGGGTTTCTTTGCCATTGTAAAGCTTCCTTTCTATTGGGAGGATTTTTCGCCCTGTCGGGCGATCAGGGGGCACTGCCCCCTAAACCCCCGCAAGGGGCTCCGCCCCTTGACCCCGGTTACTTTTTGAAAAGCGACGGAAAACAGGACTTTTCCTATTTCATATAACCGCAATATGCCCTTGGGGGTTAGCCAAGGGACATAGTGCAAATATTCGTATCTGATACGCGCTTAGCCGTTGACTGCTGCCTGAACGATGACATTGAAGTCCTCAGCCTTGAGGGACGCGCCGCCGATCAGACCGCCGTCAATGTCAGGCTTTGCCAGCAGCTCTGCTGCATTCTTGGCATTCATGGAGCCGCCGTACTGGATGGTCACAGCGTCAGCGGTTGCCTGATCGTAGAGCTTCGCGAGCTGTGCGCGGATGAATGCGCAAACCTCCTGTGCCTGATCCGGGGTAGCGGTAAGCCCCGTGCCGATTGCCCATACCGGCTCGTAAGCAATGACAACCTTCTTCACGTCCTCCTTGGATACGTTCCAGAGGTCGAGCTTGATCTGCTTGCCGATCACTTCCTCGGTGATGTTGCACTCGCGCTCCCACTTGAGCTCGCCAACGCAAACGATCGGCTTCAGACCTGCTGCCAGAGCAGCTGCGGTTCTCTTGTTGACAGTCTCGTCGGTCTCACCGAAGTACTGTCTTCTCTCGGAGTGACCGATGACAACGTACTCAACGCCGACCTCAACGAGCATATCAGCGG
>ONEQ01000010.1 GCA_900316885.1 uncultured Eubacteriales bacterium | reverse complement strand
GATCGCATGGAATGCCGCGAGGATCGGCTCGCCCTCGTAGACCAGCACATTTTCCACAACTTCGCCGACAATTGTGGAAAGCCGGCGGTAATTTACATCGTAGTGCGTGCCCCATCGCTCCCGGAGCTCGTCCTGGGTGAGAAATGCCTGAAATTTGGCGGGATCATCGGAAAAATCGGCGCCGTGGAGATCGTCCCGCCCTGCCGCCGCAAGGCATTGCCGCTGGGCGTAGGTATGCGCCGCGACCGCCTGTGCCTTGAGCGCTTCCGTCTCGAAGGAAACGGGCATCTCCGCCGCGACTGCGCCGAGGATGTACTCCTGCACGGGAATCGCCTGAATTTCGCCGGTTTTCTCGCGCCAGACGTAATAGCAGTCCGCATCGGCGGGAGTGCTTCCCACAATTTCCGGCTCGGTTGTGGAAAGCGGTTCCGGGGCATCATCCGGATGCAGGAGGAGGATGGGAATCAGCGGGAGCAGAGTCAGCAGCGCGGAAAACAGCAGGGCTTCCAGAAAGTGCCGTTTCATGGTGAATCTTCCTTTCTTTTGGTGGATGGGGGACGGGCGGGGGGACGGCTGCCGCCGACAAAATTGGCTGGCATTGGTTGCAGGTATCGGGGTGTGGGGCGGCAGCCTTGCAGGGCATGGGGCACAGCCCCATAAAGCGGGGGCATGGGGGCACCTCCCCACAAAGCGGGGGTATGGGGGCGCAGCCCCCCTCTCCCTCTCCCCCTCCCCCGAAGGGGGAGGGGGCTGGGGGGTGGGGGGATTTCCGCTTGACTTTATGGGATTTTAATGGTATAATGAGTGGTAGACTGAACAAATCCTTTAGGAGGTATCCCCATGAGCAAGATCTTTTCCAACGCGGATATGCAGAATCTATGTGATAACCTGAAAGAATATTCCAAGATCGACCAGAGCCTGTACACCAAATTCCACGTCAAGCGCGGACTGCGCCGCTCCGACGGCACCGGTGTACTTGCCGGTATTACCAATATATGCAACGTCCATGGCTATGTTGTCAACGAGGGCGAAAAAGAATCCATCCCCGGTGAGCTCTTCTACCGCGGCTATAATATCTACGATCTCGTGCGCGGCGCGGAAAAGGAAAATCGCTTCGGTTTCGAGGAAACCACGTACCTCCTGCTGTTCGGAAACCTCCCGACTGCCGATGAGCTTGAAGCCTTCAACCACTACCTGTCCATGCACCGTGAGCTCCCCTCCGGCTTTGTGGTCGATATGATGATGAAGGCGCCGTCCAAGAATATCATGAACAAGCTCGCACGCTCCATCCTGTCCCTGTATTCCTACAACGACGCGGACTGCGAGGATACCAGCATCGAATCCGAGCTGCGCACGGCGATTTCCCTCATCGCGAAAATGCCCATTCTCATGGTCAATGCGTATCAGGTCAAGCGCAAGCACTTCGATAACCAGACCCTGTTCATGCACCCCCTGCGCCCCGACGAGAAAACCGCCGAGACTATTCTCTCCATGCTCCGCCCCGACCGGCAGTATACCGAGGAGGAGGCACGCCTGCTCGATACCATGCTCATGCTCCACGCAGAGCACGGCGGCGGCAATAACTCTACCTTTACCTGCCGCGTGCTGACGTCCTCCGGTACGGATGCGTATTCTGCCTATTCTTCGGCAGTCTGCGCCCTCAAGGGTCCCAAGCACGGCGGCGCGAACCTCAAGGTTTCCGCACAGCTCGAGGACTTCAAGGCGAATATCCAGCATTGGGAGAACGAGGGCGAGGTTGCCGATTACATCCGCAAAATCCTCCGCAAGGAGGCGGGCGACCGCTCCGGTCTGGTTTACGGCATGGGTCATGCGGTCTATACGCTGTCCGATCCGCGTGCCGTCATCCTGAAAAAGAAGGCGTTCCACCTCGCCAAGGGCAAGGAGATCGAGCGCGAATTCCTGCTCCTCGACACCATTGAGCGCCTGACTCCCATCCTCATGAAGGAGGAGCGCGGCATCGAAAAGGCGGTCTGTGCGAATGTCGATATGTATTCCGGTCTGGTATACCGGATGCTCCAGATCCCGGAGGATCTGTACACCCCGCTGTTTGCCGTATCCCGCATGGCGGGCTGGTCGGCACACCGCATGGAGGAGCTCATGACCGGCGGCAGAATCATCCGTCCGGCATACAAGGCACTCCCCAAGAAGCAGCACTATGTTCCGATCACGGAACGCTGAATCCTGCCTGTGTGCGCTCCTGACGGCGTTTGTCATGACGGGCTGCTCGATCGGCATCAACGTCGATACGATGCTCACGCCCCCGAAGCTGTCCGCCCAGCAGGAGCAGATCTATCAGGCACTGAAAAACAGCACCGGCGGTGACATCCGCCTGAAATACCCCAAGCGCGGCGCGTATCTCTCGGCGTTCATCGTTGCCGATATTGACGGCGATGACGAGGACGAGGCGATCGTATTCTACGAGAAAAACGCCATTTCCGCCGCAGATGCGGGACTGCGCATCAATCTGCTCGACTGCATCGGCGGGGAATGGCAGTCCATCTGCGACCGCAGCGCGGGGGGCTCGGAGATCGAAAAGGTCGTGCTCTCGCCTTTGGGCGACAGCGACCGGATGAACGTGATTGTGGGCTATTCGACGGCGAACCAGTCGGAGAAGAACCTGTGCATCTACAACTACAACAACAGCTATCTGGAGCAGAGCTTTCCGCCGAATCATACCGCGATGTATTACGCGCTGTTCGACGTTGCCGACACGGGCAGCAAGCACCCGGATCTGATTCTCCTCGGTGCGGCGAGTGCGTCGGAGCCGACGGCGTATGCGGCGGTATACCGGCTCGAATCGGATGAGCGCTACCACGAATACAAATACAGCTTCAAGGACAGCTACACGGATTTCAGCCAGCTCATTTACGGCAATCTGCCGGACGGGAGCGTGGCGCTGTTCGTGGATGCGGCGACGGGCACATCCAACACGCAGACGGAGGTTCTCTCGATGGAGGAAACGCGCCTTGCGAATGTGCTGGAGCGCTGCAGGCGTGTGACGGGGGAGCCGTTCCGTGCGGAGGATACCGTGCGGCGTGCGGGTCTGCCGTGCATGGACATTGATGATGACGGTATGCCGGAGATCCCGGTGCAGAACGTATTTCTCGGCTACGAGGAGGCGGCGGAATCGGAGCAGATCCGGCAGACACGCTGGCTGATGATGGATGAACCGTGCATCTTCGCGGAATATTACAGCTACTACAATGCCGGTGACGGCTATGCCTTCCTGCTCCCGGAGTCATGGGTGAACCATGTGAGCGTCGTGCGCGACACGGCGGAGGGGGAGCTGCGGTTTGTCGCCTACAGCGGCGAATGGACGGATGACATGCCGGTGCTGATGCGGATTTACATCGCGTATGACGATGCCGACTGCGACGAGCATCTGGCAAACGGGTATGCGCTTCTGCACACCAAGGGTACGGCAAGCTGTCTGGTGAAAGCCGAGGAGGGGCAGGATCTGTCCCTGACCATCGGCAAATTACTCCCCTGTTTCCGCTTTCTGTAATGGGGGCTTTGCCCCCATACCCCCACAAGGGGCTGCTCGCCTCCTCCTGAGCGGGCGGACAGCCCGCATAAAACTATCGCATAAAAGGAGGTTCCCCCTATGAAACGAATTTTGGTTTGTGAGGACGAGGACGTCATCCGTGACGTCGTTGTCATTAACTTAAAACGTGCCGGATACGACGTGGTTGATGTGAACTGCGGCGAGGCGGCGCTCCAGCGGTTCGAGGACGAGGGCGGCAATTTCGACATTGTCCTGCTCGATGTCATGATGCCGGGCATGGACGGCTTTACCGTCTGCAAGCGGCTGCGTGAGAAAAGCTCGACGCTGGGCATCATCATGCTGACAGCCCGCACGCAGGAGATGGACAAGGTGTCGGGTCTTATGATCGGCGCGGATGATTACATCACAAAGCCCTTCTCGCTCTCCGAGCTGACGGCGCGTGTGGATGCGATCTACCGCCGCGTGTGCATGAGCTTCATTCACGACGAATCGAGTCCTGTGATCGAATCCGGACCGTTCACCCTGAATCTGAAAAGCCGTACCATCGCCAAAAACGGCACGCCGATCGAGCTGACACAGGTGGAATACCAGATCCTCGAATACTTCATGAACAACAAGAATACCGCCCTCGACCGTGCCTCCATCTTAAAGCATATCTGGGGCGAGAACTACTACGGCGATTACAAGATCGTCGATGTCAACATCCGCCGGATCCGTCTGAAGATCGAGGACGAGCCGTCGAATCCGCAGTACATCGTGACCATCTGGGGCTATGGCTACAAGTGGAATGACAAGGGCTGATTCCCACCGCGAAAAGCGTGCCACGCTCCTGTGGCGCTGGATTCTCAACAACCTTGCAGTACTGTTCCTCATCATGATCGTCATGGTGCTGGCGTTCGTCTACGCCATCCAGACGTTCTACTATGCCGGCGCACGGCAGAAGCTCACCGCAGAGCTGACGTCCGTCGTCAACATCCTCTCCCGCTACGCGCAGGACAGCGAGACCAACCTCGCACCCGAAATGCGCTCCACGTTCGAGAGCTTTTCCGCCAAGGACAAGATGGAGCTCATGGCGCTCGGCGTCAAGGGGAAAATTGTCCTCACGTCGTCGGGCTTCTCCCCGGCGGCGGATACCGCGCTCCCGGATTACGAGAGCGTCAAGGCGGGCGGCGACGGCTACTGGGTCGGCAAGTCCGAGACAGGCGAGAAGATCATGGCGGTTTGTGCCGATATTTCGAGCTTCAGCACGGAATACAGCGCTGTCCGGGTTGTGACGTCCCTCACGGAGGTCGATGCGACCATCACGTCCATCACGGTTGCGGCAAGCATCGTCTGTGCGGCGATTCTGCTTTTGCTGATCGTGACGGGCATTTACTTTGTGGGGAGCATTATCCGACCGATCCAGCAGATCTCCACGGCGGCGGGCAAGTACGCAAAGGGCGATTTTGCGGAGAATATCAGCTATGCCGGACATGACGAGATCGGTGATCTCTGCGATGCCATCAACCACATGGCAAAGGAGCTGTCCACGGCGGAGGAGATGAAGAACGAGTTCATTTCGTCGGTATCCCACGAGCTGCGCACGCCCCTGACCGCGATCAAGGGCTGGGCGGAGACGATCTACACCGAGAACGACCCCGAAACCATCCACAAGGGCATGAACGTCATCATCAGCGAGACGGAGCGTCTGTCGCAGATGGTCGAGGAGCTGCTCGATTTCTCGCGGATGCAGAGCGGTCATTTCACGCTCCGGAAGGACACGATGGACGTGCTCGCGGAGCTGGGCGATGCGGTGCTGATCTACATGGACAAGGCGGCGAAGGACAATATCCGCGTTTCCTACGACGAGCCGGAAATGCTGCCGTTCCTCTACGGCGATAAGAACCGCATCCGGCAGGTGTTTATCAATATTATCGATAATGCGATCAAATATTCGGATCCCGGCGGTCATGTGCATGTGGAAGCCGCGGAGCACAACGGGAATATCGTGGTGAGCGTATCCGACACGGGATGCGGCATCAAGGCAAGCGATCTGCCCAAGATCAAGACGAAATTCTACAAGCCGAACCACACCCGGCGCGGCTCCGGCATCGGACTTGCCGTCGCGGATGAGATCATCGCCGCACACGGCGGAAAGCTCGACATCACCAGCGAGGAGGGGCTCGGCACCACCGTCACCATCACGCTCCCGCCGGGGAAAAAGCCTGAGTAGGGAGGCGTTTTTGCGCCCTGTTCGGGCGCTTAGGGGCTTTGCCCCTAAACCCCACCAGAGGGCTCTGCCCTCTGGACTCCCGCAAGGGGTTGTGAACCCCTTGACCCCATCCACTGTTTTCTTAGAAAGGGTTATCTATGGACGAAAAAAAGATTCCCGCCAATCACAAGAGCAAGATCGGCGGACAGGCGCTCATTGAGGGCGTTATGATGAAGGGCGTTTCCAAGGGCGCCATGGCGTGCCGCCTGCCCAACGGCGAGATCGACGTCGAGACATGGGATATTAAGGGCGGTGTCGGCAAGAATCGCCCGTGGTACAAGAAAATCCCGCTGATCCGCGGTGTGTATGCGTTCATCTTCTCGATGCTCGACGGCTACAAGTGCCTCATGAAATCCGCCGAAAAGCAGATGACCGAGGATGAGGACGGCGAAAAGCCCGGCGAGGAGCCCTCGAAATTCGAGAAATGGCTCGACGATCACTTCACCGAAAAGACCGTCGAGGGCATCATGCTCGTGTTCACCGTGCTCTCCATGGTGCTTGCACTCGGACTGTTCCTGTTCCTCCCCAAGTGGATTGTGGGCGCGGGAATGGGGCTGATTCACGTCGAAAACCGCATCCTCCAGTCGTTTCTGGAGGGCATCATCAAGATTGTGATCTTCGTCGGCTACATGGCAGTCACCGGCATGAACAAGGACATCCGCCGCACCTACGAGTATCACGGCGCGGAGCATAAGACCATCGCGTGCTTCGAGGCGGGGCTCCCCCTCACCGTCGAGAACGTCCAGAAGCAGGTGCGCCTGCACCCGCGCTGCGGCACCAGCTTCATCTTCCTGACCCTGTTTATCAGCATCCTTGTGATGTGCTTTGTGCCGTTCACGATTCCGTGGCAGCGGTTCCTGTGCAGCTTCGCACTCCTGCCCCTGACCGTCGGCTGCTCGTTCGAGGCGATTCAGTTCGCCGGACGCAGCGATTCCGGCTTTGCAAAGGCACTGTCCTATCCGGGTCTCCAGCTCCAGAAAATCACCACCAGAGAGCCCGACGCCAAGCAGATCGAATGTGCCATTGCCGCGCTGACGCCCTGCATCCCGGAGAATCTGGAGGATGACAAGTGGTAAGACATGATCCGACACTGGTCTATAAAGAGATCGTTGATACGCTGGCAGATTACGGCATCCCGGATGTGGAATTTGATGCGAGATGCATCATTGAGCAGGTCACAGGGCAAAAGCTGATGCTGATGCGGCGGGATCTTACCGAGGAGGAATATCATAGAGTCCACCTGCTGACAGAACGCCGCATCCTCCGGGAGCCCCTGCAATATATCCTCGGAGAATGGGAGTTTTTCGGGATGCGGATGTTCGTCGGTGAGGGTGTGCTCATCCCGCGCCCGGACACGGAGGTGCTCGTCGAGACGGTGCTCGAATGGTGCCGGGATCTCCCGCATCCGCGCATCATCGACCTTTGCACGGGGTCGGGGTGCATTGCGCTTGCGCTGCAGAAGCATCTTCCCGGTGCGGAGGTTCACGCGCTGGACATCAGCGATGCCGCGCTTGCCTATGCGCAGAGGAACATCGACTACCACAGGCTGCCGGTTATTCTGCACAAGCGCGATGTCCTGTGTGAAACGGTTCCCGGCAGGTTCGATGTGATCGTGAGCAATCCGCCGTATCTCACCAACGACGAGATGGCGCATTTACAGCCGGAAATCCGGTATGAACCGGCATTGGCGCTTGCGGCAGGTCAGAACGGACAGATCTATTATGACCGCATTGCGACGCTCTGGAAGGATGCGCTGAATCCCGGCGGTCTGCTTGCGTTTGAGATCGGTGAGCAGCAGGGAAAGACCGTATCCGGGTATCTGAAATGGCATGGGTATCAGAATATCCGCGTCATTCGGGACTATGCGCATCACGACCGTGTGGTAACGGCAAATGTGCCGTAATCGACACAGTGAATCGTTGACAAGTACGCACCTGTGTGCTATAATAAGCATGTAATCCAAACAGCAAGAATCGGTGCGAAACCCCGCCATATGAAGGAGGTCATCCCATGGCAAAGGCAAAGGCGAAAGCAGAAAAAAAGAATCTCATGTTCCAGGCGCCGGCAACCCCGGAGGAGAAGCAGAAGGCTCTCGATGCGGCGCTCAAGATGATTGAGAAGACATACGGCGCAGGCGCTGTCATGCGTCTGGGTCAGCAGCAGAAGATCGACGTCGAGGTGATCCCGACCGGCTCGCTCCAGCTTGATCTGGCGCTGGGTGTCGGCGGTGTGCCGCGCGGCAGAATCATCGAGCTCTACGGACCGGAATCCTCCGGTAAGACCACCGTTGCGCTCCACATCGTCGCAGAGGCGCAGAAGCGCGGCGGCAATGCGGCGTTCATCGACGTCGAGCATGCGCTCGATCCGAAATATGCCCGTCAGCTCGGCGTCAACATCGACGATCTTCTGGTGTCCCAGCCGGATTCCGGCGAGCAGGCGCTCGAAATCGCAGAGCAGCTCGTGCGCTCCGGTGCGATCGATGTCCTCGTCGTGGACTCCGTTGCCGCGATGACCACCAAAGCCGAGATCGAGGGTGAAATGGGTGATAACCATGTCGGTCAGCTTGCCCGCCTCATGTCGCAGGCGCTCCGCAAGCTCACCTCCGTCGTGTCCAAAACCGGATGCGTGGCAATCTTCATCAACCAGATCCGCGAGAAGATCGGCGTGATGTACGGCAACCCCGAAACCACCCCCGGCGGCCGCGCCCTCAAATTCTACGCGACTGTCCGCATGGATGTGCGCAAGGGCGAGGTGCTGAAAGAGAACGGCGTGCCCTACGGCAATAAGATGAAGGTCAAGATTGTGAAAAACAAGGTTGCTCCGCCGTTCCGTGAGTGCGAATTCGAGAACATCTACGGACAGGGCATCAACCGCGACGGCGAAATCATCGATCTGGCGGTCGATCTCGATATTGTCAAGAAGTCCGGCTCGTGGTTCAGCTACAACGGCGAGAAGATCGGTCAGGGGCGCGATGCCGTCAAGAAGAAGATGTTCGAGGATCCGGCATTCAAGGAGGAGATCGAGAAGAAGATCATGGATTCCATCGACAAGATCGATTTCTCCCCCGTGGACGAGGAGGATGCCGAAGCCGCTGAGGCTGCCGCAGAGGCGCTCGAAACCGGCGAGGAGCCGCCTGCTGCCGATGAGGCACCTGCTGCGCCCAATGACAGCGATGCCGGCGCGGATGTAGCGGCGGACGACGACTTCGAGGAATTCGATCCCACGGAGTAAGCTATGAAAATTACCGCGATACACCGCGTAAAATCGTATTATGAAGTATCTACAGAGACTGCCGTCTACGAAATAGACGGCAGCTTTCTGCGTGAGTATCAGCTTGCCGAGGGCGCTTCTGCCGACGAGGACGTGTTGCAGGAGCTCCACACCCGTTCGCGGGAGCGCCGCGCCTACGAACGCGCCTGCTATCTGCTCGACGAACGTGATTATTCCTACGCCATGCTCTGGCGCAAGCTGGTGCAGACCTACCGCGACAAGGAGCTTGCAAAATCCGTCTGCAACCGGCTGGTGCGCTCCGGGCTGATCGATGACCGGAAATATGCCGAAAAATGCGCGGAATATCTCGTGGAGCGCAAGAAATACGGCATCTACCGGGCGCGGCAGGAGATGCTGCACCGCGGACTTGCCAGGGCGCTTGTCGAGGAGGCGCTTTCCGGGCTGGAGGAGACGGCGGAGGAGAACATCGCCGCCGTGCTGGAGAAGAAATACGGCAGGATGCTCGACGATCCGAAGGATTACAAGACCCGCCAGAAGGTCATTGCCGGAATGGCGCGGCTGGGGTATTCCATCGGCAGTATCAAGGATGCCATTGATGCATATTTTGCGTCCCTGGAGGACGAGGAGGAATAGTATGTCAGTTAAAGTTGCACTCGTGTCCCTTGGATGCGAAAAAAATCTGGTCGATTCGGAGCGGATGCTCCATAAGCTGCGCACGCACGGGTATGAGCTCGTGACGGAATTCGGGGATTCGGACGTTGCCGTGGTCAATACCTGCGGCTTCATCCAGTCTGCCAAAGAGGAGGCAATCGAGACGATTCTCGAAATCGGCGCCCTCAAAAAGGAGGGGCAGGTCAAGAAGCTCATCCTCACCGGATGCCTGACCGAGCGCTACAAGGAGGAGGCAGCCAGCGAATTCCCGGAAGCCGATGCCATCGTCGGCATCGGTGACAACAAGGATATTGTCGATATTCTGGATAAGGTGCTTGCAGGCGAACGCTGGGTGCATTTCGCGCCGAAGTCCGATGTGGAATTGTCCGGCGGACGGATTATCTCGACGCTGCCGTTTTTCTCCTACCTGAAGATCTCCGAGGGATGTTCCAATTGCTGCACCTACTGCGCGATTCCGATGATCCGCGGCAAGTACCGCAGCGTGCCGATGGAGGACGTGCTCTCCGAGGCAAACTGGCTCTGCGAGAACGGCGTGACCGAGCTGAATATCATCGCGCAGGATACCACCCGCTACGGCGAGGATCTCTACGGCGAGAACAAGCTCTGCGAGCTCCTGCACAAGCTCTGTGAGATTCCGGCGCTCAAATGGCTCCGTGTGCTCTACTGCTACCCGGAGCGCATCACGGATGAGCTGATCGATACCCTCGCAAACGAGCCGAAAATCGTGAAGTATCTCGATATGCCCATCCAGCACTGCAATGACGAGATTTTGCAGCGCATGAACCGCCCGTCCACCAAGGCAAAGCTCCTCGATGTGATCGGGAGACTCCGTGCGAAGATGCCGGATATTGTCCTGCGCACGACGCTGATCGCCGGATTCCCCGGTGAGACGGAGGCGCAGTTCACGGAGCTGTGTGAGTTCGTCAACGAGGTGAAATTCACGCGCCTGGGGTGCTTTGCGTATTCGCAGGAGGACGGCACCAAGGCGGCGGAGATGCCCGATCAGCTCGACGACGAGACAAAGCAGAACCGCGCCGACATTCTGATGGAGCACCAGATGGAGATCGCGGCGGCGTACAACGAAGCGCAGCTCGGCACGGAGAAAACCGCGGTCGTGGAGGGCTTCGACAAGTGGGCGGAATGTTATTTCGGCAGAACCGCGGCGGATGCGCCGGATATTGACGGCAAGGTGTTCTTCACGTCGGAAAATCCCCTGCAAATCGGTGATTATGTGCAGATCCGCATCACCGACGTGATGGACTATGATCTGCTGGGGGAGGTCATCGCATGAATCTGCCAAACAAGCTGACGCTCCTGCGCATTATTCTGGTGCCGGTCTTTCTGGTGTGCATGTACTGGGCTTTCCCGTATCATTTCACGGCGGCGCTGGTAATATTTGCGATCGCGTCTATCACCGATGCGCTCGACGGCAAGATCGCGCGTTCCCGGAATCTCGTGACGACCTTCGGCAAATTTGCCGATCCCCTCGCGGATAAAATCCTCGTCCTTGCGGCATTTGCGGCGATGGCGGACATCAGCGCGGGCGGCATGACGGAGACATCGCTCCATGTCAATGGCATCGTTGTGACGATCATCGCGGCGCGGGAGTTCATGGTGTCCGGTCTGCGGCTCGTGACCGCCGAAAAGGGCGTGGTCGTGGCGGCAGGCATCTGGGGCAAGCTCAAAACCGCGTTCACGATGGTGACGCAGGTGGTGATTCTGCTCTGCCTGTGCCTGACGGAATTCGGCATCCCGGCTGTCAACGGGGTGACGGGCTGGTTCTTCTTTGCGCTGGTATGGATTTCCGTGGCGCTGACCATCATTTCCGGCGCGGTGTATCTCAAGGGGTACTGGAAGTATATTGATATGAAGTGAATACCCCCTTGCATTTCCAGCCAGAGTGTGCTATAATAAAAGTATCCCATAGCCCCGCTGCGGGCAAATTATCACATGGAGGTACATTCCTATGGCAATGTTTGACAAGCTGCTCGCCAACCTGAAGGCAAGCAGAAAGACGATCGTATTCACCGAGGGCACCGATGCCCGTATCCTCGACGCTGCTGCAAAGCTCCTCGCGGAGGATCTGATGGGCGTCATCCTCTGCGGCAACGTGGATGAGGTCAAGGCTGCTGCGGCTGCCGGCAATTTCAACATCGACAAGGCTGAGATCGTAGACCCGGCTACCTATCCGGAAATGGATGCCATGGTTGCTGAGATGGCTGCACTCCGCAAGGGCAAGATGACCGAGGACGAGTGCCGCGCTGCGCTCTCCAAGTCCAACTACTTCGGCACCATGCTCGTGAAGATGGGCAAGGCTGACGCTCTGCTCGGCGGTGCAACCTATTCCACCGCTGACACCGTTCGTCCGGCGCTCCAGATCATCAAGACCAAGAAGGGCTCCAACCTCGTAAGCTCCAGCTTCATCCTGTTCCGTGAGAAGGACGGTCAGGAGGAGAAGATCGCAATGGGCGACTGCGCGATCAACCTCGGCTACACCGACCGCGTGGACAAGGACGGCAATGTCGTTCTGACCGCTGCACAGCAGCTCGGTGAGGTGGCTGTCGAGACCGCACGCACCGCTGCGTTCTTCGGCATCGATCCCAAGGTTGCTGTTCTGAGCTTCTCCACCTACGGCTCCGGCAAGGGCGGCACCGTACAGCTCTCCCATGACGCTGTCATTGAGGCACGCAAGATTGATCCGTCCCTGACGGTTGACGGCGAATTCCAGTTCGATGCAGCCGTTTCCGCTGAGGTGGCTAAGACCAAGTGCCCGGATTCCAAGGTTGCCGGTCAGGCAAACACCTTCATCTTCCCGCTGATCGAGGCTGGTAACATCGGCTACAAGATCGCGCAGAGACTCGGCGGCTATGCGGCTTACGGTCCCATCCTCCAGGGTCTGAATGCGCCGATCAACGACCTCTCCCGCGGCTGCAATGCCGAGGAGGTTTACGCTATGGCGATCATTACCGCTGGTATGGCGTAAGAATCGATTTTCCCCAAAACAAAGCCCCCTCCGGAATTCCGGAGGGGGCTTTTGCGTTATGGGGGCGTGGGGCTATGCCCCCACGAAGCGGGGTACCCCTTTATTGAGTCTTTTGGGTGGTGCGGATGGTGCGGATGTGGTCGGCATCGGCGCTGATCTTGCTTGTTTCTGCCGCCAGAATCCAGTATGCCATGTCATCCGTGCCGACCTCCGGCGTGTACTGCGTGACCGTGACGGTGCAGTCATTGTCCTGTGCCGTCACATTCGTGATCTCCGGGCGGATGGAGCCGCTTCCCAGCTCCAGTCCCACGAGAATCAGGCTGTGATCCCGGAAATAGGCGTCGTCATACGCCGAGCCGTCTGCACGGGTGATGCCGGGCTTCACGTCGGCGGGGCTGTTGCAGAGCTTCACGTACTCGTCCATCGAGCCGTCATTCTGCCGGATCGCCTGCGCCGACTGCAAAACCTGGTCGGTATAGCGGAACTTCACGCTCTTGACCTGACCGGGGCGGAGATTGGGTACCAGAATGTGCCAGGAACCGCCCATAATGTCGGTCGGTGCGGGAACCTTCATCGCATTCACGGTCAGCTCACCGGTCTCCTTGTCCAGCTCGATGCTCGTGACGTGCAGATCATAGAACCCGGAGGGCGCCTGCGCACGCAGATACAGCGTGTTGTAGACCGAATAATAGGTGTCGCCGGTGATGTTCGTGTCGTTCAGGCTGGTGCGCTCATACCGGTTGGGTCCGTTCCATGTCCAGAGCGGCTGATCGAAATCCCCGCAGGCTGCGGCAAGCTCCTCCTTGCTCGTGATGAACTGCGGCTCGCTGTCGGAGGGGGCATCATACCCCAGACGCAGGTAACAGTTCGTTTCGAGGGAATTTTCCTTGTTGTAGGATGCGTTCAGCATCTCCACGGACAGGGTGTTTGCAAACTCGATGCCCTTCGGCACCGGGATGTAAAGAATGCCCTTGTACTGCGCCGGATCCCTGTTCACAGGGGTCTTGCGGATAACCTGCACCGTCCATGCGCCGAGGCTCGGCTCGTTGGACAGGGTTGCAAGCTCATACTGATAATCAATCGATGCTTCGTCGGTGACAATGGCGATCATGTCGCTGTTGTCAAAGGCTCTGCTGCCGAAATGGATGCCGCCGATGGATGCACGGAACGTCTCAAACTCCTCCGCGGATGTGAAAATATGATAGCGGCTGGCATTGTTCGGATCCTTGCAGGGCGTCCAGTCTGCGGTAGCGGCATACATTGCCGGGTCTGTTTTGGTGGTATACGAGAGTCTGCGCTCCGGCTGGGCGTTCAGCATACCCAGATATTTCGCAAAATCGGGCATATTGGGCTTTGCACCCTTGAGTGCGGCGTATTTCAGGACCACCAGCGCATCATCGGCAGAAATCACGCCGTTGAAATCCACATCGGCGGCATTGCGTCTGGTGCCCTCAAACTGCGGCTTATTCGTGCCGATGCGGGCGGCTTCCTTGAGGATCTCGGTCGCATCGCCGGCATTCACGGCTTCGTCCTCGTCGAGCTGACCGAGCTTCTGGACTGCCTTGCCGGTGGATGCCTTGACGGGGATCGTGATCGCCGCGTCCAGACTGCCGATGCTGAATTTCAGATCGCCCTCGCCCAGTGCGGTGATGTAGACCTCATCGGAGTTGAATTCGCTGTGGGATTTGAAATTATCCGACAGGTGCTCCACCTTGAATCCCGCGCCTGCGGGCTTGGCCAGGCGAATCATGCGCACCTCGCCGACCTCCATCGGGGATGCATCATAGCTGATGCCGTCTGCGGTGGCGGTTTCGGTTGTCGTGGTCGCGGTTGTGGTGGCCACGGCTGTGGTTGTGGTCATCTCTGTGTACTGTGTGGTGGGCAGCTCGGTGCTGGTGACGATCGTTGTGGCGGTTGGCTCGACGGGATCGGTCGCGGCGGTGGTTATCGTGGTGGCATGCGGATGGAATGCTGTCGGCTCTGTCTCCGGTTCGGTTGTGGTCGGGATGATCCAGTGATTTTCGGTCGAGTCGTGGGTCAGCACATAGAAGGAGTTGCGGCTCGGATCCTTGGCGTGGATCTCGCGGATGGAGAGATCCTCAGCGGCGCCGGCTTTGACGCCGTGGAATGTCAGGATGCCGGTCTTTTTGTCGAATGTCCAGGTAATGTACGGGTCAGCGCCGATGACCTCGACATCCTCGGCGGGAATGACCTTGCCGTCCACTATGCGCTCGACGAGAATTTCCAGATCCTCTCCGAGGAACAGGTAGACCTGTGGTGTTGTGAGCCGGGTCACACCCTGGAGTGCTTCCTCGGCGGCAGATGCGGCGGGCGTGTCTGCGGCAGATACCGGTGCGGGGATTGGCATGAATGTCATGGAGACTGCCAGCAGAAATGCCAGCATGTGTTTGGTTCGTTTCATAACGATTCCTCCTTTATATAATATCATGGGTTTTGGCGGCGGGGGATTGGGATGCTGCGCACCGCGCTTTTTGGGGTGTGGGGCGTGAGCCCCACAAGGGGGTATGGGGGCGAAGCCCCCCTGAAACCTCCCCCTCCCCTCTGGGGAGGGGGGGAGGGCGCAGCGCACCGCGCTTCTATCTACTATAACGCAAACTATGCACCAAATTGCGCTTTTGGAATGCGTTTCTCTGTTTTACACAGAATTTCACGCCATGATTTGCACACTTCGCTATTTGTAGAAAAAATTGAATGATTGGCGCCGGTTTTTTGTCTCTTTTTTTCATTTTGATAAAATTTGAAAAAAGCCCTTGACATCGGGGCGTGAATACGGTATAATAATAGGGTATAAGAGCGCATTGTGCTCTGAATTTGTCTGCGTCTTACCGGCGTGAGCCCGGGGAGCACAGAGATGAGAGGAGGAGAACTCATGAAAAGAACATACCAGCCGAAGAAGATCCACCGCAAGAAGGAGCATGGCTTCATGAAGCGCATGTCCGACAGAAACGGCAGAAAGGTTTTAGCTCGCAGGAGAGCAAAGGGCAGAAAGAGACTTTCCCATTGACGAGTCAGACCACAAATCGCGAATTTGTGGTCTTTTTGTTTTATCAAAGCGGCATGAACGGAGGATCTGCGGCATGATGTACACCGAGATTTTGAAGCAGAACCGCGAATTTCAGCTCTGCTATCATAAGGGTCGGAGCTTCGCGTCGAAGCTCGTGATCGTGTATGCACGCCCGAATAAGCTCCCCGTTACGCGCCTTGGTATCACAACGGGAAAAAAAGTCGGCAACGCCGTCTGCCGGAGCCGGTCTCGCAGACTCATCCGGCAGGCATGGCGCGAAAATGAACTCGCTGCCCCCATCGGGCTCGATGTCGTCATCGTCGCGCGGGCGGGTCTTGCCGATCACAGCTCGGACGAGCTGAGTGCCTATTTCCGCAAATATGGGATGCCCCTGCTGCAAAGAATCTTTGCAGGCGAGGATCCCATGCCCCGCAAAAAACAGGGGGCGAAAGCAAATTGAAATATCTTCTCATGCTGCCGATACGGCTCTACAGGAGGCTGATTTCCCCCCTGTTCCCCCCGTGCTGCCGCTACTATCCGACCTGCTCCGCCTATGCCCTGCAGGCGATCGAACGGTTCGGCGCGGTCAAGGGGCTGTATCTTGCGGTTTGCAGAATTCTGCGGTGCCATCCGTGGGCGCGCGGCGGGGTCGATGAGGTCCCCCTCGATTTCCGGTGGCGCAGGATAGATTTTGCCGGCATCAAGCGCCGGAAGAAAGAGATATAAGCTTGCCGGGTCTCCCGGTGTATTAATAAGGAATGAGGGTTTAATTTGAATTTTATTATCGACCTGATCGCGATCCCGCTTGGCTTCATCATGAAGCTGATCTACGGCTGGGTGGGGAATTACGGTATTGCCATCGTGATCTTTACGCTGTTCACCAAGCTCATTCTGCTGCCCGTTTCCTACAAGCAGCAGAAGAATACAGCCCGGATGCAGCTCATCAATCCCCAGCTCAAGAAGCTCCAGGAAAAGTATAAGGATAAGCCCGAGAAAATGCAGCTCGAACAGTCGAAGCTCTACCAGGAGGAGAACATCAACCCCTATTCCTCCTGCCTGACCTCGTTTATCCCCCTGATTCTGCTCTGGGGCGTGCTTGCCGTCGTGTATAAGCCCATGACCTATATCATGGACTACAGCAAGCCGATGGTCGAGGAGGCAAAGTCCATCGTCCTCCAGCTCGATCCCTCCATGGATAAGAACCTGAGCAAAAACAGCATGCGTCAGGAGCTCATCATTATGGGTAAGCTCCAGGATGCCGATTTTGCGGAGAAATTCAACGCTGTGATCGACAGCGGCAAGGTGGTGCTTACCGACAAGGACGGCAATGAGACCGAAACCAAGCTCTCGGTCATTGACAAGACCTTCGTGCCGACTGTCAACGAATTCGCCAAGACCTTCGTGCTCGGCGGTACCAACCTGAGTGAAACACCGGATATTAACCCGGCGAAAAATTCGACCGTGTTCCTGTTCCTGATCCCGATCCTGTCGGGTCTGATGCAGCTTGCCATGACCATCTACATGCAGCAGATGCAGAAGAAGCGCAATCCCGATATGCCGAATATGGGCGCTATGAACGGTATGCTCTATTTCATGCCCCTGTTCTCCGTCTGGCTTGCATTTACCGTGCCTGCCGGCGTCGGCTTCTATTGGTTCTGCTCCTCGGCATTCTCCTTTGTGCAGTCGATCGGACTGTATGCATGGTTCAATGACGAGCGCGTGAAGAAGATCGGTGAGGCAGAGCGCGAAAAGGCAAAGAAGGCGAACCGCCGTCCCTCCATGATGCAGAAGATGCTCGAGCAGCAGCAGGAGCTCCTCGCACAGCAGGGCGGTGACAATGCGACCCCGCGTCTCGGCGGCGGTCCCTCCAATCGTGTACGCTACTCGGATGACGACGGTGAGCGCAAGCTGTCGCGGTCTGAGCAGGAAGAATACAATACCGCAGTCATCCGCGAGGCAAGAAAACGCATGGCGTCCAAGTACGGTGAGGACGAACCCGTGGTGAATACGGAAGAACCCAAAAAGAAAAAGAAATCGTAAAGGGAGGTCTTAGAGATGACCAAATCACAGAACTTTTCCGCAAAAACCGTTGAAGAAGCCAAGGCACTTGCTGCACGCGCATTCGGCGTGCCCATGTCGGAGATCACGTTTGAGGTCGTAGAGGAGCCCAAGCGCGTGTTCCTCGGCATTACCAAGGGCAATGCAACTGTCCGCGCTACATACGAAGATAACGGCGCTCCTGCCCCAGAACGCAGCGCTGCACCGGCTGAGGAGACACCTGCCTCTGAGCCCTCCATTCTGGAGAAGGTTGCCGGCGATGCCATCAAGCTGGCACAGGATGCTGTCGATGAAGTGTCTCCCATCGTGGAGAGCGCTGTCAATGAGGTCAAGCCCATTGTTGACGATGTTGTCAAGGAGGCGACTCCCATCGTGGAGAGCGTCGTGAATGAGGTCAAGCCCATCGTTGAGGGTGTTGCCAAGGAGGTCGCTCCGATTGTGGAGAGCGTCGGTGAGGGCATCGCATCTGTTGTGGAGCCCAAGCCCGTGACCACGCCCGCATCCGAGTTGAAGGCTGCAACCGCACCGCCCAGGTCCGAGGAGGAGGAGAAGCGTGCGCCCCTGCAGCTCGATGAGGAGCTCATCACCGGCGAGCCGAGTCCGGTTGCTCTCCAGAAGATCGAGAAGGCCAAGGCTTACCTGCTGTCCGTTCTCAAGGAGATGGAGGTCGAGGCTGAGCTGGTGGTCAATGCCGGCGCAGAGAGTGCGATGATTGACATCGTATCCCAGAACAGCGGCACAGTGATCGGCAAGCGCGGCGAGACACTCGATGCACTCCAGTACCTGACATTCATGATCGCCAACCGCGGCGACAAGGAATATTACCGCATTATCCTGAACTCTGCCAACTACCGTGAGCGCCGCCGCAAGACCCTGGAGGAGCTTGCAGCGAAGATCGCCAAGAACGTGCTCCGCAGCGGCAGACAGACCACGCTTGAGCCGATGAATCCGTATGAGAGACGGATCATCCACTCCGCGATCGCAGAGATTGAGGGTGTCAGCTCGCGCAGCGTCGGTGAGGAGCCGTACCGCAAGGTGGTCATCTCCTCGACCGCAAAGCCGCAGCGCAGACCCGGCGGCGGCAGACGCAATGACCGCAACGACCGCGGCGACCGCAGAGGCAATGACCGCGGCGGACGCAGAGGCAGCGGACGCGACCGCGATCGCAGACGCAATAATGAGCTCCCGTCCGAGCGCATCTCGATGGATTCCATGAAGACCTCCTTCGAGAAGGACTACAAGCGCCCGAAGGCAGACGACGAGATCAATGCAGGTCTGTACGGCAAGATTGAATTCTGATAACGCATGGGGGAGGAAGGTTGTTTCTTCCCCCTTTTTTTGGGGCTTTGCCCCTTGACCCCAGAAGCTTTTAGGAGGGTAAGTGTATGGCAGAGACGATAGCGGCGATTGCAACCCCGCAGGGGACGGGCGGAATGGCGGTCATCAGGATTTCTGGTGAATGTGCAATCAAAAGGGCGGATCAGATTTTCCAGCCCGTGCGCGGGAACATGCCCTCCGCAATGGACGGGTATACCTGCGCCTATGGGTATGTCATGCGCGGGACGGAGCGGCTCGATGACGTCGTGCTGACCGTGTTCCGCGCTCCCCACAGCTATACCGGCGAGGATGTCGTCGAGATCTCCTGCCACGGCGGGCGCTACCTCACCGGGCAGATTCTCCGCACCGTGCTGTGCGATGCCGTCCGGCTTGCGGGTCCCGGGGAATTCACCAAACGCGCCTTCCTCAACGGCAAGCTCTCCCTCACGCAGGCGGAGGCGGTTGCCGATCTCATCAGCGCATCCGGTGAGAATGCCATGCGCACCGCCCGGATGCTCCGCGACGGCGCGACCTTCCGGCGCATTTCCGGGTTCTCGCAGCGGCTCCTCGAAATGCTCTCCGACCTCGCGGTCTGGGCGGATTACCCCGATGAGGACATCCCCGGCGTGGACGGGGGTGAACTGGCGTCCCGGCTCGAAGCGCTGCTCGACGATATGCGCGGACTGCTCAAAACCTACGACTACGGGCGCATCCTCCGCGAGGGGCTGCACACCGTTATCGTCGGCAAGCCGAACGTCGGGAAATCGACCCTGTTCAACGCGCTGTCCGGCTATGAGCGCAGCATCGTCACCGACATCGCCGGCACGACCCGCGATGTGGTCGAGGAACAGATCCGGCTCGGCGGCGTGACTCTCCGGCTCTCCGATACCGCCGGCGTGCGCGAAGCCGCGGAGCAGATCGAGCGCATCGGCGTCGAGCGCTCGTGGCAGTACCTCGAGGATGCGGATCTCGTGCTCGCCGTGTTCGACACCAGCCGCGAGCTCGATGCGGAGGATCGGGCGCTCATTGAACGTCTGCCCCGCGAACGGACGATCTGCATCCTCAATAAATCCGATCTCAACCGTGCTTGGGGCTCGATAAATTTCGGAAGTTTCGAAGAATTGGTAATTTCTGCCAAATGCGGCGAAAAGCTCCCTGAGCTTGAAGCTGCCGTCGAACGGTTCTTTGCCAAACGGCAGGTACCGGCGGAGGATGGGCTCATCGCCAATGAACGGCAGCGCGAATGTCTGCGCTCTGCGGTTGATGCCGTGCAGGAGGCGCTCGATGCGCTGCAAATGGGGATGGCTTACGATGCCGTGACCGTCTCCCTCGACGGGGCGGCGGATGCGCTGTTACAGCTCACCGGCGAGCGCATCACCGACAAGGTGGCAGACACCGTATTTGAACGATTTTGTGTAGGAAAGTAGGCGTTTTATGGAAGAATGCTTTGATGTGATCGTCGTCGGCGCGGGTCATGCCGGGGTCGAGGCGGGGCTTGCCTCTGCGCGGCTCGGATGCCGGACACTGCTGCTGACCATTTCGCTCGACCAGATCGCGAATATGCCCTGCAATCCGTCCATCGGCGGCACGGCGAAGGGACACCTCGTCCGCGAGATCGACGCGCTTGGCGGGGAAATGGGCAAGGCGGCGGATGCGTGCTTCATCCAGAGCCGGATGCTCAACCGCGGCAAGGGTCCTGCCGTTCACAGCCTGCGCGTGCAGGCGGACCGCGTGAAGTATCACTCGTATATGAAGCACGTCTGCGAGATGCAGGAAAACCTGTTCGTCAAGCAGGGCGAGGCAGTTCGGATTCTCGTCGGGGACGGCGCGGTGCAGGGAATTGTCACGAAGCTCGGACAGGTCTACAAATCGACATGCGTCGTGATTGCGACGGGTACCTATTTAAAGGGTAAGATCCATATCGGTGAGGCGAATTTCGAGAGCGGACCCGACAGCACGCTCCCTGCCAATGCGCTTAGTGAGAGTCTGCGGGAGTATCTGCCCATCCGTCGCTTCAAGACCGGAACGCCCTGCCGTGTCCACCGGCGGAGCATCGATTTCGATGTGCTCGAAAAGCAGGACGGGGATTCCGAGATTACGGCATTTTCGTTTGAAAACGACGGTAGTCGATTTACGAACCTGGTGAGCTGCTACGTCTCCTACACTAATGAGCGCACCCATGAGGTTATCCGCGCCAACCTGCACCGCAGCCCGCTGTATGCGGGGCGCATCGAGGGTGTGGGGCCGCGGTATTGCCCATCCATCGAGGATAAGGTCGTGCGGTTCGCGGATAAGGAGCGGCATCAGCTCTTTATTGAGCCGATGGGGCTGGATACCGAGGAATTTTACCTCTCCGGCATGAGCAGCTCGCTTCCGGCGGATGTGCAGCAGGCGTTTCTGCGCACGATCAAGGGCTTGGAGCATGTGGAGATCATGCGTCCGGCGTATGCGATTGAGTACGACTGCGTGGATCCGACCGCGCTCTACCCGACGCTCGAAACCAAGGCAGTGCGCGGATTGTACGGCGCGGGGCAGTTCAACGGAAGCTCCGGCTATGAGGAGGCGGGTGCGCAGGGGCTGGTTGCCGGCATCAATGCGGCGCGTGCGGCGCTCGGGCTTGAGCAGATTATTCTCGAGCGCTCGTCGTCGTACATCGGCACGCTCATCGATGATCTGGTGTCCAAGGGATGCTCGGATCCGTACCGGATGATGACCTCGCGCAGCGAATACCGGCTCGTGCTCCGGCAGGATAACGCCGATCAGCGGTTGATGCCAATTGGACGCAGCATCGGGCTTTTGCCGGAATCCCGCTACCAGGCGATGCTGGCGAAATACGAGCATGTTGCGCGTGAAATCCACCGCATCCAGTACACGAATCTCGCACCGTCCGAGGGGCTGAATTCGCTGCTCGAATCGCACGGCACCGCGCCGCTGTCCACCGGCTGTAAGGTCGCGGATCTGGTGCGCCGCCCGCAGCTCGGGTATGCGATGCTTGCGCCGTTTGACCCGGAACGCCCTGCCCTCACGCCCGAGGAGCAGGAGCAGGTTGAGATTCAGGTCAAGTATGAGGGCTACATTCAGCGGCAGAATCTCGCGATTGAAGCCGCGAAAAAGCTCGAGGAGAAGAAGCTCCCCGCCGATGCCGATTACACGCAGGTGCGCGGTTTGCGGCTCGAAGCGGCGGAGAAATTGCAGAAGTTCAAGCCCGTGAGCATCGGTCAGGCGTCACGCATTTCCGGTGTGTCACCGGCGGATATTACCGTGCTGCTCGTGTGGCTGGAGCAGCAGAAGGGAGGACACCATGCTGCTGGCGTATGAGGACGCGAAACATCTGTTTTCTGAGGCGAAGTTGGATGTTTCACATGAAACATATCAGAAAATGGAGCAATATGCCGCCTTTCTGGTGGACTACAACGAAAAGGTGAACCTGACCGCGATCACCGACGGCGAGGGGATCCTGAAAAAGCATTTCATTGACAGTATGCTCCTGCATGCGTTCTGCGGGGCGGAATTTCCGCAGGGCGGGAAAGTGCTGGATATTGGCAGCGGTGCGGGATTCCCCGGCGTGCCGCTTGCCTTGCAGCGCGGGGATCTTGACATCACGCTGCTTGATTCGCTGAACAAGCGCATTACATTTCTCGAGCTTTTGCGGCAGGAGCTGGGTCTGCATTATCATGCCGTGCATGGACGTGCCGAGGAATTGGCGAAAAAGCCCGATTTCCGGGAACAATTTGATGTGGTGACGGCACGCGCAGTTGCGGCGCTCCCGACACTTGCGGAGTACTCGCTCCCGTTTGTCAGGGTCGGCGGGTTCTGGCTCGCCATGAAGGGACCGGGTGAGGAGCTCAAGCCCGCATTGCAGGCGATCCGTGTGCTGGGCGGCGAATTTGTCCGCACTGTAGCGTATTCGCTCCCCGACGGGGACGACCGCGTGATTTATGTCGTGAAAAAGATTGCCCCGACCGCGACAAAATTCCCCCGCAACAGCGGTCAGATCAAGTCAAAGCCGCTGTGATTCTACCCCAAAATGTAAGGAAATCCGTTATTCCCGCAGGGAATAGCGGATTTTTTTACTGGAAATCCGGTCTATTGCCTGTTATAATAGGAATACCACAAAATATTAAGGAGGCAAGCCATGACAGGATTATTGACATTGATGCGCGAACGCATCGGGGAACAGCGGGTGGTACAGGTCAGTGTTGCGGACATTTTCCCGAACCATTACCAGCCGCGGCGGCATTTTGCGGAGGAGGATCTCCGTGCACTCGCGGAAAGCATCCGGCAGAACGGGATTTTGCAGCCACTCACTGTCCGGCGGCAGGGGGAGCAGTATGAGCTGATTGCCGGGGAACGGCGGCTCCGTGCCGCAAAGCTCGCGGGGATGTGTACGGTGCCGTGCATTATCATGGAGATCAACGACCGCAATGCCGCGATTCTGGCACTTGTCGAGAATATCCAGCGCGAGGATCTGAACTGCTTCGAGGAAGCGACAGCACTCGAAAAGCTGATTTCGTGCTATGGAATGACGCAGGAGGATGCGGCGCTCCAGCTTGGCAAGGCGCAGAGTACCATCGCCAATAAGCTGCGGCTGCTGCGTCTGACCGAATCCGAACGGACATGCATCCTCGAAAACAACCTGACGGAGCGCCATGCGCGGGCACTTCTGCGACTCGGCAGCGGCGAGGAACGGGTCAAGGCTCTTGACAAAATCATCCGTCTGGGGCTGAATGTCGAGAAAACTGAGCTCATGATCGACGATATGATCGGAAAAGCGCGGGAACGCGACAGCATCCGACGCCGTGCCGTGCTGTTCAAGGACGTCCGCCTGTTCACTAATACCATTTCCAAGGCGGTCGAAACCATGCAGGCAGCCGGTATCCCTGCCGCATCGCAGAAAATGCAGTTCGATGACTACATCGAATACCGCATCCGCATCCCCCTCCTGAAACCTGAGAACAAATAATCTGTGTTTCACGTGAAACATCCAATAACCCGGTGCATCATCCCTCCTGGAAGCGGATTGGGTGCAGGGGATCACATCCCCTGCCGGGGTGCAGGGGCAGAGCCCCTTGCAATTGCAATATTTCCCGCAGAATTTTTCAGTTTTTCCGGGAAACGCCTTTACAAAAAGCAAAAAACATGCTATAATAAAACAGTACGGCAATACCGGAACACAGAGAAAGGAGCGGTATGATGGGCAGAGTCATTGCTGTCGCCAATCAGAAGGGCGGCGTGGGAAAATCCACGACTGTCGTGAATCTGGCGGCTTATCTGGGCTCGCGGGGCAAAAAAGTGCTGTGTATCGACACCGATGCGCAGGGAAATGCCACGACGGGCTTTGGCATCAAGAAAAAAGGACTCGAAATCACGGCGTATGATATCCTCATCGGCAAGGCGAAGATCGAGGATGCTGTCATTGTGACCGAATTCGAGAATGTTTCCGTGGTTCCTGCTACGGCGGATCTCGCCGGAGCGGAGGTCGAGCTGGTCAAGATGGAGGATCGCTTCCGCCGGCTCAAGGCGCAGGTGCTTTCCGTCAAGGAGCGGTACGATTTTATCCTCATCGACTGCCCGCCGGCGCTGGGATTGCTCACGCTCAACGGTCTGACCGCCAGCGATGAGGTGCTGATTCCCATGCTCGCGGAATATTACGCACTGGAGGGTCTGACGCAGCTCATGCATACGCTGCGGCTCGTGCGCTCCAACTACAACCCCGCACTCGCGATTTGCGGCATTTTGTTCACGATGTATGACGGCCGTCTGAATGTGTCGCGTCAGGTCGTGGACGAGGTCGAGAAATATTTCCCGGACAAGATCTTTCAGACCAAAATCCCGCGCAATGTGCGGCTTTCCGAGGCGCCCAGCTACGGAAAACCGGTCATGTACTATGACAAGGCGTCCAAGGGTGCGCTGTTTTACGAGCTTCTCGGCATGGAGGTGCTCGGAGAGGAATTTGACAACAAAACAAAATGGCGCATGCGCAGGGCGATGACCTGATGCGCCGGAAAGGATGAACTATGGGTAGAGGAGGTCTCGGCGGCGGTCTGGATTCGCTGTTCGAGGAAAATGCCACGGAGGTGCAGGTCAAGAAGACCGTGCGGCTCTCCGAGATCGAGCCGAATCGCTCACAGCCGCGAAAAAACTTCGATGATGCGACCATACAGGCATTGGCGGATTCCATCCGGGAGCACGGTATGCTCCAGCCGGTTCTGGTGCGTCCGATGCCCGCAGGCGGGTATCAGATCGTTGCCGGTGAGCGCAGATGGCGTGCGGCGCGGATGCTCGGCATGGATGAAGTGCCGGTTGTGATCCGCGAAATGTCCGATCTTGAAGCGGCACAGATCGCACTGATCGAGAATTTGCAGCGCGAGGAGCTCAATCCGATCGAGGAAGCGCTCGGATACCGCCGCTTGCAGGACGATTTCGAGATGAAGCAGGAGGATATTGCTAAGACGGTCGGGCGATCCCGCAGTGCGATTGCCAATGCGATCCGCCTGCTGCGGCTCCCCGATGAGGTGCAGGATCTGCTCGTGGACGGCAGTATTTCCGCCGGTCATGCGCGTGCGCTGCTGGGCATCGCGGATGAGGAGCTTATGATTGCGGTCGCAAACAAGGCGGCGGCTGGGCTTCTCACAGTCCGTCAGATCGAAAAAATCGCGTCAGATCTGGATAAAGCCGAGCAGGAGCAGGAGGAGGCATCCCCGCGGATGCATTCCTATTACGGCGAGGTGGAGCAGAGCCTGCACGACCGGCTCGGACGCAAGGTCAAGGTGCAGTTCAAGAAGAACAAGGGCACGCTGAACACGAAAGGAAGAATTACTTATGCTGGATATTAAATTTCTGAGAACCAACCCCGATATCGTCAAGGAAAACATCAAGAAGAAGTTCCAGGACGAAAAGCTCCCGCTGGTCGATGAGGTCATCGAGCTGGACAAGAAGTCCCGCGAGGCAAAGCAGAAGGGCGACGAGCTCCGCGCACAGAGAAAGGCACTGAGCAAGCAGATCGGCAAGTGGATCGCAAGCGGCGAGGTAGCCAACGGCGAGGAGGGCAAGGTGCGCCTTGCTGCTGAGCAGGCAAAGCTCGACGAGGAGATGGAGGCACTCGGCAAGAGCGAGGCTGAGCTTGAGGCGAAGGTTCGCGAGATCATGATGGTGATCCCGAATATCATCGATCCGTCCGTGCCGATCGGCAAGGACGACTCCGAAAATGTCGAAAATGAGCGCTTTGGCGATCCGTTTGTACCGGATTTCGAGATTCCGCACCATGAGGATATTATGAAGAAGCTCGCCGGTATCGACAAGGAAGCTGCCGGCAGAACCTCCGGCAACGGCTTCTATTATCTGAGCGGTGATGTGGCTCGCCTGCATTCTGCGGTTCTGAGCTACGCGCGTGATTTCATGATTGGACGCGGCTTCACCTACTTCATCCCGCCGTACATGATTCACTCCAACGTGGTCAAGGGCGTTATGAGCTTCAAGGAAATGGAGAACATGATGTACAAGATCGAGGGCGAGGATCTCTACCTGATCGGTACCTCCGAGCATTCCATGATCGGCAAGTTTATCGACACGATCTTGCCGGAGGACACCCTCCCGCAGACCCTGACGAGCTATTCTCCGTGCTTCCGCAAGGAGGTCGGCGCTCACGGCATCGAGGAGCGCGGCGTTTACAGAATCCACCAGTTCGAGAAGCAGGAAATGATCGTTGTCTGCAAGCCCGAGGAGTCCCCGAAGTGGTACGATATTATGTGGAAGAACACGGTTGATTTCTTCCGCACGCTCGATATTCCGGTTCGCACGCTGGAGTGCTGCTCCGGTGATCTGGCTGACCTCAAGGTGAAGTCCTGCGACGTTGAGGCATGGTCGCCGCGTCAGAAGAAGTATTTCGAGGTCGGCAGCTGCTCCAATCTCGGTGATGCGCAGTCCCGCCGTCTCCAGATCCGCGTGCAGGGTGCGGACGGCAGGAAGTATCTGCCGCACACGCTGAACAACACCGTTGTTGCGCCGCCGCGTATGCTGATCGCATTCCTCGAGAACAATCTCAACGAGGACGGCAGCGTCCGCATCCCGGTTGCTCTCCGTCCGTACATGGGCGGTCAGGAAGTGATTCCGGTTCCGGCTGCGAAGTAAGCATGGGCGTTGCCCTCTTGACCCCATCCGTAAGAAACCCCCCGGCTTTTGGAAAGCCGGGGGTTTGTTTCATGTGAAACATTATTCGACAAAAACTGCGCTGCCGGTGCGGATGGTTTCGCGGGTGCCGTCGTCATGTTCGACAATCAGTCCCGCATCGGATGCATAGCCGACCGCTGTGCCGGTAAAGAGTCCGTCTGCGCCCTGCACCTGCACTTTGCGCCCGATGGTCATGGAGTGTTCGGTGTAGATCGGCAGAAATGTGCGCTCCTGAATGTGCGTCATGAGCTGTTCTAGCTCGCGGAGGATCCGTGCGGCAAGCTCAAACCGCGGGATGCGTTTGCCGGTTTCGGTGAACAGATCGGTGACGATGGGCTTGAGCTCGTCCGGGAGATTCGGATCCGGGTGAAGATTCACACCGATGCCGATCACGAGGTAGTCCATGCGCAAAAGCTCCGCATTAAAG
>ONEQ01000077.1 GCA_900316885.1 uncultured Eubacteriales bacterium | reverse complement strand
TCAGAAAGAAATGATTGGGGGAATCATGGATGAACACAACAGGAAAGATCCGGGCACTGATCGCCGCAGCTGCGATGATCGGCTCACTCGCGGGAGGAACACTGGCACAGAGCCTTCCCGCAGCAGCGAAGTACGGACCCGGCACAGAGACCGTGGAGTATCTGAACCGCGGCATTTCCGCGATCAATACGGGCAGAGGTATGCTCGTGAGCTGGCGCTACAACGCCAATGACGCGGACGATGCGGTGTTCAAGCTCTACCGCAACGACGAGCTGATCTACACCAGTGAAGCCGGAAAGGCAACCTGCTTCCTCGATGAGGGCGGCAACAGCATGTCCCAGTACCGCGTGGACACGCTCTCCGGCGAGCAGATCATCAGCTCCGAGAAATGCACGCTCATCTCCGGGCAAAGCTACATTGACATTCCGATGGACATTCCGCGCGGCGGCTCGGATTACACCTATTCTCCGAACGACTGCTCCGTCGGTGACGTGGACGGTGACGGCGAATACGAGATCTTCGTCAAGTGGGATCCGTCCAACGCGAAGGACAATTCCCAGTCCGGCGTGACAGGCAATGTCTACATCGACTGCTACAAGCTGAACGGTCAGAAGCTCTGGCGCATCGACCTCGGCAGGAACATCCGCGCCGGTGCGCATTACACACAGTTCCTCGTTGCCGACTTCGACCTCGACGGCAAGGCGGAAATGACCTGCAAGACCGCTGACGGCACCGTGGACGGCAAGGGCAAGGTCATCGGTGACGGCTCCAAGGATTACCGCAATTCCGGCGGCTATATCCTGTCCGGTCCGGAATACTATACCCTCTTTGACGGCGCAACCGGTGCGGCGCTGGATACAATCCCGTATGAATTCCCGCGTGAAACCGTCAGCAAGAAAACCTGGGGCGACGATTACGGCAACCGCTGCGACCGCTTCCTCGGATCCGTTGTCTATCTCGACGGCGTGCATCCGTCCGCTGTCTCCATCCGCGGCTACTATACCAGAATGACGGCAGTCGCTTATGATGTGGTCAACAAGAAGCTCACTAAGCGCTGGACCTATGATTCCGGCTGGGCTGCGGCTGCGAATACCGGCTACGGCAACGGCAACCACAACTCCATGCCCGGTGACATGGACGGCGACGGCAAGCAGGAGCTTCTCGTCGGTGCAGTTGCATTCGACGACAACGGAAAGATTCTCTGGTGCAACAACAAGGGGCACGGCGATGCAATGCATCTGTCCGATTTTCTCCCCGACCGTCCGGGTCTGGAGGCATGGGTCTGCCATGAGCATGCCCCCTACGGTGTATCGCTCCTCGATGCGAAAACCGGTCAGGCGATCTTCCACTATGACCACAGCAAGGATACCGGGCGCTGTGCGGCAGGCAATATCTACGCCGGACACCCGGGTGCTGAATTCTGGGGCGCACAGTCCAATGACGTCTACGATGAAGCCGGCAAGAGTCTGGGCATTGCCAAGCCCGCACAGAACTTCCTCTGCTACTGGGAGGGTGATCTGGAGCGCGAGCTGCTCGACGGCAATGCCGTTTCCAAGATCAACAAGGACAAGAAGATCGATGTGCTCCTGACCGCAGACGGATGCAGCTCCTGCAACGGCACCAAGGCGACTCCGAACCTTTCGGCGGATATTTTCGGAGACTGGCGCGAGGAGGTCATCCTGCACACGAATGACAACAAGTTCCTGCGCATCTTCTGCACGCCCTACACGACCGACTACCGCATCACGACTCTGATGCATGATACCCAGTACCGCGCACAGGTCGCATCAGAGCAGAACTGCTACAACCAGCCGCCGCACACCAGCTTCTATCTCGGCTCTGACAAGCCGCTGCCGGATCGCCCGGATGTCAAGGTGCTCGGCGCAGAGAATACACCCTCGCAGCCTGTGACAGAGCCGCGTCCGGCATACCACTGCGGCGAGGAGGATGCGTTCCTGCTCGGTGACCTGAACCATGACGGCGAGATCGATTCCTATGATCTGGCGCTCCTCAAGCGTGAGGTGGTGACGCCTCTGCTGAACCGTCAGGACCGCCGCCGTGCGGATACGAATGCCGACGGCAGTGTCAGCCTCGAGGATCTGATCGATATGACCAAGTACATGCTCGGTCAGGGAGCACTTGAAGCGAACGCCAACAAGACCTCGTTCCAGTACGCGATCGATATGTTCTGGCAGGCAGGTGTGACCGAGGATCTCAACGCCGGCTTCAAGGAGAAGGCTTATGTCAATCTGGACAACCGTGTCGGCAGCTACATTGAATGGGATGTCTATGTTCCGGAGGACGGCGATTATGTCTGCACCTTCGGCACAGCCAACGGCAGCGCCAATACCCGCCCGATGGATATTGAAACCGACGGCGGCGAAAAGACCTCGTTTGAATTCCCCTCCACTGGCGCATGGACAACATGGGAGGAGCAGAGTCTCACCCTGAAGCTGAAGGCAGGCAAGAACCGCATCCGCCTGACCTCCTCCGCAGCAGAGGGCGGTCCGAACTTCGATTATCTTCGTACTGCAAAGGCTCAGTAATCGCATAAATCAAAAAACCCGGCAATTGCCGGGTTTTTTTGTTACCGTTGCATTATTCTTCTCCTGCTCGCTGCGCAGCACCGATCCATTCCCTGTCAGGCTTGATCGACTGCATCACAGCAAGAAATTCACTGCGGTGCGCTTCATAGTTTTCCGCTTTGCACTTGCATGTCACAATATACATCGTACCATCAGTCCCCAGATAGCCTGTCATGCAGGTCATGGGGTCGTCGCCTTCCTCTACAATGTACGTAAATTCAAGGATCTGAACTGCCAGATTATCCGCATATACAACACTGTCACCGAGCACATCCAGAGACTTGGTCATTTTTTCATACTTTGTCAGCGCATCCACACAAAAATCACGCGCTGATTTGACACCCGCATCTTTATCCTCCGTGATGATGATGGTCGCATCATTCTGGATATAGAATTTGTCATAGAACCGCGAGGAGGTTTCCTCAAATCCATCCGGAACATTGATATGCAGATCCGGAAGCGGGAGCGCCTGATATACGACTACCGTCTGCTGCGGCTCCCGTTCCTCGGAGGATCCGGACGCACATCCCGTCAGCGTCAGCATCCCTGCAAGCAGCAGCGATACAATTCGTTTATTCATAAGATCACGCCTCCCAATTAAAAACCCCGGCATAAACCGGGGCAGATGTGACCAGACCGATAAGCCGGGTTCTGTCGTGTGCGATAATTTATCTAGGCGAACCGTCGCCGGAACGCTCAAGCCGCCATTACTGCCTGTCCGCCGAGCAGACGTTGACAGACAGCACCATTAGGCGTTGCATCGGGTAGGGTTTACACGGCAGTGCAGTCTCCTGCACTCCGGTGAGCTCTTACCTCACCATTCCACCATCACCGTACCAAAGGCACGGCAGTCTCTTTTCTGTTGCACTAGCCCTAGGGTCGCCCCCGGCTGCCGTTAGCAGTTACCCCGCTCTGTGATGCCCGGACTTTCCTCGTGGACATAAACGTACACGCTATCGCATAGTCTGCTCACAAATTTTATTATACACGATTTGCTGACGTTTGTCAAGCGATTTTCAAAAAGGGGATGCTTCGGCGGCATCCCCCTCATGAAACAAAAAAATTTTGAAAAAATGAAAAAAGAACTTGACAAACACTATACGGTGTGCTATACTATACTCACAAGCTATATTATATGTCGTATAATATAGCGGATAAAACAATACCGTGGAGGTGACAGTATGTTCCCGATCAGTGCAGCACTGCTCGATGCAATGGTGCTGTCGCTGGTGGCGCGGGAGGAAACCTACGGCTATAAGATTACGCAGGACATGCAGACTGCCGCTAAGGTATCCGAATCCACGCTTTACCCTGTGCTCCGGCGCTTGCAGAAAAACGGCGCACTGGAGACATTTGACCGTGCCTTTATGGGACGGAACAGACGGTACTACCGCATCACGGCTCTGGGGCTGGCGATGCTCAGACAGTACCGGATCGACTGGGAGGAGCACAAGGATCAGATCGACAGCATCCTGATGGTGAAGGAGGAAACAGTATGACTATGGATGACTTTTTGGCGCAGCTGGATGCGCAGCTTTATATTCTGACCCCGGAGGAGCGGGAGAGCGCCGTTGCCTATTACCGGGAATACCTTGAAGAGGCAGGAACGGACGTCCGTGCGGCGATCAACGCTCTCGGCTCGCCGCAGTCGGTGGCACAGCGTATCCTGCGTGAGATCGACGAAAACCGTGTGGTTTACGACGGCGGTACACCTAACCAGTATGAATACGCCGATCCACTGGCGGAATTCAAGACAGAATACAAGCCGGAGCAGCGGGGCGGCAGGCTGGGACTGACCATCCTTGTCATTGTCGTGACATTCCCGATCTGGATCACGGTGTTCTCTCTCTGGCTGGCGCTGGCTGTGACGCTGTTCGCAGTGCTCGGCAGTCTGGCATTCTCGGCATTTGCGGCGTGTATTCACGGGTTTACGGTGCTGGGAAGCAGCCTCGGGCAGGCACTCTTTGAAATCGGCGTAGGTGTCACCTGTACAGGACTGTTCCTGCTGTTATGGAAACCGTGCTGGCTGGGTGTCAAGTATTCCACAATCGGACTCGGCAAGCTGTGTAAAAAATGTATCAACGGACTGATGGGAAAGGAGAACTAAGATATGAAAGCAGCATATTGGGTGATTTCCGGCGCAATTGCGCTGGCAGGTATCGTATTGATGGCAACAGGCAGAATGATGGCAAACGGCGCCTCTAAGGTGCAGGGCAGCGACGGCTCAGCGGATCAGCGGGTGGAGCATTTTGCATCGGTGCAGAATCTGGATGTGGATCTGGGCAGCGCGGATGTGAAAATCACAGCAGCAAAGGATGCAGAGGATATCACGGTCGCGGTTGTCAATCCGCGCGACAATCTGGTGATTGAGAACGATCATGACACGCTGGTCATCAAGGAAAAGGCAGAGGTTTCCATCTTCAACTTTGACTTCAACCAGAAGGCGATGCAGACCTATATCACTATCCCCGAGGGAACAGATTTCCAGAATGTAAAGGTAGCGCTGGGCTCCGGCAATGTTACGGATATGAGCAGCTTTGCTGCCAATGCGGTGGATGTGAAGATCGGCTCCGGCAATGCAGCCGTGCAGGAGCTGAAAATCGCCAAGGACTGTGACGTGAAGTGCGGCTCCGGCAACGCCTCCATGGAGCGCTGTGAGGTCGACGGCAAGGGCAATCTGAAAACCGGCTCCGGCAATTTCGCTGTGAACGGATGCAGCTTCGGTGAGGATCTGACCGCACGCTGCGGCTCCGGCAATATGACGATCGACGGCACGAAGATTGCCAAGGACATGACCGCTCATTTCGGTTCCGGGCACCTCACGGGTGAGGGACTGGAGATTGGCGGCAAGACGAACTGGGAATTCGGTTCGGGCAAGGTCGCACTCAATGGCTTCAAGCCGGCGAAGGATGTGGACATCCATGTCGGCTCCGGCGATGTGGATCTCTCGCTGATCGGCACACAGGACGACTACGGTATCGTTACCAAGGATCTGTCCGGTGATGTTACCATTGGTGACAAGAAGATGAAGGATGTCGAGGATCTCCGCAGCGGTAAGCCGACCATCACCGTTAAGGGCGGTTCCGGCGATGTCAGCATCAATTTCGAGTAAGTCTCATTGGAATAGGGGGATGCCGCTGCGGCATCCCCTTTTCGTTATATGACCTGTCAGCCCCTTGACAGATACACGAAAATATGGTATTATAATTATGAATAATCAATGAACAAATGGAGGTGAGCCGATGTTCCTGCACTGTGAAAACGGCATCCTGAATGAATACCACGGCTCTGAGGAAACGGTTCTCCTGCCGGATTCCGTCATCCGCATCTCTGCACAGATCTTCGAAGGCAATAAGCACCTGCGGCAGATCACCTGCCCGGAGGGACTGGAATTCATAGGTCAGGGCGCTTTTCGGAATGTACCGCAGCTCCGGAGCATCACACTCCCCTCCACACTGACCGAAATCGGGCGCGAGGCATTTCAGGGATGCGGAAAGCTCTCCCGCATCCAGATCCCGAAAAGCGTGACAATGATCGGACGCGATGCATTTGCAGAAACGCCATGGTTCAGCCGACAGTTCGGGAAATTCGTGATCGCCGGTGACGGCGTCCTCCTGCGGTATAAGGGGCACGAGAAACGGGTCGTCATCCCCAAAAAGGTTCTGCACATCGGCGGCGGTGCATTTGCCGGATGCAGCGCACTGGAGGAGGTCATTATCCCGGAGGGCGTCGATGTCCTCGGTGAGGAGGCGTTCGAGGGATGCATTTCCCTGCGGCGTGTCGAGCTGCCTGCCTCGGTCGATACGATCGGAGAACGCTGCTTCGCAAACTGTCCTGCGCTGCGTGAGATCACACTGCCGGACAATCTGGTGGAGATCGGCAGCGGCGCGTTTTCGGAATGTACATCGCTGGAAAGCATCACGCTCCCGCCCCGGCTCTACCATCTCGGGGACAGTGCCTTTCAGGGATGCAGCCTGACGGAAGCCGCTTTGCCTGACAGCATCCAGGAGCTCGGTACAGCTGTCTTTGCATGCTGCATCAAACTCCGGCAGGCAGTCCTCCCAGCCGATACCGAACAGCTCCCTGCCCGGTTCTTCTGCAAATGCACGGCACTGGAAACCGTCCATATGGGCAATGTAATTGCAGAAATCGGTGAAAATGCCTTTGAGCACTGTCAGAGTCTGCGCACAATCAGATTACCCGATTCTGTCTGCTATCTCCGTGACGGCTCCTTTCAGGACTGCACAGCATTAACGTCGATCCATTTCCCCGCCTCGCTGGCAGAGATTGGCATATGCGCCTTCCGCGGCTGTACGGCGCTCCCGCAGATTGAACTGCCGGAACAAACTGCGCTGATCGGCTCCGGTGCATTTGCGGATTGCAGCGCTCTGCGGGATGTACAATCCGATCCTGCCCTGCGGCGGGTTGCCGGCGATGCATTTGCGGGAACCCCGTGGCTGTCCGAATCCGATCAGATGTTTCACACGATCGGAGGCGGATTGCTCCTGCGGTATAACGGTACGGACAAGCGGGTTGTCATCCCGCCGGAGGTTACGCAAATCCTGTGCGATGCCTTCCTCAAGGGGATCCCGGAGGAGCTTGTACTGCATGAGAAGATCACCCGCATCGAGATCAATCCTCTCCCGGCGTTCCGGCTGACATTTGCACGGCGCGGCAGAACCGCCGCCGTCCAGACCGGTGATGTGGAGCCGCGCGAAAATGATCGTCTGCTGCGCTTCTGGGAAATGCAGGATGCGGAGGAGCAGCAGATCCTGTTCGAGCGCATCCGTGTACCGAAATACCGCTATCCCCTGCTGCTGCTCATGACGCAGACCGAGCCGGAGCGCATCTACTACCGCTCCGCCTGCAAGATCGAAGCGCCGGAAATGACGCAGCATTTTATCCTAACAGGCAACGCGCCCCTGCTTGCCGAGCTGCTCGATATGAAATACCTGCCGCTTTCCCGGCTGGATGCGCTGATTGAGCTTGCCATCCGTCATGCTCAGAAAACCGGTGACACCGAGCCGCAGATCCTGCTGACGCACTATAAGAATGAATCCGGAGGTTTCTCCTCGCTGGAATCTCTCATTGATGACAGCTTCACATTATAAATAAATCCCTCCCGGTCGGGAGGGATTTTTCATACATTACAGTGCCTTCTTGATCGCTGCCAGCAGCTCGTCATAGGTCTCATATGCCGGAAGCTCCGGGTGATCCTTCTTGATCTGCTCTGTGCTCTTGAACAGGAAGCCTGCCTTGGAAGCCTGAATCATGCCCAGATCATTGAAGCTGTCGCCGGATGCAATCGTCTGGAAGCCGCAGGACTGCAGTGCCTTGACAGTCGTGTACTTGGACTTCTCGCAGCGCATACGATAACCAGTGATGTCACCGTTCTCTGCAACCTCAAGGGTGTTGCAGAAGATCGTCGGCCAGCCGAGCTTCTTCATCAGAGGCTGTGCAAACTGGGTAAAGGTATCGGAAAGAATGAGTACCTGTGTGATCGAACGAAGCTCATCCAGGAACTCCTTTGCACCGGGCATCGGGTCAATCTTCGCGATGGTCTCCTGAATCTGCTTCAGACCCAGTCCGTGCTCCTTAAGGATTGCGAGACGATACTTCATGAGCTTGTCATAATCCGGCTCGTCGCGTGTCGTCTTGCGCAGCTCCGGGATGCCGCTTGCATCCGCAAATGCGATCCAGATTTCCGGTACGAGTACGCCTTCCAGATCAAGGCATACGATATTCATGTCAGCCATAGTGATTCCTCCAAATGTGTTTTTCCGGCGGACAATTGTCCTTTCTGAAAATATTATACTACAAAATTATCGATTTGTAAAGTGGTATTCAAAAATTTTGACATTCTGAACAAATTACCATTCCCAACCGTCATTTGTCTCTGCCGGGATCTCCTCCATGGCTTGCGAACATGCCGTAATGACAGGGGATAGTGAGTCCCGGTCTGAGCGCTTCCGCAAGTTTCACGCAGTCGTCGGCATCCATGTTTCCGTAAGCTCCGTTTATGGGTGCGATAAGCACGTCCAGGGGAAGCTTTATTTCATTGGTCCTGTCGAGCCTTAAGCAGGTGTCTCCTGCCTCATAGATGCGTTTACAGTCTGCTATGACCACTACGCCCACAGCGTCCGGAGCACCGGTACCATGATCACAGTTCACGAACTGAAGTGCGAAACCGTCTTCATCCACTATGTCTCCGGGTCTGACATATGTAATATTCTGATCAAAATACTCCATACCTGT
>ONEQ01000245.1 GCA_900316885.1 uncultured Eubacteriales bacterium | reverse complement strand
CGACGCCCGCATGGCGCTGGCGCGGCAGCTGCTGGAGCAGACCAATGACAGCGTGTCCGAGGTTGCCCGGAAATGCGGGTATGAGGACACCGCGTATTTCATGAAGCTCATCAAGCGCCGTGTTTCCGTGACGGCGCTGACCTACCGGAAGCAGGTGCGGAGAAAGTAGCGGTTTTGCAATAATCTGTATTGGTTTTCCGATTGCTTTTCCCTGTGTTTTCTCGTATAATGGTAATATCGGGAAGTGTATCCCTGCGCGGATACAGATTGTGAAATCGAGACACAGAGACTATGGGAGAATTGTTATGAAGGCTTATCAGAAAACCATTGCAGCGATCCTCAGCGCCGTTTTATGCAGCATGCCCCTTTCCGCCATGCCGGCGGATGCCGCGGAGGAGACCTACCAGATCCGCGACAAGTGGGGCTATTGTCAGACCGCCAACTATGTAGAATCCGAGCATTTTGTGATCTTTTACGGCAACAGCGACACGACAGGGAAAGTCAATGATGCCTTCCTCAAGCGCAATCTGGAGGACTACGAAAAGCTCTGGCACTGCTACGGCGAGTACCTCGGCATGAACAACATGAATGTCGATATTTACGGCAAGAGCCCCCAGAAGTACAAGACCAATGTCTACCTCACCTGCACGGGGCTGGATCAGTACCCGGACGGCTGGGCGTACATGAGCGCCGAGGACGGCTACGGCATCGAGATCATCAGCCCGGAGGCGATGCTCGATGACCTGACGATTGCCCATGAATTCGGGCATGTGGTAACCATGCAGCAGAAGGCGTGGGTCGATCAGGACATCACCGGCGCATGGTGGGAATCCCTGGCGAACTGGTTCCGGGAGATGTACCTCGACAGCGAGTATTACACGGGCGATGTCAAAACCTGCTGGTTCGAGCCCTACATCCGCAATATGAGCCTGACCCTTCCGCACGGACGGAATTACTACGAGGTATGGCCGTTTCTGATGTATCTCTCCTACAATCCGGATCAGATCGAGGGGCTTGGGACGAAGTTCGTGCAGCGCATGATCTCCGAGGCAAAGCCGGGGGAGTATCCGTTTGACACGATCACGCGGCTGACCGGGACGAATGCCCAGACCATCGTCGGCAACTACGCTAAGCGCATGGCGACATTTGACATCGCCGTGAAGCAGGCGTACCAGGACGAGTTCCGCAAAAAGCTTGCCGAAGCGCCGTATTACTGGAATCTGTTCTACACGGTTCCCGAGGACCGCGGCAGCGGCTGGCTCCAGTCGCCGCAGGAGGAGGCGCCCATGCAGGCGGGCATCAACGTCATTCCGCTTCAGATCACGGGCGATCAGATTGCGGTCGATTTCCGCGGCTTGTCGGATGATCCGAATGCCGCATGGCAGGCATGCATTGTCACCGTCGATGCAGACGGGAGGGAGAGCTATTCCGGGCTGTTCGGCAGCGGCGATGCCGTCCGTGTGGATGCCGGAAATGCAGTATCCGCCTATATGACGGTGACTGCGATGCCGAACACGCTGTACAAGGTCAATGCCTTCCACAAGGAGAATGTCACCTCCTGCAAGGACGGCGACGAGCGCAGACGCTATCCGTATGAATTCCGGCTGACCGGTGCGCAGGTGCAGCAGTCCGGCGGCTACCGCAGGGGCGAGGGACATGTGCATCCGAACGGCGGCGGCTGGGTGGCGAATACCGCGAAGGTTGCCGATACGGTCTACGTCGGCAGGAACGCAATGGTGCTGGGTACTGCGAACGTATCCGGCAATGTGCGCATCGAGGACTATGCGGTTGTCGCAGGCAGCAGCATCGTCAAGGACAATGCCGTCATCAGCGGGCATGCCGTGGTTCACGGCGGCGGCTGGATGTATATCAACGGCTGGGTGAGCGGCAATGTGGAGATCAGCGGAAACGCCGTTGTGACCGACGGCGCAACGGTCGCGGTTGGCTGCAAGATCTCCGGCAATGCAAAGATCTGCCAGAAGGCGTATGTCGCGGAGGGCGTCAGCGTCACCGACCATGCGACGGTCAAGGGCACATCCTACCTCTACGGCAGCGGAGCCTATTCCGGGCAGGCAATCACGGACGGCGATTATTCCAACGACCAGAAGAAGCAGGACGGCGTGGGATTCGGCTGGCTGGATGATTTCGGCTGGTATGAGCTTGCCGACGGCTATGCGGCAGCCTACACGTTCGACGAGGCATCCGAGCACTGGGCGAAGGATCAGTCCACCGCGACGAACGCACGGCAGATCGGTGCCGTCTGGTCTGCGGAGCGCACCTCCGCGAACGGCGTGCTGAATTTCAGCGGGGGAGAGGACTGCCTGCTGCTGGATGATGCGCTGTTCCGGGCGCGTGACCTGCAAATCAGCCTTGCCGCTCTCTGGAAGGGCGGCAGCAAGCAGGAGCTCCTGCACTGCGGCGACGATACTGCCTACCTGAGCCTGACGCCCTCCAATGCGGACGGCTTGGCGGAGCTTGTCCTCACCGACGGCAAGGTCACCGAGACGCTGACCGCATCCGCGCCGCTGACCGCCGGGGAATGGAGCAAGGTCACGATCCGTATTCTGGACGGCAAGGCAGCGCTGCTCATCAACGGAAAGACTGCGGCAAGCAAGACGCTCACTCTCACGCCGCTGGATGTGCTGAACGCATCGGCACAGGATACGGCGGTGCTCGGCAGGGGATTCCGCGGTGCGGTGGATTATGTGCAGCTGAGCTACAAGGAGGTTCCGGAGCCGGCAACCGCCTATACCGGACGCGAGGAGGCTTCCGCCGTGCGCGGGGATGTGGATGCCAACGGCAGCTTTGAGCTCAAGGATATTGTCCTGATGCAGAAATGGCTGCTTGCCGTACCGGGCACGACGCTTGCTGATGCGGATGCCGGCGACATGGACGGGGACGGCATGCTCGATGCGTTCGATCTCGGTCTGATGAAGCGCGGGCTGCTGCGGTAACAGATACAATACGAGCCCCTCAGAGCTCTGAGGGGCTTTCGGTTTGCGTTATGGGTTCCTCAGCGCCAGCTTCAGCATCAGCAGGGAATCCGATGCATCCACCTTCCGATTCCCGTCGAGATCGGCGGCAGCGGGAAGGCAGGGAGAGACAGCCATCAGAACAGCAAGGCAGATCGGAAGCAGGGATTTGTAAAGCATTGCGAGTCCACGCCTTTGGGTTGAAGGATAAGTCATAGTACGGGTGAGACCGTCAAGCATTCCGGTCAGAATGCAACAGAGCCGGGTCGAATGACCCGTCTCTGTTTGTATTGGATTGGCGGTATCGTCTTAGTTGGTTGCCTGGAATACGAAGCGGCAGAAGTTCGGCAGAAGTTGTACAGGTGCGCATGAATGGAGTTGTCACCGTGGTAGCCTGCCGGATAGTAATGCCAGATGTGCGGAACGCCGTTCTTTTCGAGATTCTCGTGATACGGCTTGGGCGTGTCGTAAACCGTCTTGTCGTTGCCGCCGGCGGTAATCATGATGAGATACGGCTCCTTGCCGGCATCAAACTTCCAGCCGCCCTTGTAGGCATCGTTGACGCCGGGTGCCGGGCAGATTGCGCCGATATAACCGAACTTGTCACTCAGGGTCATACCGATTGCCAGCGACTCACGTCCGCCCATCGAGAAGCCGGTGATCGCGGTGTTGTCCTTGCCGGTCTTGACGCTGTAGGTCTTTTCGATATGCGGCATCAGATCCTTGGTCAGATCGTTGATGAAGTTGTCGTATGCCCGGTTGTTGTTGTCGTCCATGCCGGAGCAGTTCTCCTGCGTTGCACTGGAGTAGATGTACGGGAATACCACGATCATATCCTTTGCCTCACCCTCGGCGATTGCATTGCCGATGATCTGGCGTGTGTACATCGTGCCGTTGCCCTTGATAATCATACGATCCTGGTTCTCCCAGTAACCGTGCATACAGTAGAGCACCGGATACTTCTTGCTCGGGTCGTAGCCTGCCGGGAGCAGGATGTTGTACGGCTTGTTGCGGTTGCAGGTGGTGGAGAAGTAGGTGCCCTGCTTTACGGTACCGTACTGTACGCCGCCCTTTTCCTGCTTTGCGGAATCCGGCTCGTTCATTGCCATCTTCGCCTGGCACTGTGCGGTAAATTCCTTCATGCTCATGGACTTGACTTCCTCTGTCGGCGGCTGAACCGGCTCAGGGAACTTATCGATGAGCTTGTGAACGAACTTGCTGAGGGTAATAACATCCGTTACCTCAACCTTGCCGTTGCCGTCGATGTCCGCGGACTGCTCGTCATACTTGTTGGCGAAGCCCTTGACCATGCCGCGCTTGGCAAGTGCCAGATCGAATGCATCGATCACGCCGTCACCGTCCACATCGCCTCTGAGAGAGGAGGTGCGGATGCGGATGTTGGAGGCACCCGGACCGCTGATCTCGGTGCCGTCCTTGGCAACGATGATATCATCGATGTAGAAATCGGAGGTGCTGTTGGGCATCTCGACATAGAGCACCAGATCGGATGCGCCTGCCGGGATCTTGTAGGACTTGTTGGTGAGCTGTACCCAGTTGTCCTTGGCTGCGGCACCCTCTGCGATGTGATCGTAGTGGGTCTCGCCGTCGGAGCCGGTGTACTGGAGGGACAGATAGAAGGTATCCGCATCGCCGCCGCCGGTGTAGAGGGCATTCGCGGAGAAGCTGTAGCTCTCGCCAGCCTTGAAGGTGCGGGAATTCAGTGTGGTCTGTGCGCCGTTCCATTCCGCCGTTCTGCCGGAGACGAGCATGGACTTGCTGCCGCTGACTGCCTTGCTGGAGGAAACCTCTGCGGTCGCGCCCCCTCTGCCGGCAAAGCTGCCGGTCGAATTGTCAAAGTCTGCATTCAGCCAGAAGCCGTTCTCATCGGGCTTCGGCTCGGTGGTCGGGTCAACCGGTGCCGGATCGCCGGAGGGACTCATCGCCATCAGGCGCTTGTAAGCCTCCTTGGGCTGGTTGTTGGAATCGTACAGCAGCGCATTGGAGCCCTGACTCAGCCAGGAATTGGCATCGTTCGGACCCCAGATCTGTACCAGAGTGACTCTGCCGGTAGACTGCGGATTGGTGTTCCAGTCCATTGCCGCCTTGAAGATTGCCTCATACTTGTCGGCCTGCTGGGAGTAGCTGAACTTACCGCTCTCCACGGAAATATCGAGCTCGGTGATCTGTACGTCGCAGCCGATGGACAGGTACTTCTTCATGGCGCCGATGTACGCATCGAGACCGGAGAAGCCGTTCTTGTCAGCGTTGATATGGGACTGCATGCCCACGCCGTCGAGGACGCCTTTTTCATAGAGGGACTTGCACATGTTATAGATGCAGTCGCGCTTGTGATCCCAGTACTCGTTGTAGTCGTTGTAGAACAGCTTGCAGGACATCGGCGCATACTTTCTTGCATAGGTGAATGCCTTCTCGACAAACTCATTGCTGCCGTAGATCTGCACCCACGGTGAATTACCGTTGCCCCAGCCGGGAGTTCTTGCACCGCCGTTGTTCTTGGTGCGGTTGGAGTCGTCGGAAACGCACTCGTTGCAGACATCGTAGGCATACAGATCCAGCGTCGGGTACTGTGTGGTGATAGCAGTGAAGGTGTTCTTGATCGCGGACTCCATGCGGGTGTTCATGGTGTTCTTATCCACCCAGTTGCCGCCGGCATTGAAGCCCTGCTTGAAGAACCACTGCGGCATCTGGCTGTGCCAAACCATCGTATGACCACGGA
>ONEQ01000078.1 GCA_900316885.1 uncultured Eubacteriales bacterium | reverse complement strand
CGGACGGTAGCGCTGCTCCGGATTCTCCTTGCTGTGCTGTTCGTGCCATTTCCGAATGAAATCCGACGTCTCCAGCTCCTTTGCCAGTGCATGCGCACGCTCCAGATCACGCTCGACAATCGTCAGCTCTGCGCCGTTCAGGATGCACTCTGTTGCCATCATGCGTCCCACACCGCCGCAGCCGATCAGCAGCACCTTACTGCCTGCCGGAATCTCGCCTACACTTAACCGGAATCCGGCGCAATCCGTATTCGTGCCGGACAGTTTTCCCTCGCCATTCACAAAAACCGTATTGACCGACTGGTACAGCTTCGCATCGTCGCTCATGTCCGACAGGTGCGGGATAATCGCGGTCTTGTAGGGAATGGTCACATTGAATCCGCGGAATTGCTTCAGGTTGTTCACGGATGCATCCAGGTCCTCCGGCGCAATGTCCGTCAGGGAGTATTCCCCGTTATGTGCAGCAAGCCGGAACAGTCTCTCATGGATCCAAGGCGACATGGAATGTCCCAGCGGATGTCCGATCAGTGTATACTTTACTTTATTCATGTCTGGTTCCTCCCGGAAGTCTATATTCTTTATTATCATAGCATATTTTTCAGAAAAATACAAGTGCTTTGCCGATATTTTTCTGTTTGACAAAGCTATAGGCAAACTGCACAAATTTTGTACTGAATCCATTCCGAAAAACTGTGACATGCCATCTTGACGAGCGCCGATTTTTCCTATATACTATTGGTAAGAAATACAGAATCCGATTCTCGGAAAGGAAGGGATTATGCATGGATTTTGAGACCATTGCACAGATCATTGCAGAGCAGTTTGACAGAGAACCTGATGAACTGACAGAGGAAACCGATATTATTGACGATCTCGGCTGCTCCTCGATGGATGCCGTAGAGCTGATTGTGGCAATTGAAAGCGCAACGGATATCCGCATCCCGGATGAGGCTGTGGACAGTATCCGCACCATCGGTGAGCTTGTCGCCTATCTCAATGAGCACGCCGATTCCTCGGACGAGGACGAATAAGCAAAATGCCCGCCGTATCGCGGGCATTTTTCATTGTCCCGTCAGCGGGACACCTAACCATTGACGGAGGGGCATGCAGTATGGTATCATAAGGACAGAACAAAACGCAAAGGAGATCCGATATGAACACCTATAGCGCATGCAAATCTCAGAAAACACTTCTCTCCGAGTCCCGCACCACGCTGCTGCTCTCACTGAACCATGCTGCCATTGTCTGCATCTGCGCAGCCGTTTGCGCCGCAATCATCGATTTCCGGCTTGCCGCTGCTGTCATGGGCGGGGCTGTCCTGCTGCTCGGATACATCCTGATCCTTTCCGTCAGACGTCTCTGGATGCTGCTGCTCGGCGCCGGCACCGCCGTCAGCGGAATGATTCTGACGGCATGGGGCATCTGGCGGCTGGTAAACCGCCATCCGCTGCCGCCTGAGCTTCACAATACGCTGACGGCAATACTGGTGCAGGTCGGATTCTTTACCGGAGGGATCGCATTAATTTCTATTCCAATACACCGCATTAACCGCGCTGCCCGGAAGGGAATGCTCATGGTAAAAGCCCAGTGCATAGCCTCGATACCGGAGCAGGACTGCATCCTCTGGCGCTACCGCGTCAGCGATCAGCTCTATGACTGGAGAGAGCTCCACTGTGCCAGCTTTATGCTCCCCTGCATGGGTGACTGCTGCATCCTCTATACAGATCCCGACTGCCCGGAGAAAGCTGTTCGCATCGACCGGAAAATGGCTGCGGCACAGATGGGCGCCGGACTGCTGCTGGTGATTGAATCCATTGCCGCATCTGCGGCAAATCTGTAAAAGCGCTTGCATTCCGCATCTGTCTGTGCTATAATGGAACATATCACACACAGGAGGATCTACAGAATGAAGCGAATCATCAGCGCCATAGCGGCGCTTTGCATGGCAGGAGCATTATGTGCCTGCGGACAGAGTCAGAGCAAGACCGATTCCGGGTGGGATCTCGGCTCTATGCCAAAGGTCACGGTGCCCGACGTCAGCATTCCCTCAGTCAATAATGCCAATATCGGGGTTACCAATCCCGGTAGTGATTTCCCGGATACTTCCCAGCCGCCGACAGATATTGTCATCAATGCGGACGATGCCATCAATGCCCCGCGGGATTCGATTTCTGATGAATCCGGTGAATTCGTCTACACCGGCAGACTCCAGCAGGTCGGTGATGACGATCACGGCTATATCCAGGTGCCGGCGGATTTCGTGAAATACCAGGATGCGGGAATCTCCGATCTCGTGCAGATGAGCGACACGAGCGGCAAAAACCTCATCACGGTCACGCGGTATGCGGGGATCAACTACAACACCCTCGCCAACAGCATGCGTGCATCGATGGAGCAGGACGAAAATGCGGAGAATATCACAGGTGCGAAGGTTGCCCCGAACGGGTACAATGCTTTGCAGGTCTACTGCCACTACAAGGACGGGTATTTCCTCGTTTCATGGGCAATTCAGGATCCTGCCGATGACAGCAGTTCCTATTTCCTGTCCATCGAGTTCGACTCCGCGCATCAGGATATCATGGCATGCTCCTCGACCTTCCGGACAAAAGAGGATTATCACAAGGAAAACGGATAAAAACCGGGGAGCGGTGTGCTCCCCGGTTTTTCAATCCTCCAGTATCACGGTCAGTTCTGGATTTTCCTCCATCGCATCCATGAATGTCTCCAGAATCGATTCATCCGCCGCATCGGCGCTTGAAATGAAAATCAGTGTCTCCTCGGTCTGCTCGGTCAGCAGATCAAACAGGGCATCCAGATTCATCCCGTACCACGACGGAAAGCCCAGCATTTCCTGGAGATAGGCGTGCGCTGCCTCACGCTCCTGCATACAGGTGCCGTCCAGTTCGTATACATTCGTCATTGCTTTCTCCTTAATATAGCTTCGTGAACGTCTTGTAATGGTCGTTCGTATAGTAAATGCTCCCGTCCTCTCCGAAAATCAGCCGCTCCGCGCCGCGGAAGCCGCCGGAATAGTTGACGTCACATTCCTTGTATCTGCCTTTGGGCAGCTGCTTTTCACTGTTGCCGAAGGTGTCGCCACCAATGCTCTTGCCGGGTGCCACCTCGTCCAGATTCCCCGCTGAGCTGTCCCAGCCGAGATCTCTTGCCTCGGATTTCGTGATGAAATTGCCGGGGAGCGTCCCGAATGTGTGGATGTATTCCGCCACCTGCTCCGGGGTCGTGTAGGAGCCGTCCTTTTCGACCGATGCGGGGAGTGTTTCATCCTCCGGTACGGTGTCCGGGATGCTCGATTCCGGCTCGGTTTCCTCCGGCTCCTCGTCGGTCTCCTCCTCGGTCAGAAGCTCCGTGACAAGCTCAGTCAACTCCTCCGTCGTGAGCACCTCAGTGATTTCCGGGGCAGTTTCCTCATCGGTATAAATCACAAGCCCGGTATCGGCGGGCGGATCCTCCGGCGGGGTCATGCGCGATTCGCATCCGATGCAGAGCACTGCGAGAGTCAGCGTTGTAAGAATGGCAAGCAGCTTTTCCATTGATCCGATCACCCTTTCTATCAGTTGTTCAAAATCCGGTCATACCGGTCATAATCCGGATAGATCCCGCGCAGCACGCGATAGAAATCCGGCGAATGATTTTGGTACATGAAATGCGCGTATTCGTGGTAGAACACCCCGTAAATGCAGCCCAACGGGTACTGCATCAGCCGGAAATTCATGGAGATGCGCCCGGTTTTCGACGTACAGCTGCCCCAGCGGGATTTCATTTCCTTGATCTCGATGCGGGCAAGCGGGACTTCATACCCGGCCTCCCGGTAATTGGTACACACCTCACGGTTGATCTGCCGGTACAGCGCGACACATTCATCAATGAGCCAGCGCCGGTAGGAGATCTGCGCATCCTGCGCATCCCGCGCATAGACGGTCAGTACGCCGTTTTCCAGCGTTGTCTTGCAGGGTCGGCTGCTCCAGCGGAGCACTGCCTGCTCCCCAAGATACAGGATGACCGAGCCGTCGGTGAAATCCGGCTTATAGGCTGGTTTGGACTGCGCCTCATGAACCCGTGCCGCAAGAATCCCGGCATGCTCCTGCATGAAGGCGCGGATAACCGCCTCCGGCGCATGGGTCGGCGCGGAAACCCATACCGTTCCGTCCTGACGGACATGCGCGATGATATTCTTCATCCGCTTGCGCGTGACGCTGTAGGTGAATGTCTGCCCCTCATAGGTAAATTCCATCGGCGCTCCCCCTTTCTACGCACATTATTATAGCACATAGGCGGATGCTTGTCAATCCTGGATGCATAATGTTGCGGATATTGTCATTTTATTGTAAAATTTGCCATGATTTGGGATTCTTTATGAAATATGTCTGTTACCAAATGAAAACCATTGGTAAATATGTCAGATTGTCTATTGCAAGCTTCCTCAAAATATGCTATAATAGAGAAAGCACAAGGCTTTGTTTTGTGAAATCTGTATAGAAAGCGTGATACACATGAACTATAGAAAACGCTGGGCAGCCGCCATGACCTGTGCTGTCCTTCTCGCGGGTTCCGCGACGTTCCCGGTGCATGCCTCCAAGGATTCCGTTCTGCTCGCCTCGGATTTTGAGGGCAGTACAAGCGGCTGGATGGGCTTTGGTCCCGCATCCGTCTCCTGTACCACAGACAGCAAGCACGGGGGCGATTCCAGCCTGCTGGTCTCCGACCGCACGGATAACTGGAACGGCGCATTCATCGATATGAAAAGCACTTTGAGTGCCGGAAAATCCTACAAGTTTACCGCATGGGTCAACGGAAAGTCCGGCGATACCGTGCAGTTCATGCTCAAATACAAGGACTCCGAGGGCGAGCAGTACAAGACCATCGGTGAGGCAGAGGTCGGTGACTGGGTCAAGATCTCCAAGAACTACGACATTCCAGCCGATGCAACGGACATGCTTATCTACTTCCAGACCGCCGAGGGCACGAATGATTTCATGGTCGATGACGTGGTTGTCGAGGGAGAGGCGAGCTGGTCCGAGGATGCACTCGGGGATACAGCGCTCAAGGACGTGTATGCGAACTATTTCAAGCTCGGTTGCGCGGCTACTCCCTCGGAGCTCTCCACACCCATTTCGCAGGAGCTTGTCAAGAAGCACTTCAACAGCCTGACCATCGGCAATGAGCTCAAGCCCGACTATGTGCTCGATAAGGCAGCAACCCAGTCCTCCGGTGAGATCAAGGTCAGCCTTGCACAGGCGAGCACTTTGCTCAAATTCTGCGAGCAGAACAAGATTCCGATCCGCGGTCATGTCTTTTGCTGGTACAGTCAGACCCCGACATGGTTCTTCCGTGAGAATTTCTCCGACAACGGCGCCTATGTCTCCAAGGATGTTATGAACCAGCGTCTGGATGCCTACATCAAGGCAGTCTGCGAGACGATTGCGAAGGAATACCCGGATCTCGACGTCTACTGCTGGGATGTGGTCAACGAGTGCTATCTCGACAAGGGACAGCTCCGTGAGGCTGGCTCCAACACAGCGGACGGACAGTCCGAGTGGATGCTGATCTACAAGGACAATTCCTTCATCGAGCAGGCATTCACCTCCGCAAGAAAGTACGTCCCCAAGGGCACTAAGCTCTTCTACAACGACTTCAACGAGTACATCCCGGAGAAGCGTGATGCGATCTACAACATGGTCAAGGAGCTCAAATCCAAGAACCTGATCGACGGCGTGGGCATGCAGTCCCACCTTGATGTCGGCTACCCGGATGCGTCCCTCTACCGTCAGGCGATCGACAAGTACAACTCCCTCGGTCTGGAGGTACAGATCACGGAGCTCGATATTACAGACTATGATTCCGGCCCGGATTCGGATTCCGTTGCAAAGGCATACCGCAATATCATGGCTGAGATCGTCGATGCCAAGGAATCCGGTGCGAACATCACCGCATGCGTCTTCTGGGGCATCACCGACGGCACGAGCTGGCGTTCCAAGGGCTATCCGCTGCTGTTCAATGCGGATTACTCCCCGAAGAAGGCGTTCTATTCCGTCATGAAGGCGGTTCCCGAGGAGAAGTGGGGCAAATCCACCGACCCGACCAATCCCACACCGCCTCCGCCTGATGGACTGTTCCATGCGGCAAAGGGCGACGTATATGTGGACAATGCAGTCAATGTGCAGGATATCGTGCAGATGACCAAGTTCCTGCTCGGCGTGGAGAAGAATGCCGTGAAGTGCGGGCCGGACATGACCTATCCGGCTGCAAGTGTTGCAGATGATCCGTGGGATCTCGACGGCGACGGACAGTGTGATGTCTATGACCTCGGACTCCTCAAACGCAAGGTGCTCAGCACGGATGATCAGTACATCCCGCTGCCGAAAATCCTCGACTAATGTAAAAAAGCTCACAGGTTCGATGCCTGTGAGCTTTCTTTATGGAATGAGTTTCCGGATTGCGCCGGTCGGACAGACGCTCGCACAGATGCCGCAGCCCTCGCATTTGTCATAGTCAATCTTCGCGTGGAACTGCTCAACCTTCACTGCCCCGTTGGGGCATTTTTTCATGCACAGACGGCATCCGAGACAGCCGTTCTTGCACGCCTGCTGGGTGATGCGCCCGCTATCCGCTGAGGAGCAGAGCACATCGGTCTTCTGATCCGCCGGGCGCAGGGACAGCAGATGATTCGGACAGACCTTCTCACATCTGCCGCATGCGGTACAAAGCCACGGATCAACGACAGCCACGCCGTTTTGCACGGAAAGTGCCCCGTAATCGCAGACACTCACGCAGTCACCGAGCCCCAGACATCCGTAGGCGCACATATTGCCGCCGCTGTAGAAGCCCTTTGCCTCCGCACAGCTCAGCATCTCCGAGGCATCGTAGAGCCTGCGGACGGAATCGCAGTCGCCTCGGCAATGCACGGTCATGACCATAGGCGCCGCCGCTTCCACCTCGATGCCGAGGATCTCTCCGAGCTTCTCCGCGACCGGAACACCGCCCGGCCGGCAAAGATCCGGCGCTGCCTTCCCCGCTGCCACCGCTGCCGCATAATCCGCACAGCCGGCAAATCCGCATCCGCCGCAGTTCGCACCGGGAAGCGCTTCGGTGATCTGCTCCGCCTTCGGGTCGGTCTCGACGTAGAACACCTTCGATGCAACGGTCAGCAGGATTCCCGCCAGCAGTCCCATCCCGGAAAAGAGCAGACCGGAAAACGCCGTGAATGCCATCGAAACGATCGCCGCTGCGACCAGCGTCACAGGGATTCCCTTGAATGTCTCCGGCACGTCGGCGGCTTCGATGCGGCTGCGCACGCCGGAGAAGATCACCAGCGCCAGCGTAAAGCCGATGCCGACACAGACGGCATTCCAGACGGCACGCCCGAAGCCGTAGCCGTCGTCGATATTGTTAATGGTCACGCCGAGAACGGCGCAATTGGTCGTAATCAGCGGCAGATAGACGCCCAGCGCCCGGTACAGGGGCGGCAGAAGCTTTTTCATGGCAATCTCCACGAGCTGCACGAACAGCGCGATAATCAGGATAAAGGCGACTGTCCGTAGATACTCCAGATGCAGGGCAACCAATAGCTGATAGATCGGATAGGTCACCGCCGCCGCGCAGCCCATGACGAATACGACCGCCCCGCCCATGCCGAGACTCGACGAGAGCTTTTTGGATACGCCGAGAAACGGGCAAATGCCGATAGAGCGCGACAGGACATAGTTATCCGTGAGCATTGCGGCAAGAAGTGTAGTAATCAGGATCTTCATGCGTCAGCCTCCTTGTTCTCCGCACCCTTGCACGCTGCTGCCATCGGACATGCCTCGCAGCCGACCTCCTGTACGGGCGGCTTGCGGGTGAGGATGCCGGCAATCGCCACCAGCACGCCCAGCGTCAGAAAGCCGCCTGCCGTCGAGGTGAAGATGCTCAGGGGCTGCAGGTGCGGGTAGCTGACCATGAACGGCGTGCCCGCCATCCAGGTGCCGCAGCCGAGGATTTCGCGCACGGAGCCGATCGCCAGAAGTGAGAGTGTAAAGCCTGCCCCCATGCCCAGTCCGTCGAGAATTGACGGGAATACGGGATTTTTCGAGGCGAACATCTCCGCACGTCCTAAAATGATGCAGTTAACCGTGATGAGGGACAGGAATGTGCCGAGACTCTCATGAAGCTCCGGCAGAAAGCCGTGCAGCAGGAAATCGATGATCGTCACAAAGCCTGCGATGATGACGATGTAGCACGGGAGCTTCACAGCTGCGGGGATGACCTTGCGCAGCGCCGAAATCACGAGATTCGAGCCGACCAGCACGAACATCGTCGCCAGTCCCATACCGAGTGCGTTGACCGCCTGTGAGGTAACAGCCAGCGTCGGGCACATGCCCAGCAGTCCTACGAGTGTGGGATTCTCACGCAGGAGTCCCTTGGTGAATACCTTCCAGCATGCATGCTTTTCAGCCATTCTGCACACCTCCCTTGCTGCATTCGATTGCCAGTGTGACCGCCGCGCGGATCCCCTTCGAGGAGAAGGTTGCACCTGAGATCATGTCGGGATAGCCGGATTCATCAGCGGCACCCCGGAAGCCTGCGAGGTAGTCCGGCGCAGTGATTTTAGTGCCGACACCTGCCGTCTCACCGCAGGAGACGATGCCGACGCCGGAAACTGTGCCGCTTTCGTCAATCCCTACCAGTGCCCGGATACCGCCCTTGCTGTATCCATCCACGGTAATATCATAAATTGTCAGCCCGTTACCGGAAAACACCTGTGTCACGCCGTCATAGCGGCGATCCAGCGGCTGATAGCTGCCCTCACCGAACACCGAGACCAGACTGCGTTGTACCTTATCAGATTCCGCCTGCACGATCTTGTCACGGGTCAGGGAATTGACCACGGCAAGCAGCCCGCAGACCACCGCACAGACAATTGTCAGCACGAGAGACGGGAGAATCTTTTCCTTCATTTCGCCGCCTCCTTCTTATGCACGCCGAACGGATGGCTTGTTGTGAAGCGTTCAATATATGGTGTGAGGATGTTCATCAGCAGAATCGCGAAGGAAACGCCCTCCGGATAGCTACCGAAATGGCGGATCAGAAATGTCAGGATGCCGCATCCGATGCCGAATACCAGCTTTCCGGATGCCGTGACAGGCGTGGTTACATAGTCGGTCGCCATGAAGAAAGCGCCCAGCATCAGACCGCCGGACAATAGCTGATAGCAGACGATATGGAGGTCGCCTCCGGAATACACGAGCGTACAGAGCGCCATCGTCCCCAAATAGGACAGCGGTGTCACAGGAGAAATGATGCCGATCGCGATCAGGAACACTCCGCCGAGGAGCAGCATCGCCACCGATGTCTCGCCGAGGGAGCCGCCGATATGTGTCCCCCAGAACAAATCCCAGAGTAATGCATCCCCCGCTGCCAGCGGCGTCGCGGAGCTGACCGCATCGTAGGCTTCACCGGGGCGGATCCAGTGGGTCATATCTCCGGTGACTGAGAGCATGAGCATGATGCGGGCGGTAATCGCGGGATTCGCAAAGTTCTGCCCCAGACCGCCGAACAACTGCTTGACGAGCACAATCGCAATCACGCAGCCGAGCCCCGCCTCCCAGAGTGGAATGGTCACGGGGAGATTGAGGGCAAGGAGCAGTCCGGTGAGTGCCGCCGAGCCGTCCCGGACGGTCTGCTCACGCTTCATGAGATCACGGCACAGACCCTCGCAGGCGGTCGCGAACACCGTGCAGAACACGATCAGCATCGCAGCCCGCCAGCCGAACTGCACAACGCTCATCACCGATGCCGGCAGGAGTGCGAGCATCACGAGCCGCATGATGCGCTGCGTAGTCATGAAATGACGGATATGCGGCGTATTTTCGATCAAAAGCGGCTTCACTGTCCCGCCTCCTTTCGCAGGAATGTCTTTGCCATTGCATTCGTCTCCGCCAGCGGGCGCTTCGCGGGACAGACATAGGAGCATGAGCCGCAGAGCATGCAAAGATCCACGCGCAAACGCCGCAGCGCTGCGGCATCCCGGCGGTCATAGGCTTTCTCAAGCTCGGTCGGCATCAGGCGCAGCGGACATGCATGGATGCACCGCCCGCAGCGGATGCAGGCAGTTGTCACGTCCTTTTTTGCCTTTGACAGGGCAAGAACGGCATTCATCGTCTTGGTGACAGGATACTTCGGATTCGGAAGGCACATGCCCATCATCGGACCGCCGGACACCAGACGGACGAGCTTATCCTCGTCGCATCCCACGAAATCCAGAAGCGCCTGAACCGGTGTCCCGACAGGCACCCACAGACTGCGGGACTGCTTCACGCAGTCGCCGTCCACGGTTACGCCACGGGCAACCAGCGGCATCCCGGTGTTGAAATAGTCCTCCAGAAAGCAAATCGTGGAGACGTTCATCACCAGCACATTCGCATCTGCCGGAAGCTGTCCGGGCTGCACGATGCGTCCTGTCAGATGATAGATCAGTACCTTCTCCGCGCCCTGCGGATACACCGGCGGCAGCGGCACGAGGGAAATGCGCTTCTCGTCCCGGATGCAGTTCTCCAGCACCTGAATGGCTTCGGGTTTGTTCTTCTCGACGCCGATCATGGCAGCCGGGATTTCCAGCACGTCGAGAATACGCCGGATGCCGTTGATGACGGTCTGCGGCTTTTCCTGCATGATGCGGTCATCCGCCGTAATGTAGGGCTCACATTCCGCGGCATTCACGAGCAGATACTCGATCTTCTGCTTGGGGTTGAGCTTGATGTGCACCGGAAGTCCCGCACCGCCCATGCCGACTGCACCGGAACGGTGGACGGCATCCAGAAACTCTGCACGGTTATCATAGGTCGGGATCGTGATGGCGGGACACAATGTCTGCTCCCCGTCGGCTGTGATCTCAACTGCCTTACAGGGTGCTCCCTTGGCAGGACGGTATTCCGTGATCGCAGTGACCGTGCCGGATACGCTGGCATGAATATCGGCGGAGAACTGCGCATCACTTGTGCCAATGCATTCCCCGACCGTTACATTCTGGCGGAGCTTGACAATCGGCTCACAGACGGCGCCGATATGCATCTGCATGGGTATGAGCACCTTTTCCGGGACAGGCAGGTTCTCAAAAGGGGTGTGTGCTGTGGATTTGGCGTGTGGCAGCCGGACACCGTGGAGCTTTCGCATGTAATCTCTCCTTTTCAATGCAGCTAAAGACACATTACGCCGCCCTTTTTTCCGGACGGCGCATGTATTTTAAAAAAGGTCTTTATTTTTTCTGCAAAATGTGGTACAATAGTATTGCGCTCTGCAACAGCTTATGCATTGCGCTTCTTGTGAATACTTTCCTCGCTGATCTTGATGAGGTTCAGCAGAGAGGAGGAATACTCCGGATAGGTCTGGCTAAGGATTGCGGTTGTAAGATACAGCACATCCGAATCCATGACGCAGTCGTTCTCACCGATCGGGATGCCGCTGGATGCCGCCTTGATATTCGCTTCGTTCATGCTGACGATCGCGGATGCATCATCGTTGGCAACGACCTTCGGCACAGAGAACAGCTTCTGGTCATTGTGCGGATTCGCATTGTACACAATGCGGAACAGCTTGTAGACATTCAGCATCAGATAGGAGGAAATCTCCTTAATGAGCGTGATACTGTTCGCCTTCTGTGCTAGCGAGAACAGCAGGCTGATCGAATTGTTTACGATCTTGCGGTTAAATGCAACGACCTCCGGGCTCGGCATGGTGTTGTTGCCGTCGTCGTCCGGGATATCCTCGATGGTGAGGGTACGTCCCTCCGGCTCCGGTGTACGGCCCAGCAGGTAGTCACAGGAAACATTATAGTAATCCGCGATCTTCACGAGAAAGTCCAGACCACATTCACGGATGCCCTTTTCATAGTGAGAGAGCAGAGCCTGCGAGATGCCAAGGTCGGCTGCCGCCTGCTTCTGGCTGATCTGGCGCTCTTTTCGCTGCAATGCAATGATACGGGGGAAATCGGAATTCATGATCGATTGCTCCTTTCCTGTAATGCATAACAGGGTTCCCGAATACAATAAAAATTTAGAGATTCCCTATATATGACGAAATTTTTGATTTACTTATATTATACTACAAATTATACTAGATGTAAATAGTTTTCTTTGTGGAATCTTCAGCCTATTTTGTACGGAAAGTTGTACAAAAAGACAACAACGTCAAAAAGCTTTTCACAGCCTTGTGCGATCTGACCAATTTCATAGTTGAACTATCGCATCTGGCGATCAAGAATTCCAAAAATCACTCCAAGGAGGAAAAAAGAATGAAAGGTTATCATCTGAGCATCTACCGTCACGGCAGAACCAAGGCAAACGAGGAGGGCATCTACATCGGGAGCACGGACTATCCGCTGACCGATGAGGGATGCGCGGAACTTGCCGGCAAGGTCGATCAGTATGAATACCCGCGTGTGCAGCGGGTGTATTCCAGTCCCCTGAGCCGCTGTACGGAAACGGCGGAGATCCTGTTCCCGGACACGCCGCTGTACATTGCCGAAGATCTGCGTGAGCTGAATTTCGGCTTGTTTGAGGGGAAGAAGGCTACCGAGCTGGTCGGGCGCGAGGACTATCGCACCTGGCTCAAGGGAGGCGCTCCGGATGTGCGTCCGCCGGAGGGAGAAAGCGCTGAGGAGCTTTGCATCCGCTCCTACCGTGCCCTGAACCGGATCCTGATGGACATGATGGAGAATGATTTTGCGCACTGTGCGGCGATCACCCACGCGGGCGTGATCTCGAATCTGCTGGCATGCTTCGGTATGCCCAAAATTTCGGCGCAGGATTTGCGCTGTGAACCGGGTGAGGGCTTTGAGCTCCTGTTCACGGCACAGATGTGGCAGACCGCGCAGGCGTTTGAGATTCTCGGCATGTCGCCGTATGCGAGAGGGTGATGCTCCTACATATTATTATTAGGAGCTGATTGTTTGGATTACCGTTCACTGCATCATTTTTCGCGTCAGTCTCTCAAGGGACACTATTTCCGGGCACTTCGCGCAGCCTGGACGCTCCCCTTTCTCCGGCTGCTGTACCGGCTGCTGCCGGTCGGATTCGGCTGGCTGCTGCTCATTCGCGGCGATCTCACGGATCTCTGGGACGGCGGCTGGCTCTGGATCGCCTATCTGATGCTATGGGGACTGTTCTGGGAGGGGCTGATGCTCCCGGTGCGGTGTGCGGTATGGAAGCACTTCGGCGCATGGCTGGGGCTGACGCGGATGCAGACCTGTTTTCGCACGGCTCAGGAATATGCCCGTGCAGCCTGGATTCTCGGACTTGCTGGGCTGCTGCATCTGCTGGCAGCGCTGCCTGTCACGGCGGCAGGATTCATGGCGCTCTGGCTTCTGCGGGAAAGCACATTCCTTGCCCATGCAGGATGGCATCTGTTCGGCGCGGTGCAGGCAATCACGGTTTTGTTCTGGTCGGTTCTGTTCGCTTTGCGGATGCGGGTCAGCCTGAGCGCCGTTCCCCTGCTCTGCACGGAATGTCCGCAGGACGGCGCATTTTCCGTAATCCGACGTTCGATGCGCCTGCTGGACGGGCATCATTTCGATTACTGGTCGATCGTGCTCTGCTATCTGCCGGCGATGGTGCTGATTCTGCCCATGCCGTTCCTGCTGCCGCGGCTGTATGCCGATCTGACGCTGTTTCTGCAATTACGCATCCGCGAGATGTCTGATCAAGGAGGAAGTCTATGCCCGACCTGATTTTTACCATGCACTGGACGGAGCCTGCGCAGGCGGAGCGCTATCTGCGCCGCGAATACGGGCTTTCCCACCGGCAGATCTCCCGTCTCAAGCAGATCGAGGGCGGCATGACCGTGAACGGGGTGCATCTGCGGAGTGTGGATATCGTCTGTCCCGGGGATGTGATACGGCTGCATCTGGTCGATACGCCCAATATCGCGCCGAATCCGGCACTCTGCGTGCCGGTTGCATTTGAGGACGGCGACGTGCGTTTTTTCGACAAGCCCGCGGGCATGCCGATTCACCCAAGTCACGGGCACCGCACGGATACGCTGGGAAATGCCTTTGCCGCGATGTTTCCCGAGGAGACCTTCCGCCCGGTAAACCGGCTCGATGCCAACACCTCCGGGCTGACTGCCGCGGCAAAGCATGCAATCGCCGCCGCGCAGATACCCGGACGCATCGCAAAGACCTATCTTGCGGTCGTGACGGGCAATCCGCCGGAATCCGGCACCATCGATGCCCCGCTCGGCAGAACCGAGGAGAGCATCATTGTTCGCTGCATCCGCCCGGACGGACAGCCGGCGGTCACGCATTTCCGAACAATCCGGCGCGGTGCGAAATATTCTCTCGTCGAACTGCATCTCGAAACAGGGCGCACCCACCAGATCCGGGTACATATGGCATCCATCGGGTGCCCACTTGCCGGAGATTCGCTCTACGGCGGCGATCTGACGGACATCTCCCGTCATGCGCTGCACTGCTGTGCCGCGGATTACACGGATGCGCAGGGGCGGGTACATCACATCACATCGGCGCTGCCGGCGGACATGCGGCAGTTGATCGGCTTAGAATTTTGTGAATTCTGACAAAATCCGTTGTTTATATTTGTAGAACGCTTGCATTTTCCGGTGATATGTGGTATACTATTTCTGTATGCGATTCAGTAACAGAAAGGAGACGGCATATGCCCGTTTTGAATCACCCGGATCCCCGCACGGACAAGAAATCTGCCGGTGAAATGCTGGTACGTCTCGGGATGATGGTGCTGCACAGCCTTCGTGCCATTGTGCGGATCCTGTGGTTTTTTTTACACGGATTTCTGCGGATGCTCTGGTATATGCTCTGTCAGGTCGGACGCTTCTTCAAGCTGATGGGACAGGACATCCGCCATTCCTTCCGGGAGCATAACCGCCCCGCGCAGCAGCGTCTGGAGGCGATCCAGGATGCCCGGAAACGCGGCTTTGGTGCAGTTGTTCTCGCATCCCTGCGGTTCGTCGGCGGCTATATCTTCGGAGAAAACGGTTTGCTCCGCACCGGCTTCAACTATATTTTACCTGTCATTTCGCTGATTTTCCTGATTGGCATGGTGCATTACGGTCTGGGGCTCGACTACGCCCTTGCCGTGACTGTCAGCGGCGAGGAGCTCGGAGTCGTGGACAGTGAGCACGTCTTTGAGGAAGCACGCGAGGAAGCCAGAAAGCGCATCAGTGTCGGCGGTGAGGAGGCGGAGCTTAATTTCTCCCCGGTCTACACCCTGCGCATAGTCTCCGATGATGATTCCTATGCCACTGTCCAGGGTCTGGCGGACAAGCTGCTCATCAGCTCGCATGAGGAGCTGACGGATGCATGGGGTGTCTACGTGGACGGCGAATTCATCGGCGCTGTCGAGAACCGTGACAAGGTCATCAAGGCAATGTCCAACGAGCTCGACAAGTACGCCTCCAAGCTCAGCGCCATGGTCAACGAGGTCTACTACACCAAGGAAATCACCTATCAGGAGGGCGTTTATCTGCGTTCCACCGTGCTTCCGGAGGACAAGATCATCCGCAGGCTGACAGCGACCTCCGTCACGGAGGGCACGTACACTGTGACCGCCTCGGATACGCCGCAGCTTGTTGCCGCAACACACGGAATGACGGAAGCGGAGCTGCTGCGCCTGAATCCTCGTATCGAGCACCGGTTCCGCGAGGGGATGCGCCTGACGGTTTTCAACTACAGCCGTGCGATCCCGATCGCCTACACGCAGACCATGAACGTGACAAGCTTCATCGACTACAGCACGATCCGCGTGGAGACCTCCGCACTGAACCGCGGCGTGGAAAAGGTCATTGCCAAGGGTGTCATCGGTGAGCGTACCAGCGAGGTGCTTGTGACGTATGTTGACGGCACGGAGGACAGCCGCAAGGTGCTCAGCACCGCGATCACCAAGCTCCCCATACCGGAGCAGATCGGTATCGGCACCTACAGCGCACAGCCTGCCAGCTCCCGCACCAAGCTTGCGGGCAGCGGCAAATTCGGCTGGCCTGTGAACGGCGGCTATATCAGCGATCACTTCGGC
>ONEQ01000002.1 GCA_900316885.1 uncultured Eubacteriales bacterium | reverse complement strand
ATCCCGTCATGCACGACACCGCAGTGACCGTGGCTGGTGTACTCGCAAAGGCAGACGTCCGCGATCACGAGCAGCGACGGATAATTCGCCTTGATGAAGCGGATCGCCTGCTGTGTCACACCGTTGTCATCATAGGCAGAGGAACCCAGCTCATCCTTATGCTGTGGGATGCCAAAAAGCAGAATGCCCGCAATACCGGAGGATTGCACCTCGTCCATCAGCTCGCTGAGCCTGTCCACGGACCAGCGGAAAATGCCGGGCATGGAGTCCACGGGCTTTTTGAGGTCGGTGCCCTCCTCGACAAAGATCGGGTAAATCAGGGTGCTTTTGTCAATGTGCGTTTCCTGCACCAGTCGCCGCATCTGCGGACTCCGGCGCAGCCGTCTGAATCTATGCATGATGATCCTCCAGAATGGTTTGCAGGATGCCGTCCGCCGCGGGGCGGGCAGCAATCCGGTAATTGGCTGTATATTGGGAAATGACTTCGGCTGTGACCGCGCCGATGCAGAGAATCTGCGTATGATCGGCTGCTGTCCCGCCGTTCTCATAGTAGGCGCGGACGCCGGATGCACTGGCAAACACCAGATAGTCGGAATCCGCATGACCTGGTTTGTCCGTCAATCTGACATCATACGTCCGGATGTCCGTATAAGGGATTTCCGCCGCATCCAGTGCCAGAGGGAGCGCCGGACTGCCCTGCGCAGCGCGTAAGATCAGCACCCGTTCACCGGGCTGTACGGTTTTGGCAAGCGCCTTGCCGAGTGATGCGGCGGTGAACTCCTCCGGCAGCAAATCCGGGAACAGCCCATGACGCTCCAGCGCCGCGGCGGTGCCTTCACCGATGACAGCGATTCTGGGCAGGGCACGCAGATCGGTGCGCGAATTGCGGAGCTTGTCCAGGAGCTGCTCCACCCCGTTGGCGCTGGTCAGGACAAGCCATGGAAATGCCGATAAATCAGGGAGTTTCCATGCCATCGGAACAATTTCCATCCGGCATGCCTGCCGGACAACCGCTCCGTTTTTCTGGAGCAGGAAGGTGAGCTTATCCCGGAAATGCGCCGTTCCGGTGACGGTGACGCTTATACCCGAAAGCGGATGCTTCTGCCCGGCACCAAACGAATATCCGGCAGTTTCCCCGACGACGATCACCGCAGGCGCTTCCAGTCCGGCTTGTTCCGTATCGTCCGCAAGCTGCGCAACACAGCTCCGCACACAGCGCTGCTCCGGCGTTCCGCCCTTGGAAATGACGGCGGCGGGAGTGCGCTCCGGCATCCCGGCATGCACAAGCTCCTGTATCATTTCCCGCAGATGCCCGAAGCCCATCAGAAAGACGAGCGTACCGCCGAGCTTTGCATAGGGCTGCACATCCTGCCAGCCGCCGTCGCTGTGTGTCGTGATGACATGGAAGCTCCGGCTGACGCCACGGTGCGTGACCGGGATGCCGGCAAGCTCCGGAGCCGCAATGCAGGAGGAAATGCCGGGGACGATCTCATAAGCAATACCCGCCTCTCCGAGCGCCAGCGCTTCCTCGCCGCCGCGTCCGAATACAAACGGATCGCCGCCCTTGAGCCGGACGACCGTGCCGAATTTTTCCGCTGCATCGAGCAGAATCTCGTGAATCCGCTCCTGGGATTCGCTGTGTGCGCCGGCGCGTTTCCCGACCGGGATGCGCACGGCGGACATGGGTGCAGCGTCAGGCAGTGCCGGATCAATGAGCGCATCGTAGACCACGCAGTCCGCCTGCTGCAACAAGCGCAGTCCGCGGACCGTTATCAGATCGGCAGTGCCGCAGCCTGCGCCGATCAGGTACACCTTCCCGCTCACAGGGCGCTCACCAGCCTTTCCGCAAGGGCGAGACGTTCCTCCGCCGAGGCTTTTCCGGTCACGATCTTTTCGCAGTCTCTTGTGACTGTGAGCCGGATCGTGCCGCCGTGCGGTTCTGCGAGTGCGCCCACCGGCAGGGAACAATCGCTGCCGAGGAGCCGGAGCACATGCCGTTCGGTTTCGAGTGCCTGCATGGTCTGGCTGTCATTGATTTTCACCAGAATATCGGAAAAATCCCCGGACCTGGATTCGACCGCAATAATCCCCTGACACGCTGCCGGGAGCATTTCTGAGGTTTCAAATTCACGGAAGTCCAGCACCGCATGACCCGGCAGACCGAGCCGCCAGAGTCCCGCCGCCGCGAGAATCACGGCATCGTACTCACCGCTGCGGAGCTTGGCAAGGCGGGTATCGACATTGCCCCGGATGCCGCGGATTTCCGCATCCGGGAAAAGCTTCTGCGCAAAAAGCTGACGCCGCAGACTGCCGGTTCCGATGATGCGCGGAGTCGGCGCACCCTTTCGCGTGACGAGCACATCGCGGACATCCCCGCGGGGAGAACCGCCCCGATGTGCAGCCCCGCCGCCAGCTGTACGGGCATATCCTTGGCACTGTGGACGGCGAGATCGATCTCACCGGCGAGCAGGGCGGATTCTATTTCCTTGACGAATATGCCGCTCCCGCCGAGTCCGGAAAGCGGTACGTTCTGTACGCGGTCGCCCTTGGTGCGGAGGATGACAATTTCCGTGGAAATTTTCGGAAAATCACGCTGTATCGCCTGTTGTACCAGCTTTGTCTGTGCCAGGGCAAGCTGACTGCCCCGTGTCCCGATGCGGATCTTCATGCGTCCTGACCGCCTCCAGTAATTGTAATATTTTATCCTTGTCCGGCAACGTCTCACCGGACAGGCAGAGGGACAGCAGCGCATCAGAAGCCTCACGGCGCTCCTCCTCTGCCCCATAATACGCCAGAATGACCGGACGGTATGCCTTCATGAGCGCTGCGATTTCCATCATTCTGTCGTTGAGAAGCGTTTCGGCTTCATGGCGCAGATATTTGGCGATGACCGGACTTGTGCCGCCGCTGGAAATTCCGATGGTAAGATCGCCGCTCTGCGCCAGCGCCGGAAACAGAAACGAACAATTTTCGCGGTCGTCCACGGCATTGCAGAGAATATTCTGTTCGCTGCAAAGGGCATGGATCCGGGAATTCAGCGCATGGTCACTGGTCGCGGCAATCGCGAGAAATGCACCCTCCAGATCCTCCGGCACAAATTCCCGGTGATTGCACCGGACGGGAAGCGCACGGATTTCGCGGCAGATGTCCGGCGCGGTCACGGTAATGTCACATCCGAACGGCAGGAGCTTTTCGATCTTGCGCAGCGCCACGCCCCCCCCGCCGATGACCGCGCAGGATTTCCCGGCAATATCGATAAAAAACGGAAAGTACCCCATTACAGCGCCTCCAGAATATGCAGCACCTTCTGTAATTCTTCCGCGCCGAGCTGTGATTTCAGCCGGTAAACGGTCTGCTCCGGATGCTCCCGCAGGCGGCTGCAAACGGCGTCCATGTCCGGGAGAAACGCATGAAAGGCAAGTTTCTTTTGCAGCGCATCCAGCTCCTCGGCAATGATGTGCGATGCTTTCTCTGCGCTGTCCGTCCGCACGTTTTGATTCTCTGCGGCAAGCTTTGCAAGCGCATCCAGATCCTGCCGCGTCACGCCCGGAAGCTGTATGACTGCCGGGTCAATATCCGGCGGCACCGCCAGATCGATCAGGTGCAGATGCGACGGAAGCCGCACCTCACGCAGGTCATGCAGCGTGATGGTAAAATGCGGGCTGGATGTCGCGCTGATGACGCAGTCGGCATCTTTCAGGAGGGCATAGCGTTCCGCATAATCGCGCATGGCAATGCGGCTGTCGGAAAGCCGAAGATCGCTGCCGTGGCTGCGCAGGGTTGCCGTGATTTCCACGCCCCTGTGGGCAAGCAGATTGCGCATGGTGCTTATGCCGATCATGCCGGTGGCACCGATGACGAGAATCCTCCTGCCATGCCGGACGGCTTCATTTGCCGCAATCGTGGCAACGGAAACCGGTGTCACCGAGAGCGGTGTTTCGGTTTTGATCCGCTTGGCGCAGCGGATTGCCGCCTGAAAGACCTGATGCAGCGTATAGCCCACCGTTCCGCATTCACAGGCAAGGCGGTAGGCGTTCTTGGTCTGGCGGAGAATTTCATCCTCACCGAGCAACATCGAATGTAAGCCGCATGCCACACGGAACAGGTGCCGCATTGCCTTATCATCTGTGTAAAACCGCAGATGCGGGAGCAGCTCGGAGGGCTCGATTTCACCGTATGCGGCAAGTGCAGCCTGCACAGTCTGTGCGGAGATGCCATGGAAATAGACCTCAGTCCGGTTGCAGGTGCAGAGCAGGACACATTCCGCATTATCCTGCCCGCACAGCCCGTGCAGAAAACGCGGCTGCACATCTGCCATGAATGTCAGCTTCTGACGGACGGCGATCGCCGCATATTTGTAATTGACACTGATACACTGCATGGCAAACCTCTTCTCTGACGATTACTTTCTATATTATAGCACAGGCAGAATGAGGATGTCAATGTGAGCTTTTTTAGAACCGGTAATAGATCAGGTCTATTACCTGCCGGCTCAGTGCGGTTTTGCCTTGACAGTGCAGCGATGTTATGCTATAATTGTTACTAACATAAATACGGCTTTCATGCATAAAACAGGTTATATTCTGATTCATCAAACTAGAAAAGGCAGGTTCAGTTACAATGACAAAATTACTCAATGATAAAAAGTGGATAGGTATCCTGTCAGGGATAATTATCGGTGCTGTTTTTGTAGGCATTTCACTCGCAGTTATGAATTTTATGAGCGGAATTCCCTGGTTCATATTTAGCAGTATATTGAGACTGTTTTTTGGTATTGCAATCCTGCTGCTGTTTGAAAAGATTTATGGTAAATCGCCGAAAGAACTGCTTGCGTTTTCCAATGCGAAGGTCGCATTCCTGTCAAGCATAGGTTTTTTGCTGTACTTTGTCTATGATTTCATTTGTATTGCTGCGGGCTTTGAGTCCTTCACAGGAATATCGGCGGGAATCCTTTTCAGTAAAGTATTCCTGCAGCAAATCACTACCGGATTTTATGAAGAATTGAATTACCGGGCTCTGATCCTCGAAGGATATCATTATGGAAAAAAGAATGTTGGACGAAAAATATTGTATGCGTTCATCAGTTTTGTGCTTTTCGGATTGCTTCATGTGGTTACCGGGTGGAACACCTATACTTTTCTGCAAACAGGTGCAATCGGATTTACTTTTGCAGTCATTTATTTGAATTCAGGGAATATTATTCTCCCCATGCTTTTACATTTTCTTTATGATATATTGGCAAAGCTGGCAGTCTATATTCAGTGGAATGATTCAGCAGTATTCGCCAGTATGAACTCTGTATTTGAAGCTGCATTACTCGTAATGTTCATTGTTTCGTTTGTTTTATTATTTCAGAAAGAAACAGAAAAACAGTCAGCAGATTCGTGAATGTCTGCGCTGCGGCATTGATCGAATCCTCCTATGTGACCTCAGCCGGAAAGCACATTCTCGGATATGACAGGAATATTCGCCTCGACCGGAGATGGGGTACGGGAAAAAGAAAGGATCTGATGAAATTGGCAATACAGTTCCCGAATCTTGAGAAATCCATGCTGGATTCCGGCTTTGACAAGCAGACAGCAGAGACTGCGCTTGCATGGCTGGACAGCAGCAAGGAGCGTGATTTGGCTCTTTTGCAAAAGCTAACAATACAGAAAATCAAGAACGAACCTAAAATAATACAGGACTTTGATACTGCCTTCAAGAAGGATGTAGTATCTCACGGCAGTGACGAGCTTTACCGCAGGGTCATCCTGATGTGCTATCAGCTGCTGGATGCAGACGCATCTGACCTGATCAGACTGCTGTTCCTTGAGATACCCGGCATGAAAATTGAGAGCTTTACCAAGCTGATAGATGACGCCATGCAAGAGGTCTGGGGCAACGAAGCACAGACACGCGCATTGGCGTTACACTATGGCGTGCTTTCGCATAGGAAAGGCTTTCATAATGCCAATCTTCCGACGGAGCCCGTTCCCTATCTGGAAGCGGCGGAACTGACATCGGACAAATGTCCTTTCATAAAGCTCATGCTGTGTGCGAATGCGCTGGAATATATGCCGCTGCCCGAGGGTGAAACGCTGTCAGAGGAAGCGCAGAGAGCAGTATCCATCATCAGGCATCTGATGCAAAGCAATATCGAGAAGGATCATATCCATCTTCTCACGGCTCTGGCACCTGCAAGCTGTTTTGATGCGCAGTTGAAGTCGCATTTCATGCAATATGCGGCAAAAAAAGCAATCGGTATCTGTAATCACATTTCCCTGTTTCTGAAATTCCCCGAACGGGCGCTGGATGCACTTTTTGCTGTGGACGGCACGTTCACGCAGGACATTCTGTTTGAAATTCTCAGACGCCGCGATTGTCAGGAACTCATTTTACAGTCCGCCGCAAACATGCAGACCGAATTATTCAAAGCCATGATGCTCCAGCAGCATGTTGATGAGATGGCGAAGATGTACAATGCCCTCAAAGCTGTCAAGCCCGATGAGGTCATGGACGATGAGGATTTCAGGGATCTCGCCAGGGAACGAACAGCCGGAACCGTCGCCGCATTCTATCCGGAACAGGACAAGATCAAAGCCTTTCTTCATGGGGATATTGCCTTTGACGAAGTGTATCCCATCGTAAAAAGCACAAAACTGGATTATCACTCGCCTGCCCAAAGTAATTATATCGAACATTTCGGAGAGGACGACTTCATCACACGCTGTATCGTCGTGCTTGGCGGCAGTGTGGGAACATACAGCTATCATCTGGACGAGATTGCAGGATTTGGCAGACACTATATCACAGACATCGCAGACAGAATGCTTGGTGTAGGTTTAACGATCATGCAGGCACTCGATATCTGCGGAAATATGATGGATCAGTACAGCCCGATCCCCTCAGATCAGGAACGATACATTGACAGCTTTTCGGGTCACACGGATGAGATCGCTGCTGCGGATATCACAAAATGCAATGCGACTGCGAAAAGCATCGCGCTGACGCTTTTTAAAAATGACGAGAACAAGTACCGTCCACACATCCTCGCCCTTGCCGGAGACAGCGCAAAAGCGGTCAGTGAGAGCATCGCTGAAATTGCCGTCAGGCACCCGGAATGGAGCGACGATATCCAGAATTTGCTGCAATCGAAGAAGTCCTCCGCAAGAGATCTCGCACTGACAATCATCGAACGGCAGGGAGCGAAGGCATACATCCCCGCTCTGAAAGATGCGCTTTCCGCCGAAAAGACCGACAAGCTGAAAGCACGCATCGGCAGTATGCTTGCGGTGGTTTCGGGTGAGGACAACACCGGAGAAACGGCTTCTGCGGGGGACATTGTAAAAGAGATGACCAAGGGTAAGAAAGCTGCCAGGCTGGACTGGCTGTTCCAGAAGCCGTTCACGCCCGTCCATAAAACGGACGGCACCGAAGCCGATGAAAGCTGGCTGAAAGCCCTGATGCTGTGCTTTGCAAACTCCGTGGGACTCAAGGATCCCAGTGCGGATGTGATCGCCGCGGCGCTTGTGCCGGAGGACGTTTGCAGGCTTGCCAATGAAGCACTTGAACGGTGGCTCACGACGCCGCCGGAGGTCAAATCCGAATGGGTCGAGTTCTTTCAGCGGGATGGGTTTGCGTATGCCAATACACTCAATGCGCAGGCGAAGTACAAATGGGTGCTGTACTTTGCAAGCGTCTATGGCGGCAAACAGGCGATGGATCTGCTTGATGAGCTGATGGCACACTGGCCGCTGATGCAGAAAGGCGGTCTTGCAAAGGAAATTCCCCATGCAATTTTGCTCAACGGCAGCAGCGAGTATATCATGAAGGTCGAGAAGATGTCCCGCAAGCACCGGTTCAATTCGATACGGAAGGCTTCTGCGGATGCGTTGTTATGCGCTTCCGAAAAGCTGGGCATCAGCAAGGAGGAATTTGCCGATCTGATGGTGCCTGATCTGGATTTCGACGAGCAGATGTGCCGCATATTCGACTACGGCAGCAGGCAGTTCAAGGTATATATTTCCCCGAAGCTGGAGCCTGAGATCTACTGCGATGATAAGAAATTGAAGTCTATGCCAAAGCCCGCAGCCGGTGACGACAAGTCGAAGGCAGACGCAGCATACAAGGAATTCACTGCCATGAAAAAGCTGATGAAAACTGTCGTCACAGCGCAGCGGGTGCGCCTTGAAAACACGATGCGCACCGGACGAACATGGACATCCCAGAACTGGAACAAGCTGTTTGTGGCAAACCCGATCATGCACCGTTTCGCGATCGGTCTGATCTGGGGAATTTATCAGGATGACAAGCTGGAAACGAGCTTCCGCTATCTGGATGACGGCAGCTTCACCACCGCAAATGACGAAGCTTTCGCCCTGCCGGAACATGCACAGATCGGGCTTGTACATCCGGTGGAACTTAGTGCCGAGGCGCTTTCTGCATGGAAGCAGCAGCTCAAAGACTATGAGATTCTACAGCCGTTTGTGCAGCTTGACAGAAATGTATTCAAACCGACAGACGAGGAGCAATCCGGAGACTACATCGAACGTTTCAAGGGTCAGACCATCAAAAGCACCGAGCTTGCTGGTGCCATGAACAAGATCGGCTGGAGCAAGGGTACTGCGGGAGACGGCGCAATGATCGACGATTTTCTCCGTGAGGATATTTTCACACGAAACAGCGGCATCCGGGCTGTTCTGACACATTCGGGCATGAGCGTGGAGGTATTCAGGAGCGCAGAGGTTGACGTGACAATCGATAAGCTGTATTTCTACAGGCTGCCCGCCGGGGAGCGCATGACCGTGAAGGAGCTCAGAGACCGGTATTTCAGTGAGATCCTGTATCAGCTGAGCATGGTGTTCACATGCGATTGATTACCGGCAAAATGCAGGGGGATTCCCGTTCGCGTCTATCCCGGATCCTGTGGAAACCTGCAAAGACGTTTTCAAAATGAAACCATTGACTTTTCCGTAATGGTATGGTATAATGAACCTGACCCTCGGGAAATGCGTGATAAACGAAAGCATGGTTATGCAAAGAACCATACATCAGAAAGGTGCGAATCATATGAGCGATGGAAAAATAGCAAAAAAATTAGCTGTCGGTATTGTCGCCGGCATTGGAGTCATCCTGCTGGGAATCAGCTCCGTAGCCACTGTTCCTGTCGGAAGCACCGGCGTTGTATTGAACATGGGAAAAGTAACCGGTAAAACAATGTCGGAGGGTCTGAATTTCAAAACACCCTTTATTGTCAGTGTCGTCAGCATGTCTAACATGGTGCAGAAGCTCGACGCGGAAGCATATGCTACCTCTAAAGACCTGCAGGCAATTACATCTGATGTGACTGTCAACTATCACCTTGCAGCGGAGCGTTCTGCTACCATGTATCAGAATGTCGGCAAGAATTATGCAGACACTCTTCTCCAGCCTGCAGTACAGGAGGTAATCAAGTCCGTTATGGCGCAGTATTCCGCTGAACAGCTGATTTCCAACCGAAGTGCTGTCAGTGTGGCGATCAGCGACGGGCTGAGTGAAAAGGTTTCCAATTACGGCATCATTGTCGATGAATTCAATATCGTCAACTTCAGCTTCTCAGCAGAATTTGATGCCGCAATTGAAGCAAAGCAGATCGCTGAACAGAATAAAATCAAGGCGCAGACGGAAAAGGATAAGAAGGTCATTGATGCCGAGGCGCAGGCAGCCGAGAAACGGATTGCTGCCCAGGCAGAAGCGGAGGCGATTCGCCTGAAGGCAGAGGCAGAAGCAGAAGCCATTAAGCTGAAAGCAGAGGCTCAGGCGGAAGCGAACGCGCTCCTGAACAACTCGCTGTCTAAGAATGTGCTGTATTATCAGCAGCTTCAGAAGTGGGACGGCAGGTATCCGAATACAATCGCAGGAGACAGCTCCGGCATTATTCTGGATGTTGGCAGCGCTGACAGCAGCCCGACACAGATGCAGACGCCTTCAAACAGTTCCGGCGAGGCTGATGCCAACAACGGCGTGAACGCGGAGTAAGCCTTGCAACAGCAAACAGTGCCGTTCGGATCGGAGCTCATCCCATGAACGTCAGCAACAGAATGAAGAACACGACTGGGTCGTGATCAATATTACCTGACAGGTTTGCCTCTCAGTCCCGCCTGAGCCCGGAGGGGAGGGGGCTATTTATGGGGGCTTCGCCCCCATACCCCTTTTTGGGGCTTACGCCCCAAGCCCCTTAAGTTGTGGACAGTGGTTTGTCAATGGGTTTTGGAACATTTTCTCACGCAATTCACGCTGTCATGTTCCAGTCCCTTCCAGCCAAACCTGAAAATGGAGATCAGAATGGACACGATCGTGATAGCTTCACTCAGCAGTCCGCCCCATGAATGTACGATGATGTCATAGATCAGCCAGCAAGGGGATGCACAGGTGAGGTTCACAAGGCGGATATTCCGGGGGCTGTTTGTCCAGTATACAAATGTGCTGGACACCGATGCGGTATATGCAAGCAGGCTGACAGGCCCATTCCACGTAAGGACAAGAATCACTGTAAACAGAAGCGCGATGATAACCGGACAGCCTCTCCAGCGCACCCATCTCCAGTCATTGTATTTCAGCATCAGTGCGTTCCGAAGCATATTCACTGCCAGACTCAGACAGCCGCTGAATGCATCCAGCAGGAAAAACTGCAAGCAGAACAGCGCCAATCCGACAATCTGAAGCAGAAACAGCCAGCGGTTGGATTTGATCTGATAGGACAGAATAAACGCCGCAACTGCGACAAATCCGATAGCCTGCGTGAGGATTGGTGTCATTTCTGGATATACTTTCTTACGATCTCCATGATACTGTCCGCGCGTTTTTCACCGATGCCGGATATGCCGCGGATCTCCTCGCGCAGCTTCTCATAGTCCACAGTGCGGGCATCCTCTTGCTTTGCCGCAGTCTCCTCCAGCCCCTTCTTCCGCCCGCTATCGTAGATGTCCTGAACCAGAGCCTCCAACGATGCCCTGTCCATCTTCTTGATTGACTTGTAGGTATTGCGGTCAAGGAGGATGCTGTCGCCCTCAGTCTCTTCAGTTGTGCTGGGGGACATTTCGGTCATCTCCTCGATAGGGTCTGTGTTAGTTCTCATTTTGGCTTTCATAATCTTCCTTCTCCTTATTATTTAATTGACCGTTGATCACAGCAGAAGCCTGTGAATCTGGCGGCTGTCATTATGTATGTTTCGCTCCTTTTTCGGGGCTATAGTTGTTAGTGCCAGAATCAGAGGGATTTGTTACACACCCGCCGTCCCTCACTTCATCCCGATGAGGAGATCGCAGATCCTTTGATTCTCGTACTGCTCCGCAAGCCTGATCAGCTCATTCAGCCGTTTTCTGCTCGTAAATTCACTGTACTGCGCGAGGAGGGTCAGATTTTCCACGCAGTCATTTTCGATGAAATGCCGTGCCATCTTGATGTAGTTCTTCTTGATGAAGGCAAATGCGTCGCTGGATTCTGTTTCACGGTACACTCCGAGGATGATGAGATACTTGAGTCCGATGTCAAAGCTGTCAGTCAGAGTATTACGGTTCAGCATAAAAATGGCTTGACTGAGATCACGATGGCTTTCCAGTCTCAGCTCTACTGCATGGACTTTTCCCTCCCAGTGAAGTTCCGTAAGCAGAGTACATTCTGAAAAAGCACTGCGATCGATGAAAGTGACAGTATCTGGAATGAAAACAGATCTGAGCTCTCTGCATTTCTCAAAGCCGCACCACTCGATACGCTCCACACCGGGAGAGATCATCACATTGCGGAGCTTTTGGCAGTCTTCAAAACAATTATCACCTATGATCCTGACATTGGCGGGGATGTTGATCTCTTTAAGAGAATAACAGTGGCAACACATTCTTTCCGGCAGTTCAGAAACGGTTTCAGGAAGTCTGATGCTGTCCAGGGACATACAATAGAAAAAAGCCTTTTGCCGATTGCGGTGACTCCGTCGGGAATATAGACGTTTCGTATCATCGACAAAAAGGAAAACGCCTCATCTCCAATCGCGGTGACTCCGTCGGGGATCGTAATATCGGTGACAAGCTTTGACACCCTGCATTTTGTCAGCACGCCGTTTTCGATCTCAAAGTAAATATCACAGAAATCGGTTTTCCACATAATTCTTAAGGGCATCTCTAAAAACCTCCCCTTTTGCTTTTCTGCGAAAAGCAAAAGGGCTATGTGTGGGGTTTCGCCCCACACCCCCACCTCTAAAAACATAGTTTTTAGAGGTTTCCTTAAGGCATCACCGCACAAAGACTGCCTGACGGCGTGCTGTCCTTTGTGCGGTATTGTCTTAACTCTGCCCCATATCATTTTAGCATGATTCTTCGCAGCTGTCAAGATGTGAACGGCACTGCACACTTTACCCATGTATTCTTGCACCTGCCCGCATCGCAGGTGCCGTTCCGCTTCGGCGGCATCGAGCGCTGCGGTCACGCCGAAAATCGGACGGTCATTCTTGTAACAATTGTACCGTAAAACGGCAGTCACATCAATAGAAATGCCGCAAACAAGCGCTTGCGGCATTCAGATCTATTGCATCAGACTCGGCTGACATTCCGTATTGCTGTCAGGATGTGACCTCAAGCGGAATCTCCTTACTGCTTTCGCAGGGGATTTTTTATGCCGCATCCAGAATCTGCTTCAGAAGCGCCAGACAGTCGGCGGAATCGGTCTTGCCGTTGCCGTCGCAGTCACCTGCCTTGCGGGCGCGGGCGGAGATGTCGCTGATGCCGAGCACCGCCTTGTTCAGCAGGATCGCGTCCAGAATATCCAGCGAGCCGGAATTGTCCAGGTCGCCCGTTACGTAATCCGCGATGCGCAGCGGGATCATCGGCTGTCCCTGATAGGCGCCGAATACCACCGTGTCGTTCTTGCCCAGCCCCTCCCAGTCGAGGGCGGCTGTCTCCGGATAGGCGGAGGCATCGTAGCACCAGTAAATGAACACGTAGTTCTGATACCACATATCCACCACCGGCAGGTCATTTCCCTGCTGCACATTCGCGGAAAGTACGCGGTAATCGACCGTTTCGCCGGATTCGATCACATTGGCAAGGCGCCTGACCATCCCCTCCTCGGGCTCGGTCTTGTAGAGGGATCCATTCTGGAGCGCGTTCGAGGCATGATCCCAGATCAGATGCGCATCCGGCGAGAATTCCAGCACATCCCCCAGCTTCGGCGCACCGCCGAGACATGCTGTCAGCGTGGCTATCGGCAGGCGGAGCGCTGTTCTGCCGCTGCGCAGGATGCATTCCTCGTCGTTCACGCTCTCAACGGTCAGCAGGAGCGATCGGTCGCCGGATGTCTCCATGACCGGGAATACCGGGTGGGTGTAGTACATCGCGAATTTCACGGTATCTCCGGTCTTGACGCTGCGCCACGCCGCGTTCCAGCAGAGGTAGTAGTTCGTGTACGCGCCCTGCGGCATCGTCCAGAGTCCCTCAGAGTCGATCGTAACGGTGAACTCCTTCGGTTCAAATTGCTCCAGAATATTGCCGCTGCACACGATCATGCCCTCCTCAAAGGGCTCACCGCCGTAGGTGTGCAGATCACCGGTATTGACTGCGTTGGCAAGGCAGGTTGTCATGATGCCCAGCCTGGAATCATCCTTCACATGCAGGATGTCGCCCGCCTTCGGGTAATCGCCGAGGCATGCGACCAGATCCGCCGTGGACACGGAAAACGGCTCGTCATGATAACCGGTATCCACGAATGTCCCGAAATGGGGTGTCAGGCTGTGCGTCTGCAAAATGCTGCGGTCGGCACGGACGGATTCCACGATCATGGCATGCTGCGGGGTCTGCTCCTCGCCCTTGACGCCGATCCGCGTCAGCGGGAGCATCGGGGTATCGCCGTTCATCACAAACCGGTAGATCTCACCCGGCTTGCAGTCGGAGGGGCTGATTCCCTCGGCATCGGCAAAGCACGCGACCTGTGTGCGCCAGTCATAGCCGCAGTCGTAGGTATACGCATTGCCCTCCTCATCCTCCAGCATCACCTTGCCGGCATCATTCCCGGTGACGAGCAGCATCGCATACTGCTTGTCGCTGACGTAGAACCGCTCGGCTCGCGCGAAATATTCGATCACGCCGTTCTCCCCGAACTGCGGCTCACCCGGCAGGCTCTGGAGAACCGTGTCCGCGTGATAGCGCACCATATCGCCGCATTTGAGCGATGTTTCCGCACCTGCAAGGCGCTGCACGTCCGATTTGTTCAGGACGTTCCAATCGCTCAGGAGATACTGATCCTCCGTCACGGCAATGACTGCGGCAAAGGTGCATGCGGGCGATTCCGCCGGGAACAGCGGCACGCCCTCGCATGTCAGCATCCAGACCCATTCGCCCTTCTCATGCGCCTCCCACTCGAAACCCGTGCCGTCCGCGACGGCAAGCGGGAGCATGGCGCTGTGATACGAATCGTTTTCCCAGTCGCGGGTGCTGAACGAGGCGACCTGCGCGATGCGCCCGTCGATATCCTTGCTCTCCGAAATGCCGTCGTAGCGGAAAAATTCGTACTGCGGGTCATCGAACACCGTTCCGATCTTCTCCGCCGTGCCGCGGACAGACAGGAGCCGGTTGTTGCTCTTGCCGAACTTCCGGATGCTCTGCACCTGATAGCCGTTCACATCGTCGGGCTGTGATGCATCGAGACAGTGACCGAGTGCGGACGTGTCCGGGATGCGGATCAGATCGCCGCGCTGCACCGGCGGAGTGCCCTCCGGGAGCGCAGAATTCACCTCATCGGTCAGGAGCAGCAGCCCGCGGTAATCGATCGGATAATGCGCGTAATCCAGCGATTTGACCAGCGTGTAGCCGTCCGCGACGCGGATCACGGCAAAATCGCCGTTGTAGAAATAGGAATAGCCCCCGTTATTGGTTCGCGTCGTATTTGCGGCAGCGTTCAGCGGGAACATGCTGCACAGCATCGCGCCGGCTGTACAGAGTGCGGTCAGGATTTTTGTGTTCTGTTTCATAATACATCCTCCTCTCAAAGGGCTTGTCATGTCGCCTTCTGTCCTATATAACGGACAGATGCTGCGCTTTGTAACAGCTCCCGCGCCCGGATGCGTTTTTTTGGAGGAATCCACAAGCGAACATGCCGGGATCTGGAGAGAATGTACAAAATCTATATTCTGCATCGCAATCGCTCAGACAGCTATTTTTTCGAGAACAGTCCGCGCAGAAAGCCGCCCTTGGGGGGATCATGGGGCTTGTCGGGGTGCTTCGGGGGCGGATCGGGGTTCTGCTTCAGGAGCTCCAGCCACTTATGCAGCCCGTCGGTGAAGGCATCCGTTTCCGTGACAAGCTCCGCAAACGGGATCGTGCCCGCGCAGAGCTTGTCGGATGCCGAGGCACGCAGCGCCCGGATATACCGCAGCTCCGCACGCACCTGCACCGAATAATACCAGATGTCCTCCCCGGCATAGGCTGATAATTCCTCCCGCACGCTCTTGTGGATTGCCATGCTGTCCTCGAAGGCGGCGGTATTTTTCTGCCGCAGCGTCTGGTACTGCTTCCTGCTCCCGCAGTGCAGGCGCAGGCTTTTCAGGACGGAATGATCCTGCTGATACCGCGCTGTCAGGGCGGCTGCCTGCTCGGGCAAGAGGAGGATTTCGCCGCGCTGCTCCGCCTCGGCGGCTTCCGGGTCGGCGGCACCGGGAAAACGCACCGGCAGCTCATACAGCGGGTAGCCCGTCACCGCAAAGCTGAACGGCGCAGGCGCTGCCAGCATCCGGCGGCTTGCATCCATGAGCTTCGCCTGCAAAGCGGGCGGCGCTTTCAGGGACATGGCGATCTGCTCGATCTCCCCCTGTGTGAGGCACACCTGCCCCATCCGTTCCCAGCCTGCCGCGCATACGAACAGGAGCTTCCAGCGTGAGAGCTGCCATGCGGTGCGGAGATGTTCCTGCATCACGAGGAAGCCGTCGAGCGCGATCGTGCGTTCCGATGCATCCGCGGCGCAGCGGAGCATCACCATGCCCTCCGGCAGGATGCAGCAGAATACGCTCTGATCGAGCAGCTCTGCCGTGCGGAAGGCGTTATTCGAGGAAACGAGCTTTTCCCGGAAAAACCGGTGCATGCCCCGGATGAGCCGCAGACTCTCCGCCCCCAGGATGTGTCCGGCATCCTCGACGGGCAGGTGGAGCGACTCCAGACAGACTGAAAATGCCTTGTGATCCATCCGTCATTCCTCCTTGATATACTGGTACCGCTGATTCACCGGCGCGGTCTGCGGATAAGTCTGCCATCCCATCCGGTTGGCGAAATCGCGGATCAGCTCGGATTCTGCCAGCAGCTCTGCCATAAGGATCCCCTCCTCCGAATCTGCCGGCTGCGGCGCACCGGTGAAGGCATCCTCCTGATAGTGCTTGTCATTCTCGCAGAGCCCCCAGCGGCGCGTCACTTCCCGCCGATCACTGTGCAGTCTGAGCTGGTAGATATGCCGCTGTCCTGCCGTTTCTCGCAGGGCGGCATATTCCATCGATGCCAGTGCATCCCCGGCAGGCTCCGGGAATGTCAGTGTTCCGGCAGACGGAAAGACGTGACTGACATGGTACTGTCTGCCGATTTTCTGCGCATAGTATGCCGCCAGCGGTCCGTACAGGAACGGGAACGGCTGCGGCGCGTACCGGATGCTCCGGCAGAGCGCATCCCATGCGGGACCCGGCGATGCAGGGGGCGGCATCTCCCCGTAGGGGTTGTAGACCAGGCGGTCGGGCAAATCGCTTTGCTGAGCAATTTCCCTGCGGCGGCTGCGGTTGTAGAGTGACCCCGGCTCCTCACGCATTTGCAGCAGAATCGACGGGATGAGCGCGAAAAATTGTTCGCGCAGCTCGAACGGCGCACACCAGCCCTCCAGCGACCACACGGTCTTGCCGCGCACCTCGCGGAGGTATTCGCCCGGTGCATCGCCCTCGGCGCGGATCATCCGCACCAGCGCACAGCACGACGGCGGCGGCTGGCAGACAAACAGCCAGGTATCCGCCCACGGGTCATCCGGGTGTTCCGCGATCTCCGGCGGAAATTCCGCTTGCAGGCGCTCATCGCCCATTTCCAGGAATTCGCTCAGGTTCAGCAGAAGCTCCTGCCGCACATACGCCGGCGCTGCCTGGAGGGCAAAGCCTGCTGTCTGCTCCTGACCGCGGCCGTAGACCATGTAGTCCAGCTTCATGGGATCACTCCTTTCGCAGGTTTATTCCGGATTCTGCCGCCAGCAGCATCTGTGCTTCATAGAGCTGCTTTACCGCCTCCGCATAGGCGGCGCGTGCCTGTGCAAGCTCCAGACGGCGGCGCTGTGAGCCGGATTGGTAGACGCTGTTGCGGTGCATGATGGTCTGGCGGAGAGTGCGGATCTTCTTTTCCAGCGCATCCCGGCGGTTCCGGGCGGTGAAGCGCACCAGATCCCAGAAGATCTCCCCCGCACCGCAGGGGGACGCATTCTCCGGCGAACAGATCTTCCCATCCGGCGCAAAGCCGCACGGATGATAATACCGTACACTCTTGTTCATGCCGAACACACATTCCGTCAGATCCGGCGCGATGTTCTGCAGCGAGATGCCCGGCTCCGAATTCTCTGCGGGGGGCGCGGTACACAGCAGCGCCGTGCAGACCGGCAGCGTCTTGTCCTCCTCGACCTGCCGGAAAATGTACGGATACACCAGCATCGGCGCTCCCGGCGAGACAATCAGCAGAAACGCATCCGTCTCCGGCGGCGATTCCAGAAATGTCTCCGGCGGCGGGCAGTAGAACCGCAGCCGCCCGCAGTAGGTATCCTCCGAACGGATGCAGAGCTCCATTTCCGGGGCAATCTGCTCCGGGCTGCGCATCGCCTTTTCCAGCGTATACTCCAATGCCCGGTTCGAGGCGATCAGCGCGGCTCTGGCATCCTCCGCCTCGGGGACAATCTCGCTGCCGCGCTCGCGCATCGTTGCAATGATCTCGCGGTCGTGGCGGATCAGGGTGTGCCGGACGGCTGTTTCGGTGAGCGCCGCGAGCATGACGCGCGGATGCGCGTTCTCACCGGACAGCACTGTAATGCGCAGCATCAGCGTTTTGCGCCCGCCGAACGCATGACGCGCACCTCGCCCGTCTCGGATGCAACCTCCAGGGCGAAATGCGGCTCGAATACCGCGGAGAACAGCCCGTCGCGCCCGCTGAGCGCCGCACGCAGCTCGCCCATCGTCCGAAGCTGGGCACGAAGCTGATGCAGGCGGTTGTTCTGCTCGGGCGTGAGGATCATCAGGGGCTTTTCCAGCTCTGCCTTCTCCTTCTGCATGTCCATCATCTGCGCCATCAGCGCATTGTACAGGCAGAACAGGATCGAGGTATCCACATTCTCCTGCCGCAGGACGGCGTCATTGAGGATGCGGTTCATATCATCCACATTCGGCGCTCCGCCGCGCTTTCTGCCGACAACGGTCACGGGGATGCTGCCGTAGCTCCAGTTCCGCGCATGGGCGGCGCTGAAGGCGATCTCGTAGATGCAGGTGCGCAGGTCGCGCTGGGCGCGGGTGAAGCTGTTGCGGCTGATCCGGTCGTCGATCTGCGGGCTGTCGGTCTGGGTCAGCGCCAGCAGGAGGGTCATGTTTTTGGTGCGCATCGACCGGATGACGGCACAGACATTATCTGCGGAGAGCGTCTGGCGCGTGAGCTGCTCCTTGAACATGCACTGCTCGGCGTTGTAGGTCGTCTCGATCAGACCGTTGAGCGCACGTGCATTCGCCAGCAGGATCAGCGCATCACAGCGCTTGAGGTAGCGGCTCAGGATGTCAACCATGTGCGAATTGAACTCCGCCGACGCATTGTCGAGCAGCTCGCCCGCATAGTCCGTGATCGTCAGCAGGCACTTTGGCTTGTCGTTCATCAGCACACGGAAGGTGATCTCCACATAGCGGACGGTCGCGGTCGGCGCCTGAAAGCCGTCTGCCGCGTTGATGGTGAACATCTTCCGAAGCTGATCGGCAAGCTTCAGGCTTTCCGAGAGCCTGTCCTGGTCGGAGATGGCTTCGATGTCACGGTATGCCACGGGATCCGCGTTCTTTTCGGAGGTCTGTGCATAGCCGCCGTACTCCGGCATCGCGCCGTAGCTGCTCGCATAGCTCATCATCTGGCTGAAAATCGACGCGCCCGGCTGCGCGGTCTGCTCCGGCGGCGCGGAGATCAGAACCTGCTCCTGCACCTCACGCGATTCCATCGCGGGACTCACGCCGCGGCTGACCTTGATCGGCTCGATCAGCAGCGTATCGCCGCCGCCGAGCTGGACGCTTTTATTGACCATCGATTCCATGATTCCCTGGAAAAATGAAGTCTTACCCGATGCCGAGCCGCCCATGAGCGCGACGGAGACGGTTTGCAGTTCTGCTTCCTGTGCAGACGGACGAACCAGATTCTGCATGAATTTCTTGATTGGCATAGTGTTTCCTCCTACCAGATAATCATTCCCGCTGCCGCCAGCCATGCGAGGACTGCCTGCACGATCATGGCGCCGAGCAGCACAAACTGCCGCAGATAGCCCATACCGTACAGCATCCCCTGCACAAGCTGGTACAGATACCGCATCGCCCAGATCAGCGAGCCTGCCGGAATCAGCAGATCCAGCAGCTGCGCACTCAGGCTGCTGTCTTCCAGCGTTCCCTCATAGCTCGGGCTGCCTGTCAGGTACAGGAACAGCCGCACCGCGATGCAGAACAGCACCCAGAACACGGTATCGCGGATCGTCTGCTCGATGAGGCACTCCGGAAACGGGTATTCAAACCCGCACGGCGGCTCCTCCCGCCGGAAGACCGGGTCATATTCCAGCGGATCTGCCCGCCGGTAACGCACGGGCGAACGGTCGGTATCATCCGTGATTCCGATGTCCAGCCCCTGCTTGCTGTTCATGAAATACTGCTGATAGCAGCTCTTGCAGATGGGCGCGTCGCATTCGTAATCCTCGCTCAGGATGCGTCTGCCGTCCGGTATGAGCTGCCGGCAGATGCCGCATTGCAGCGGCGCATCCGCTGTTCCCTTGATCTTTTCCGAAAATGCCATGACTCATACCTCCTCCGGCACATCTGCTGCCGTAAATGCATAGACCGTATCCGGTACGGTCACCGTGTGCATCGCCCGCGCCGCTGCCGCAAGACTGCGGTTCTGCGGGGTATCCGCACCGTAGAGGGAGACTGCCAGCCCGCCGAGCACCCGTCGGTACCGGCGCTTCTGCATCTCCTCGTAAAGCTGCCGCACAAGACGGGCATTCCCCTGCCGGGATCTGCCGCTGCGGTACAGCGTTTCCAGCAGCTGGCGCACCCGTTCCCTGCCCGCATCATCGATGGTGTCCTTCGCGCTCCCGCACATGCGCAGGAAGATCGACAGGAGCTGCTGCGCGGTGTAGTCCGGGAATTCGTAGATTTTCAGGCGCGATGCCAGCCCCGCATTGCGGCTCAGGAATTCCTGCACCTTGTCCTTGTACAGGATCAAAATCAGGTTGAAGCTCCGGCGGTCGGTTTCCATGCGGTGGAGCAGCGCGTGAATCGCATCGCTCCCGCCGCGCTCCAGAAGCTGATACGCCTCCTCGATCACGAGAACGGCGTTCTTCTGACACGCCTCGTCCAGCTTTTTGCGGATGTTCTCCGCACTCCCGCCCGCATACTGGCTCACAAGCTCCGAGGCATCCACGCAGATCGGCGCGGTGCCGCCGAGGATGCCGAGACTGTGGTAGAGCTCCGCCGTGAGCTGCGCGGCGGTCGATTTGCCCGTGCCGGGATTGCCCGCCCAGATCATGTGGGACGGTCCGGGGTACGGGATGCCCTTTTCCTCACATTCCACGCGCAGGGCGAGCTGGTCGCTGAACATCTCCGCGAGAAATTCCAGCCCCTCGTAGGCATCGAGCTTTTGGAAGATGTCCGCCGCCGTGCTGCCGCGCTTCTCAAACAGGGCAGCGCGTTCCTCGAAATCGGAGCGCTCCACCGTCACGGTCAGGCGCTCCTCGTCGGTCGGCGGGGTGTCCATCTTCTGCAAGGCAAGCAGATGCCGGTAGACAGCCGCACGCTTGACATCGGCGGCGAGATTGTTGACGTCACGGGCATTGCCGAACTGCTTCCGGTCGCGGTCGGCGTAGAAATTCGCGAAGAATACGGGAAGTCCCGCGCACACATCCTCCGACAGGCGCGTGATCTGCCCGCTGGCACCCTCCGGATGCCCGAAGCGGCTCTCGAAGATTTTCTGGAGCAGGGGCGGCTCGTAGCCGCGGAGCGTGATAATATTCGACGCACCGAAGCGGGAATACAGTCCCTCGTTCATCTCCCAGACCTCGTGCATCCGGTCGGCGTAGCCCGCGAAGATCACGCAGAAATGATAGCGCGGATTCGTCATCGCGGCGACGATCGTGTTGAATACCTCGTCGCAGTAGGAAATTCCCTGCTCCGGCTTTTCAGCGATGGAATAGACCTCGTCCACGAGGAGCACTCCCTCCTGCGCCTCCTCGATCATGGCGGCGGTGCGGATTGCGGTCGAGCCGACGTATTCGCCCACCAGCTTGTCGCGGGAGCCGACCACGGTATGCCCGGAGCGCAGGATGCCCTCCCGCTGGAGGATCCTGCCGATCAGCCCGGCGATCTCGGTCTTTCCGACACCGGGCGGTCCCTGCAGGACGAAATTCGGCACCTTCGCACGGTGATCCTCCGCAGGTGCCCCCTCGAAACGCAGAACCGCCGGAACGGTGAGCTCCGGCTCCTGCTGCGTGCCGTAAAATGCGCGGTGATTCGAGACAAAGCTGTCGAGGATATGATACGCCGGCTCCCAGCCCTCGCGGGTGCGCAGAATTTCCAGAGGATCCTCCTCGCCCGGGATGCTTGCCCCTCCGGGGAAGAATCCCCGGATCACATCGGCGGTGAGCAGGGGCGTGTCCGCCGTGCGCAGGAAATCCTCCAGAATCTCCTTGATCTGCTTGAGCTGGGTCAGACCGTTCTCGCGTGCCAGAAAGCCCAGCATCCGCACGAGACTCTGCATCTGCCGGCGGTCGAACCGCAGCCGGATCCTCGATGCTGTGCCGTCAGGACTGCTCACAGGGACGCCCTTGATGCGCAGGATCTCCAGCAGATTCGCGATTTCATCGTGCATCGGCATCCCCACAGTCAGGCTGGCGTGCGGGTTGAACGCCTGCCCCCTGAGAAACAGCGATTCCAGCACGCCTGCACGGCTGTCGCGCAGCTTGCTTTGCAGCTCCTCGCTGCTCAATGTGCGCGAGAGGAAGATGCAGATATTCCGGTTCTCGTTGGGTAGTCCCTTCCACGCCTCAAAACATTCCAGAAGCCGTCTGCCGATCGGAGAGCTGCTCATTTTTCCCAGATCCTCAAGACTGGTGAACACCAGCACACGGGAACCGGTCATATCCCGCATGAACCGGTCCGTGCAGACCGAGAGCTGATCCGCCCGCACCTGACAGGTCATGCGCAGGGGCTTTTCGGGCTTTTGCGGGGCAGCCGGGGCGGGCGGCGCGTCCTCCTCCAGCAGCCAGTCGTAGCCCATCGTATCCTGCGCGGGGGCGGCGGGCTTAGGCTCCGGTTTCTTGTCGCCTTTCAGGATTTCCAGCGCTGCGGCACCTGCCGGATTCAGCGCATAGAACATCTCCCGCTGCGTCGAGCAGAATACGACGCTTTCAAAGCCGAGCTGCTCCATGTGCAGCATCAGCAGCTCCTCAAAATTGACGTTCCAGCCGTTCGGGAGTGCGAACACATCACTCAGCTCGCCCGAGATGCTGAACATTCTGGTGGAGACGTTCCGGAAAATCGAATTCATGGCGGTTTCACCTGTCCTTATGGTCGTTGAAAGTCATCCCGTACACCGGGATTGCGGCAGCGCTGCCGCAGCTGCATCCCCTGCCCGATGCCGCTTTCCCGGATCGCGTCGCAGGTGTCCTCGCGGACGGATTGCCGCGCCGCTTCGATCTGCGCATCCGTGCCGGGATACGGCGTGTGATCCTCCGTGAGGATCTGCATGGCGATGTTCCCGTCCGCATCCTGAACGGCATTGAGCCGGAATTCCAGCTCTGCCCCCGTTTCGGGATGCCCGAGCCGCAGGATCAGCGAATCCAGCGGGGATACCGCACGTTCCTCCGCAGTCAGCGGCAGAAGCCGGTAGCCCTGCGCCATCCAGCGCTTCGCGAGCAGCCGCCCGGTTTCCTGCCGGAGCAGCTCGTTATGGATGCGGCTCACTGCACAGGCGTGTGCGCGTGCGAACCGGCTCTGCCAATCGTTCAGGCGGTCGAGCTGATCGGCAAGCGACTGCGGATCGCAGTCAAGCGGATCGGCGGGGAGCTGTGAAAGCAGATGGAGTTCCTGCTCGAGTGTCTCCCAGTCACCGCGGAAATAGTGCGGAAGATCGGGAATTTCCTTTTCTGCCGGAACGCCCGTGCGGGTCTGCGCAAAGCAGAACACGGTCGATCGCTCCAGGAGGACTGTCTGCGCCGATTCGAGCGCCTGCATTACCTCGGCATGCAGCTGCCGCGTGCGGATTTCGGCTGTCATGAGCTCAGTGACGCGCGTGAGCACGGCATCCTGCGCGGCATAGGCGGCGGTCAGGGCGGCTTCCGGGAGCTCCTGCGCTGCCAGCTCCTCCGCACGGCGCAGGAGTGCGGCACATGCATCGGCGGAAGCTGCTTTTCCCCACACATCGCGCAGATCAGCGAGCATGGCGGCGGTTTCGGTGATGATCTCCCGCGCAAGGTCGCCGGCGCGGCTGCGGCGTTTCTGATCGTCCGCGATCTGCTGCATGGAAAGCGCCGTTTCCTGCCGTTCATGGCGCAGGATCACCTGACTGCGGCGCATGGCATCCCGGACAGCGGCAACGGCACCGGATTCGAGGGATTCGCGCTGCTCCTCGATATGCCGGTACAATTCTGCGCGTGCCCGGTCACATTCCCGCAGAAATCCGGCGGTATCTGGCGTTTTCTCGCAGGATGCCGTGAGTGCGGCGACCGTCTGCGCATACTCTGCATGGCACTGTGCCGCCACAGCGGAAAGGGATGTCCCCAGATCGGCGCTCACCTTGACGGCGTCGCCCGTCAGGGAGGCAAGGCGGCTGCGCATCTGCCGCAGCATCCGGGTCTGCTGTGCATCGCGTGCCGCACGGATGCCGGCAGTTGCCGCACGGCTCACCGACCGCGCCGCATACATCGCCAGCGCGAATACACCGGCTGCCTGAATCTCTCCGGAATAACTCATGGCGATCTCCTTTCCGGGGTCAGTTCAGACGCCCGTTGATCTTCATCTGCAAGTCCGTCACGGCAAGGGCAACGCGCTCCTGCGTGGTCTGCTCGGGACGCATCCGCTGCACCGGCAGCTCGATGCCCCGCTCCGCGAACACCTCCGCCAGCGTATGCAGGAGCTCCCCTTCACGTTCGGGGCTGCATTCCGCCGGGATGCTGCACACCGCCTGGTTCACCCATAGCGTATCTGACCGGCGCAGCACGGGGATGAGCATCAGCTCGAACGCCATCGTGCGCAGCTCGTCGGCAAAGCGCACAAGGAGCGGGTCGCCCGGTCTGCCGAGCATCTGCGTGGCGAGAATGGCACAGCCCTCCGCCCGGAGTGATGCCCGTACCTCCTCCACGATCGCCATGCGCTCCTCGAAGCGCTGCATCCGCATGCGCATCTGCCGGATCGTGTTCTCCGCATCGGCATACTCCGCAGTCAGCCGCACCGCAAGCCGGTACAGGCGATCTGTCGGATAACGCTCCGCCTGCCGGGGATTCTGGCGCATGCAGGCGCGGAGAGAGGATTCATCCGCGCCGAGCGTGCCGTCCTCCTCGAATTCCGCCAGCATCCGGCGGTTCTGCTCATAGCGGGTCAGGAGCTCCGGATAGGCGCCGTCCGACCAGTAGGCAAGCGTTTCCGCACCCATGATGCCGTCGCGGATGTCACGGCTCCTCGCAAAGCGCACCAGCTCCTCCGGGACGCGCACGGCATCCTCAAACAGGAGCGCTCTCTGCGCATCGAGGACGCCGCGCAGGATGCTGTAATACTGCTGCCAGCGGCGGAACTGCTTTTCCGCTTCGAGCACATCGAGCTGCACGGTCAGGAGCAGGTTCTCGCTGATGCCGATCACGCTTTCATAAAAGCCTTCCTCCATCCACTGTGCCAGCTCCCGGAGCCGCGCATTGTACAGATCCAGATGCCCCGGCAGGAACCATTCCAGCGGCGTATCCGCTGCCGCCTGCCGCACGGCATCTCCGGCACGGCGCCTGGCTTCCGCGGCGCGATCCTCCGCGAATTTCTGCCGCGCATAGTATGCCTGCTCAAACGCCCGCTGGCGCAGCAGGAGCGCTTCCGTTTCCCGGTGCTCCTGCATCATTGCTGTATTCAGCTCGGCGGTCACGGCGTCGTACTGCTGCCGGATGCGGCGGAATTCCGCTTCCAGCGCGGATTCCTGTGCCGATGCCGTCTCCCGGAGAAGCGTCTCATAGCTGTCACGCAGCGCCCCCTCACGCGAGGCGATCCGCGCCTCCGTTTCCGTGCGCAGACGGGCAAGCGCATCGCTGTTTTCTGCCGCAAGCTGCTGCCGCGTGCGGTGCAGCTCCTCCTGCGTCCGCGAAAGCTGCGCGGAAAGCGCCTGCTGCTGCTGTCGGAGTGAAGCAAGATCCGCGCCCGATACTGCCATGAAACCGCCTCCTTTTGGGATTACTCGTTCTGATACTGCCGCAGCTCCGAGAGGGTGCGGTCGAGAAACCGCGTCAGGATCTCCTCCTGTGCGGCAAGCTGCTGCACGGTGTCCGATTGCTCCGTCTCGGTCAGCAATCGCTCAAAGCCTGCCGCGAGCTTAGCGGCATCGCTGCCGGAAAAGCACCGCAGAATCCGCAGATCTGCGTGAATATCCCCCGCAAGGTCGAGCTGCTCCGACGTGGGCTCCGCTGCCGGCTTCTGTGTCTCCGGGATGCTGACCTCTGCGATCAGAAGCTCCCCCTGCCGGCGGAACCGGATCTCCGGCTGAAGCAGGGGCATTTTTTCCCAGGGAATCTCGTGATACCGGTACGCTGTCTCGGCATCGGCGGCGGCATATTCGAGATGCAGCGCCGAAAGCGGTCTGCCGGATGTCTCGAAATACAGCGAAAATTCCGTGACCGGCGACCCGCCCCATGCCGGATCCGCCGTGATGCAGAGCAGTCCCACACCATCCGTTTCCGGCATCGCCAGAAGCAGGATCCCGTCCGGGACTGCCACGATGCCGGACAGCTCCAGATCACACGACACCTGCGAGGTGTCCGCATAACGGACAGTCAGCACTGCCCGCAGACTGCTGCACAGCGCCCAGTTGCGCAGGCAGAAGAACTGCTCGCGTTTGATGGTCAGTTTCATGGTGTTTCCTCCTGCAATAGCTGCAGCATCTGCCGCGATGCCTCCGACGGGATGCCGATCAGACGCATGCTCCCGCCCTCCACGCGCAGCTCGGTTTTCCGGTGCTCCGGCATCGGCACGCCGCGGTAGCGGTCAGTCAGGTACAGAAGCCGCTGGTTCGATGAGCCGCGCATCGCCCTGCCGTCGTCGAGGGATGCGATGTATTCGCCGTCGATGAGGAGATCCGTCTCCGCCAGCAGCGGCGCGGCATCCGGGTCCTCCCGGAGCGCTTCATAGGTGCATCCGGTGTAGACGATCGTCCCCAGCTCCGGGCGGGCGGCGCGGACACGGTGCAGGAGCGCTCCGAGCGCATCTGCCTGCAAAAACGGCTCTCCCCCGCTGACGGTCACGCCCTCGATGTCCGGGGTGCGCAGGATCTCCGCGCAGAGGGCATCAATCTCCATGGGCGTGCCCCCGGCGGGGTCCTGTAAACCTACGGCGATGCATCCTCTGCATCGCCGTTCACACCCCTGTACCCATAGCACAAACCGTTTGCCCGGTCCGAGGAACTCCGTCCGCGGCAGATACCACGAAATCCGGATCATCCTGCCTCCGGCACGAATGCGACCGCCACAAACGGCTCCCCATTCTTCTTGCTCTTGCCGCCGAACAGACCCATCTTCTTCTTGCGGCAGATCTTCGCATCGGCGGAGACGGTTTCGTCCTCGCGGAAGGTGATGTGTACCTCCAGCTTATCCTCTCCCATCCGGAATTCCTCCGGCAGCACGAACCGAAGCTGTCCGAGAATCCGAATACAGCTTCCGTCCGGATCCAGCGTGCTTTTCACATGCTCCATGCCACACTGGCGGCTGTAGATCCGCAGCACGCATCTGCCCTTGGCATCGAGGTCGTTTTCGGTGACGGTCAGCATGAACGTCTGGTTCGCGCCCTCCGGCACCGGCGTCCCGGCTTTCAGGAGCACCTGAAATTCCGGAAGCTTCTGCACCCCGTCAGCGGTGATGATGCCCAGATCATAGGGCAGCTCACCGACTGCCGCCGTGCGGATATCCGAGCCGCAGAGCGTCGTGAAGAACGCCGCGCCGCGGACGGCTGTGAAATTCTTGTCGCGGAAGACAATCTTCGTCTCCGTATTCTGGAAGAATGCCGCGATGGTTTCCCGGATCACAGGGCAGAGCGATGTGCCGCCTGTCATGATGACCGTCTCGATCTCCTCACGCGGTACGCCTCTGCCGGCGCATGCCTGCTGCATCACCTGACGCAGGGCGCGGTTTACGGGCTCAAGCAGTGAATGAAGCTGCGGTCTGGTGTAGCAGACGCTGAGTTTCAGGGGATTTGCCGACCCGTCATGCAGCGTGAGCGCTGCCTCTGCCTGCTCCTTGAACGAGAGGATGTGCAGGATCCGCTGCGCGGTATCCGTGATCTGACGCCGGTTTTCTGCAAACTGCACCGCATTCAGCCCGGAATCCTCGCTCCGGTACAGCGACAGCCCATGCTGGAGATTCAGCGTCTGAAGCATGTCGCGGGCGATGAGATCGGTCATTTCCGTTCCGCCGGGGGCAGAGAAATTCTGCCGCACGCTCCCCGCAAGCTCCTTGAGCCGCTTGGAATCACAGCCGTTCTTGCACGGCAGGATCGTCACATCCACCGAACCTGCACCGGCATCGATGACCATCACATTCCCGCGCACCGTCTCATAGAGACTGTGGCAGAGCAGCACCGCCAGCGGCGAGGAGACCGCCGACGTCCGGAAGCCTGCCTTCTGCGCGGCACGCATCCAGAATGTCCGGGTCGCATTGTCCCAGCCGACGGGGAAGGTCAGCGTCATGACCTCCTGCTCGGGCATCCCCAGCTCCAGTGACTTGCCGTACAGGTAGCCCATGAGCGCTTCTGCCGCCTCGCGGGTCCGAAGCTGCACGCTCATGCCGTCTGCCGCCTGGTAGTGCTCCGCCTTCTTCGCGGGGTCATAGCTGCACGGAATCCGGTCCGCCTTTCCCTCTGCGATCAGCGCCTGTGCATCCTCACCGAAGGTGTAGGTGTCCTTCGCACGCAGCGCGGTAAACGGCGGGACGGTGAAAATGCGCTCGTCGCACACGCCGCCGCCGATGCAGATCAGCCGGAAGCTGGTGAGTCCCAGATCAATCGCATAGCCCGGCTTGCGCAGCATCTGCCCCGTGCAGGACGGCGGCTTCTCCGTCTGGGCATCCACGTTCAGCGGGTATTTCTTCGTGCAGATGCGCAGCGGGAGCCAGATCTCCGTCCGGTCATGCGGTACCAGAATAATATCGCCGTAATGCAGACGGTACGGGCTCAGCCAGCGCGTGGAGCCGCCTGTCAGCGGCACATCGATCGTGTCGAGCTCGATGCCGGTATTTGCCTCGGTGATGCTGATAACACCGTTCCCCTTCCAGATTTTGGAGAGCTCATCGAGCGCGTCCAGCCGCGAAATGCGTGTCGCGAGGTTGAGGTCCGTCATGCGCTCCACAAGCTTGTTCAGCGCCGAATGCGGCACATGCAGCAGCGGCACGCTCTGCATATCATGCACCTTGACCATGAGAAAGCGTGCCAGCCCGATGTCCGGCTGTCTGCCCGTCAGGAGCCGGTAGAGCATCAGTCCGACCACGAACACATCGTCCGCCTCGGTGTTGAATACCTCATAGGGGCGGTAATCCGGATCGAACGTCTCCGCCGTCCCCTCCTGCACCAGCTCTCCGTAGCTGGGATCATCCTCCGGGAACACCAGCGAAAAGACCGACGGATTCAGGCATTTTCCGATCTTCTCATGCGGGAGCGCCAGAAGCTGCGCCGCCACATCCATGCACTGTTCTGTCCCCCAGCGGATCGCGAGCCAGTCTAATAGCTTCAGTTTCATTGCCGTCAGTTCCTCCCCCCAAGACGCACATCCAGCGCATGTCTGGTCCCGTCAGTCTGTGTCACAGTCATCTGAAGGATCTTATCCTCTGTGAAAACTGCTTCAAATTTCAGCTTCGGCATCGCCGGACGCCGCAGAAGCTGACGCAGCAGCCCGTTCTGCGGCATACTGTCTGCCAGCGGTATGTTCGCCCGCAGGATCGTGCTGCACGTTGCCGGGTCAAACGTTCCCCGGTACTCGACCAGCTCGATCCTGATCGAGGTCGCACCCTCCTGCTCCGGCTGGAGCTCGGCGCGGAATACATCCCCCAGATGCACCGCCGCACCCTCGGCAATGATCGGGACAACTGCGGTCCTGCCCTTTTTCAGGATTCCGATCGAGGAATACGCCTTGTTTTCAATATGGATCCGCTGGTTGCTGTTGCAGACTGCCGCACCGCGGCATACCAGAAACATCGAATCATCGGGCACGATCAGCCGTTCCCTGCCGAACATCCGTGTCAGCAGGTCGCGCAGGCAGATCTCGTGCGCCATGCCGCCGACCACCAGCACATGATCCACGTCACTCACCGCATAGCCGGTGCCGGCGAATACGTTCTGGAGCGTGCGGGAGAAGCGCGTGGTCAGCTCGCGCATCTCGTGGCGGTAGACCTCGCGGGTCAGCGTGAAGGACAGGCTCTCCCCGTCCAGCAGATCCGGCAGATAGACCGATGCCAGCGGCGTATCCTCCGTATAGAGCTGCGTTTTGAGCTGGAACGCCTGCGCACGGATCAGGGCTGCGGCGCGGGTTTCCTCCGCGCGGGCGAAGATCGTCCCGGGCGGCGCGTAGAGATCGTGTCCCGTCTCCTCTGCAAATTGCCGCGTCATCATGCGCACCAGCAGCTCATCCACGTCGTTGCCGCCGAGGTGCAGGTCACTGTCCCATGCCACCGGCTCAAGCCGGTCGGGATGCACCGCCGCACCGACGATGCTTGTTTTCAGCAGCGACAGATCGAACGTACCGCCGCCGATATCCACCACCAGCACCAGCCGGTCACGGTCAAGGCGCGTGCTGTAGGCGATGGCTGCGGCAATCGGCTCGTCAGTGAGTGCCTCCTCACCCGTTTCGAAGCCGGCTGCCCGGAGCGCCGCCTTTGTCGCCTGACGCGCTTCGTTGCCGAAGCGTGCGGGCACCGTCACGAATGCCTGAAAGCTCCGCTCCTGCGGAAACTGCCGGGACAGCTCGTGCCAGACCTCGCGGAGAATACATTCCGCGCAGTCCCCCGGATCCAGCGACAGTCCGCCGACATGATAGTGCTTCTCCGGATCGCCCATATCGTATTTCGTATCCGCGATGAAGTCGTCCGGATGCTCCATCCCATGCAGGAGCGCCGGCTGTCCGACGATCACGGATCCGTTCTTTACCGCGATGCAGGACGGCAGGAATGCCGGATCACTGTCGCGCCCGCACTGCTCGAAGCGCATCAGCTTCCAGATGCCGTTCTCATCAATATAACTCACGACCGTGTTGGTCGTTCCCAGATCGATACCTACTCTCATGATGCTCCCTCATTAGATCCATTTTGACAGCAATGTCCACGTTGTCATATGAAGCTGTGCTGCTGCCGCCGAACCGAGCGCCACCTGCAGGGTCAGCAGGATCAGCGTCCTGCGGAGCCATCCGCCCATCGACGGGACGGCACGGTAGAGGATGGACTCTGTACAGCGGAGCTTGCCGAAGCGCTCCTCCCAGGTGCAGATCCGGCACCGGGTGATGCCCCTGCCGATGTACTGCATCTCCATAAAATCCGGGCGCTCTCCCATCCAGTCCTGCTTGGTGCCGACGACCCGGCAGAATTCCTCGCCGTTCTCCGTCATCACCTGGATTCGCTTGCCCGGGAGCTCCGCATCATAGGTGTGCTGCGCGAATACCGCATTCGCCATGCGGCGCATCCGCTTTGCCTCCTGCCGGAGCAGGTGCCGCGCACCGATTGCCGTCTCCGCCGTGCGGAAGCGCGGTACCCCCAGTACCTCACCCGCCGCCATCGGCTCATGATCCTGCGGCGATGTGCGCAGATAAACCGCACAGAAATGCACCGTCAGCAGCCAGTCGGAGAAAATCACCGCCACCGTACACAGGAAGGACACCTCAAACGTCCAGTCATATTGCGTCAGCAGTCCGGTACCGGCTGCGGTGGAAAATGCCAGCAGAAGAAGCTCCGGGATCATCACCGACCCCAGCACGGCAAGAAGCTGCCATTTGCGCAGACGGAACGACAGCGGAAACTGCCCCCTGCCGCCGCGGTGCTGCCAGATCAGACTCGGCAGAAGCGAGCCGAGCAGATAGACCACTGACCCCAGACACGGGAATACCAGCATCAATGCAAGCCAGAAAAACGTGTGAATCGTGTTGCGGCTCTCGCCCCAGCGGGAGATCAGCGACTTCTGATCCCGCCAGACACAGACACCGATCGGAACCAGCCAGACGGCAAGCAGCACGATGACTGCCCACAGCGGAAGGCTCTGAAACAGCGTAATATCATTCCACAGAATCTCCTTGATCATGTTAAACATAGCATCCCCCCTTTTTCATTCTACCCATACATATCTATTATAGCAATTAATGTCAGAAAAGTCAAGCAGATTATGCAAATTTTAGTGCATTTCATCAATTTGTTGATTACAGGCAAATTTCCCTTGCAGACCTGCAAAAATCCGCCCTGCGGGGCAAACTGCCGCAGGGCGGATCTGAATCAGAAATCCGGCACTTCTCCGGTTTCCGGGTATGTCAATTATGCCGGCAGGAACGTGATCTCGCCGTTCTCGTCAATCGCAAATGTCACAAAGTCAGACACATAGTAGTCGCCGTATACGTCCTCGACAGCGAATCCGTAGTAGTAATTGGATGCCTCCAGGTAGGAATAGATGATCTCGTCATCCTTCTGCCAGGTGTAGGGATCCAGCGTAAATTCCTGGTTATCTTCCACGTTCTCGGAGGAAATGAGCGTATATACTACGGTAATCTCGTCGCCCTCCTTGATCTTGCGCACATCACGCGACGGAACGCCGTTCTCGTCGATGCCGTCCCATGCGCCGTCGATGTAGCAGCCATCATCATCCTGGATGATACGCAGGTTGGTGCGCTCGCCGTTGAGCAGGATCGGGGAGGTGTAGACGATCATGTCCTCGTCGGCATCCACGATGTAGGTCGGCAGCAGCTGTCCGTCCGGCAGAGACAGCCAGTAGCCGTCGAAGTTATCCTCGAATTCGCCGGTCTCCCAGTCCGCAATGATGTCATAGGTTTCACCCAGCTCCACCGTGTGCTCGTCGTCAATTTCCATGTAGATCATCGCCTCAACGCCGACTGCATATTCCAGACCGTCTTCGTCTAGCGTGAATCTGTAGGTGCCGTTGTCATCGAGCGTCGGCTCCTGGGAGAAGGTGATGAGCTGGCTTAATCCTTCATCCTCTTCGTCGGCATACTCGAAGTAGGAATCATCCTCCTCGGGTGTATCGCTGTCCCATGCACCGTCTGCATCGAAGAAGATCGCATTGTCGTAGCCGCCCTCGGTGTAGCCCTTGGCAACCATATCCACGATGGACAGATAGTACGGGCTCAGGGTGATGCCGGAATAGATCTTGAGCTCCGAGGAACCGCCGATATGCAGCGGATAGTATACGGACAGACCGGATGCGTCCTTATGCTGCTTGCCGTTGATATTGTAAACAATCACATCTTCCAGCGCCTCGAGCAGATCGCTGCCGTCCACATAATCCGAGCACTGGGAAACGATGCCGCCGAGATCCACCATATTGGTGTAGCCCTCGGTTTTATTGTTGCCGCCGAAATTGTCGGCGCTGAGGATACCTCTGACGATGTCGCTCAGGTTCTCGCCTGCGGCATCATACAGGTTCATGGCATAGTCGTTGAACGCGATGACAAAATCATCGAAATTGCTCAGATCCACGATGGTGAAGGTGCAGCCGTCCTCCTGACCCGACGATGCACACTCCTGGTAGAAGCTGTCTGCGACAACCTTGCCCAGATCGCCGCCGCTGCAGGACGGATTCTCGGAGATGTAGTTGAAGATCGCGGTGTAATCCCAGCCGGAGCCCGGCTCGGTCTCCTGCGATCCGAAGAAATAGCGGGCATAGCTTGCCATGATATTCGCAACCTCTGCCGTGCCCATCAGGCAGCAGTCGAAGCCGATGAACTCGAACTGGTCGGTCATTTCCTCATATGCGGCTGCAAATGCCTGATCCATTTCGGCAAGGAACAGGCTGTCGCAGCCGTTCACCTCATCGATGGCTGCGCCGCCGATACAGCCGCAGCCGTGATCCCAGATATCCACGCCCATCTTCTCTGCCGGGTAGTTCTCCACGCCCCACTTCAGGAAGTCTGCAAGAGTCTCCGCATCGCCCATGTTCTGGAGCGCAACGGAATCTACCAGCTCAATATCGCCGTTTTCGATGACATAGCGCTCGCACTTGCTGTTATCGAACACGTCATTCTGCCACGTTGCCGTACCGCCTGTCTGAACGACAAAACGAACATTCTCCCCCATGGATGCATTCAGAAGCTGCCCCATATCTCCGGTGGCAAAGCCGACACGGCTCTCCAGATCCGTTCCGCACAGATACAGAAATACGGTCCAGCTATCCTCATCACCCATCGGTGTGGACTTCTTCTCCGCACGTCTGATCTGCATCGGACCGCGGCTGGTGGCAATGCTCATGGACAGACCGGATGCACTGCTGAGAATGTTCTCGGCTGCGCCTCTCTTGACCTCCTCCGTGGTCTCCTCCGTTTCGGTGACCTGCTCCTCGGTCTGGGGCTCCACGGAATCTGTCTGCGGCGTGCTGCTGCATCCTGCCATTGCAAATACAACTGTCAGTGCTGTGAGTGCAGCGAAAAGTCTTTTCTTCATTTCTCTTCCTCCTTATGGGTGCATCCTGCCTGGTCGGCAGAAAACGATTTCGTTATGTTGATTTTATCATTTCAAACCGCGAATGTCAAGCTTTCTGTCGTGAAAAGCAGTTTTTTGTCGTGAATGACATGGATCTTGTCTTGTTTTTTCAAAAATGTCGTGGTATAATAAAATAGCAACAATGTGTTTGGGAGGTGTCATACATGCAGCTTGGAATTGCCGTCGTCGATGATCTCGAGTCGGACTGTAAGCATATCGAGGACTACATCGACCGCTATTTCTCCGAGCGCCGGACGACATCAGTCAAGGTGACACGCTTCCGGAGTGCGGAGGCATTCCTGAAGGCGTATCTCAAGGGCGGATTCCAGATCATCTTTCTGGACATCTGCATGGGCGAGATCAGCGGACTGGAGCTTGCCAAGCGGCTGCGCACGGGCGATAAGGAGATCCATATCGTCTTTATGTCCTCCACGCGAGATTTTGTATTTGAGACGTTTCCCGTCATGCCGCAGGGGTATCTCTGCAAGCCCTTTGAATACCCCGCGTTTGCCGAGATCATGGACAGGATTCTCGCATTCTATACCCTCAAGGAAAAGGTCATCACGCTCCGGCTCCCGCGCACCGAGGTGACTGTGGGCGTTTCTGAGATTGTCTCCGTTACATCCAATGACCATCTGTCCGAGGTTCAGCTCATCACAGGTATGACCTACTCCTGCCGGATGCTGTTCAAGGAGTTCGAGAAAGCGCTGGAGAATGAGCCGTGCTTTCTGATCTGCAACCGGGGCGTCCTTGTGAATATGGACTACGCTGTCAAGGCAAAGGACGGCAAGATTGTGATGCAGAACGGCATGGAGTTTCCCATCCGGCAGCGTGACTGCAAATCGATCACCGCCATTTTTACGAAATACACCACGGACAGACTGCGAAGGAGCTTTCTGCTATGAATACTTCACTTGTGATCCGGTATGCCGTGGAATTGTTCATGCTTGTTCCTGCCGCCGCATTTTCCATCATACCCGTATATGATATGCTCCGGGTCAAGCGAACGTTCATGTTCGGAATACTCAGCGTTCTCCTGATTCTGGCGATTGTCGGCGGTGCGGTGCTCTGTGCCGTCTGCGGTGTCGGTACGAATACAATCCTGTTCCCTGCCATGGCGGGATTCTTCGTCCCCTATTATATTTGCTTTGACCTCCCGCTTCCCAAAAAGATCTTCTGCTTTGCCAATGCCGTACTGCTGTGCGGATTTTCTGCGACCTACACCACGTTCCTGACTGCTCCCCTTGAGCTGGACAACACGGATCCCATGCTGACGCTCCGATCCGGGCTGATCTGTCTCGGTATCACGGGTCTCATCGGGCTGCTGTTCTCACGGACGCTGCTCATGCAATTCCCGGAGCTTCTGAACGCGGAAATTCTCGACTCGGCATGGCACGTGCTGATGATCGCGCCGATCCTGACCGCGGCTGGCGTTGTCTGGATGAATCCGGTGAGCGCGGAGAATGTCATGACCGGACGGCTGCGCATGATCTCTCTGGTCGTGCTGCTGTCGATTCCGCTGGTGACGCTGTTTCTGTATCACATTTTATGGTGGCTCTCGAAGAAGATCTCGGAGACGGCACAGCTCAAATACAGCTACGATCTCCTGAAAATGGAGGAAAAGCAGTATCACCAGACGCTCCGGTATTTGCAGGAAACCCGCAACGCCAGACACGATTTCCGGCAGCACATCCATGTGATTCAGGAGTATCTGGAGGCGGGCGAGACGGAGAAGCTAAAGGAGTACATTGCGCCCCTCTACCAGTCGGTGAACCGCACGCACAAGATGATTTGCAGCAATGCGGCGCTTGACGCGATCGCCAGCCATTACGATGAGGCTGCGAATGCACGGCAGGTGAAGGTCTACTGGAATATCAAGGTCGGGGAGAAACTCCCGGTCAAGGAATCGGATCTTTGCGCGGTGGTGGGAAATCTTGTGGAAAATGCCATCCGGGCGGCTTGCTCCCTGGAGGGTGACGACAGGCTTGTCAATGTCCGCATCGGTATTTTGCAGGAGGAAACACTCGTCATTTCCATTGAGAACGCCTACCGCGGCACGCTGACGCTTGACAAAAACGGTCTGCCGGTCAGCAATCTGCCGGATCACGGCATCGGTCTCAAATCGGTGAAGAATATCGTGGAGCGCTACAAGGGCTCCATGGAGA
>ONEQ01000051.1 GCA_900316885.1 uncultured Eubacteriales bacterium | reverse complement strand
GCATCACCGCAGAATGTGACGCACGATGCCGAACAAGCCGAGCTTTCACGCCGAGTTTACAATGCAATACGAAATCTTGGTGAACCGGATGCCGCGATCCTGATCCACAAATTCTACTATGGAAGAAACGCTGTTCAGATTGCGAAGATTCTTGGTATGAAGCCAAGTACTGTACGGAACCGCTGCGCCAGAGCCTTGCAGAAGCTGCAATCGGTTCTGGATGATCTTGTATGAGGAGGGACAACATGAAAGAGCAAGAATTGAAAGCAATCCTGCAAAATGCAGACGAACAGCTTGCAGAGCAGATTGCATCGGATTATCCGGCAGTTGACAAATCAGCAAAACAGCGAATTTTCCAGGAGATCCAAAGGCGAAAGAGCATATCTGCACCAGACGTTCCATACACGGAAAGCCAGTCCGTTCCAATCAGACAAAAGCATCGCACTCCGTGGCTTGCTTATGTCGGAACGGCAGCAGCACTGCTTCTGATGGTTGGCGGTGTCATGCAAATTGCAGGCAAAATGCAGAGGGTTCAGCTTGAACCGAATCTGCCTTCGCCTGCCCAGACAGTACCGATCACGGAAATGCCTGCACAGAATATGACGGAGGCAGCCACTCCCCCGGAAACGGTTCCTGTCGAATTGACAAAGGAATTGCTCTATTCCCGCTGTATGGCGACTGTCCGTTATCTGCATCAGGTTTCGGGGCATCTTGAGATCTGGTACAGTCGGTTTGCGTTCAAGGAAACTGCCGATGTGTTTATGGACTACGATGCCATCCGGTTTTATGGCATCACGAATGAGATTGAACTTTCCACGGACAAAGTGCTGTCGCAGACAGAAAGCTTCATGTCGGAAGACCGCCAAGTACAATTCTGGGACACCGAAGAATGGGACTTTACCTTTAGTGATGGAACCGCCGGACACATCGAGAAAAGCAGGGGTGCCCGTTATGGAGAGGGCGTCGGAGATATTGACCGTGGAAACACAACTTATGACTGGACCGGTCTGCTTCATGAATATGCACAATTCTATTCACCGCAGGATACCACACAAGGATTTCTGTCCGATCAAAGTGCTTGGGAGATCACAAACCGCGAGATGTATCAGGGACGTGACTGCGCTGTGATTGAAGGAACATCAAAGGATTATGGCAAGAATTTCATGGTCACACATTTTCAGATCAAGATTGATATTGCCACGGGTGTCTGGATGTTTTTTGAGGGATATGACGACGAGGGAACGTGCCAGTGGTATCTGCACACGCGGGATGTCATCTTTGATGACAGCACGATGCAGGTTCCGGATATTACAGAGGAGGAGATCGATCGACGCATTGCGGACGGCTATGTTCTCAGCGAAGAAAGTGCCAAGTACCGTCAGGCGTATCTGGAAGCCCTTGCAAGAGCCACAGAACAGCCTACGGAGGAACCTACTGCCTATGTGCAGCCATTTGTAATTCCGGAAACCATGCCGCAGCCGTTTGCAGATGGCACTGAACCGGAAAGTGACTGGTATCGTCCCTGTTATGACCGTTTTGATGCGATCCCGGAGGAGCTGAGTGCCCTTGTATCGGAGGAGGACATGGAAACATGGAGAAAATCGTATCCTGATTTAAAGGAAACCTCCGTCACCTCGCTTGGCGAATATGCGAACAAATACACTTTTATCCGGGATTTCGGACTGACAGAGGAACAGGTACGCACCGCGATGAAGGATTATATCTGTGCGTGGGATGCGGATATCTCCCTGCGGGAGGACGAAATGAACGCCATCCTCTCCGGAAATGAAGCAGCGATGCTGTATGATTTTGCGTTGGAATCGTCGATGTCGGGAACGATTATCGTCGGCACGCATTTCTACACGCCCAAGTGGATCTATGAACATGACATCGAGGATTACAAGGCAGCAGGCATCACGCCGGAGATGCTTCAGAATAATAGAAAGCACTGGTATTTCCCCCTCACGGAGGAAGCGCAGAAGGCGTTGGATGCGAAGATCAATCAGTATACCGGTTCCTATCCGCAGTGACAAAAACAAATAAATCCCGACTTGCACACGGGTCATAAAAACATCGAGTTTATGGGCAGAAAATCATCATTATCAGCGTAAATGGGATTTTTGATTTCCCAAATAGTTGATTTCAAGCAACTCCCATCACGTAACTATGTCACTTTCCATACTATTATGACCCATCTGCAAGTCGGGATTTTCGATATATTGAGAAGCCCGATGGAAAGCCCTTCATTTTCATCATTGACGAATGGGATGCATTGATACGCGAAGCTAAAAATGAACCGGAAACGCAGGCTGTTTACCTCAATCTCCTTCGGGGCTGGTTCAAGAACAACAACTTCACGCCCAAGGCTGTTGCGGCTGCCTATATGACGGGTATCCTGCCGATCAAAAAAGACGGCTCCCAGTCGGCAATCTCGGATTTTGACGAGTATTCCATGATCAAGCCTCTGGAATTCGGCGGGTATGTCGGTTTTACCGAGGCGGAAGTCCGTGCTCTCTGCGAGGAACGGAATGCCGATTTCCCGATGATGAAGAAATGGTATGACGGCTATTCCTTTAAGAATGTCGGCTCCGTTTACAACCCAAATTCTGTCATGAAAGCGCTCCGGAATGACGATTTTGATTCCTACTGGACAGAGACCTCCGCCGCAGAGGGACTGCTGGAATTCATCAGTAAGGACTACAACGGCATGACAAAGACCATTGCGGAGCTGATCGGCGGTGTGGATGTTGCCGTCAGCACGACCGGTTTTGCCAACGATCTGACCACATTCCGCGGCAGGGATGATGTCCTGACGCTGATGATCCACCTCGGTTATCTTGCCTACGATTCCGTGACCAAAACGATCAGGATCCCGAACGAGGAGATCAAGCTTGAATTTGCCAGAGCTGTGAAAGAGGTCAGCCACAAGGCGACACTGGAGCGTCTGAAAGAGAGTGAGCAGCTTTTCCTGGACACATTCAACCGGAACGAAGAAGCGGTGGCTGCCCAGATCGAGAAGATCCACCGGGAGGAAACGTCTCCGCTGCATTACAACCGTGAGGATAGTCTGCGCAGTGTCATCAAGCTGGCGTACTACACCTACCGTGACCAGTATGTGCAGTTTGAGGAGCTGGGCGCGGGAGAGGGATATGCGGATGTTGCCTACATCCCCCGGCATGATTCCGATGCGCCGGCGCTGATCATCGAGCTGAAATGGAACCATGAGGCAGAAACGGCAATTGACCAGATCCTCCGGAAGAAGTATCCGGATGCGATCAGAAACCTCGGCACACGGATCCTGCTGGTGGGGATCAGCTATGAAAAGGATGCACCGGACAAGTCCCGGAAGCACACCTGCAAGATCATTGAATTCCAAGGTCAGTAATGTAACCCCATACAATACGACCCCCACTGCATTGCAATGCGGTGGGGGTCATAATATTCTGATTTCGGAATAATCGGAGTTGCCAATGCTGTTCCAAGCGTACTGCGGTCATCTGAAAAGGCTTGCATTCTCTCCGGCGCTATGGTATAATGATAATAAGCATTGATTTTTAGGCAGAAAGGAGCATGAAGGTGTTTAATACGACCGCGGTATGTGTGCCGTCCAAGCATTACATGGTTTACCTGACTGAACGGATCGCAGAGATTCGCAAGCTCGTGGATGCCGGGAAGTATTTCACGATCAACTGAGCACGGCAGTATGGCAAGACAACCACACTGAACGCCCTGAAACAAGACTTGCAGGATGCGTATGTTGTACTGAGCCTTAGCGTGCGCAGCAAGATTCCATTGTGCTGCTGGAAATGTATGGATTGATCAAAAACGATCATAACACTGTCAAAATTGCAAACACCGTCTTTGAAACGGTGCTCTATAATCTTTTCCTTTCAGAATCTGAATTTGAAAGCCATCCATAACTCCCATAATATAGCCGCTTTTACGATTTGGCAATCGCTTTCTTTTGATAACTGCAACACAGGCTGCAATCGCAGAGAAAAAGTAATTTTTCCCGCATAACCCAATAAAACAAATCACCCCCACCGCATCGCAAGCGGTGGGGGTTTTTGTGCTGCCGCAAGCCCTTTGCACATGCACCGGCATATCCCGCAAAAAATCCCCTCCCGGACCCGGGAGGGGATTGGTATCAGTCATGCACGAGCACCGGCATACCGGTCTCGACCGTCTCGAAGAGCTGCTTTGCCACGCTGTATTTGAGGTTCAGACAGCCGTGCGAGCCGTTGTACATATAGATGCTGCCGCCGTATGCGCCGCGGCTGAGGTCGTGGAAGCCGCATCCGAGCCAGTTGAACGGCATCCAGAACGATACCGGGCACTCATAGCCCTGCACCGCATAGGTGCCCAGAACGACGTTGCGGTTCTTCGACAGGATCGAGCAGACACCGCGGGGCGTTCTGCGATCCTTGTTCGTCTCCGTACCGGATACGAAATCATCATCCATCACGCACTGACCGTCCTTATAGACCCAGAAATGCTGCGCGGAGATGTCCGCCTCGACGTAGGTGTTGCCGATGTCGTCCTTCTTGCGGCAGTACGCTCTGCGCTCATACTCCGGCTCGACCGTGACGGTCTGACCGTCCTGCATCAGCCCGATGAGCTGGATCACCGTATTGGTCTGGTTGATCTTCCAGCCGTAGGTGCTCGAATAATCGCCGTTCCACGGCACATCAATCCAGCCGTCCAGCGTCGCGTAGAAGTGGCGCGGCTTGCCGACGGTATCCGTCTCGGCTGCCATCTGTGCCACGAACACCTGCACGGCGTTCACATCGAACATCGCCTTGCCCTTGGCATCGAGCTGCACGGTGCCGTCCGGATCGGTCATGATCCAGTCCGCGATCATATCCGGGGATACGACCTTCTTGCGGTCGTCGAAGTCATAGGTGATGACGCATCTTGCGTAATTGTTGTAAATCTCAAGCTCCTGCTCCAGATCGCCGGCGCGGATGGGCGCACGGAAGCTGTCATACGCACCCGTTTCCTCCAGATAGAACTTGCTTGCGCCGTTGCTCATGTGCTGGCGCAGGTAGCGTATCAGCACCTCGGTGTCGAACTTGTCACCGAGTGTCTCCTCCTGGATCGTGAACGAGCCGTCGTCCTGCCGCACGATGCAGGCATTGCGGGACTCCTCGTCGCCCCAGTTGTACTCATTGAGGAGCGTGCGAAGCTTATCCTCGTCGTAGATCAGCCGGTAATCGACCTTGTACTCCGAGCCGCTGAACACCTTGCCGACCCAGAGATAGCGGTTCTCCGAGAGGGCGGAATCCAGTGAGCCGCGGGGCACGGTGTAATGCAGATTGAAATCGGACGCCTTGAAGGTCACCTCGTCGCCCTTGTGGGTGATGAGGGTCAGATCCTTGACCTCGGTCTTTTCGATGAGCGTCGCCTCGGCGCCCTCCTCGGTCAGACCGCTGACCTTGATGGTGTTGACGTACGTGTTCGGCAGGCACTTATCCTTGTATGTACCTGCCACAAGGAGATAGCTGGCTACAAGGGAAATGCCCAGACCCGCGCCGATCGCGCCGATGAGCATCGCGTAGGAGATGCCGTGTGCGGCGAGTGCGGGCGGTCCGAATACTGCCTTGAGCTTATTGGTGCCGGACTTTTTGCCGGCGGATTTTTTCTTCTTTTTCTTCACCGGTGCATCCTGCATCATCTCCGGCTGCTTGGGGCTAGCGGGCTTCGGCGGCTCCTCCGGCGCAGCGGGCTTCGGCTTCGGCATCTCCGCGGATCTCTGCATCTGCGGTGCAGCGGGCAGTGCGCGGTTGATGTCCGTTTCCGGAACGGATTTCTGTGCAGGACGGGAGGAATTTGCGGGCGGGATGCTCTGCGGTGCCTCCTCCGGTTCATTGCGGTTTAATGCGGCGCGGATTGCCGCCATTTTCTTTGCTTTATCCTGAGAAAGCTCCTGATTTGCCGAATTCTCCGCGGGGCGGTTCTCACCCTGCTGTGATGCCAGTTTTTCTTTTTTTGCTTCGTTGTCTCTCGTGATGCTTCTCATCAGCGCTTCCAGAGAGTCCTTATTCTCCAAGGCAAACCATCCTTTCTGTCATATCATCTATCCACATCCTAGTGTACAGGCTACTATTTTCCCATACTATCTTAGTATAGCACATTCCTAGGCAATTTGAAATAGAAAAATAGTTACAATTAGGTAACAGTTTTCCACAGATCCGCAGATTCGTGCGATACGGTGCGTTTTCTTACCCATTCATTGGGTAGTATGCCCAAAAACACGCCAAAACTTCAAGCAGGAGGCGCCCCACCCCCCAGCCCCCTCCCCTCCGGGGAGGGGGAGAAGGTGCAGGGGGCTGCGCCCCCTGCACCCCGCTTGTGGGGCTCTCGCCCCACGCCCCAACGAAAAGCCCACGCTCTCCGCTGTGCCCCATACCCCTGCAAACAAAAACAGACTGCCGTACAGTGTACAGCAGTCTGTTCGGATTTCAGCTATTACTTGCCAACCATCATGTGCTTCATGAGACCCAAGTCGAATACATCGACGCTCGCATCACCGTTGACATCCGCAGCCGCAGCCTCTGCTGCTGTCAGCGGACGGGTGCCGAGCAGGTGCTTCTGCACGACGATCAGGTCGGAAACGGTCAGCGTGCCGTCTGCATCGAGGTCACCGTTGCCGGGCTTGACCTCCGGATCGGTCGGATCCTCTGCATTCTTCAGGTTCTTCTCGATGAATTCCTGAACCGCCGGGGACTCGCTGACAATCTTGAGATCCTTGTCCACAGACGGATTTGCGCCCTCGCCGTAGCCGAACGCATACTCACCGATCTCGGTCACGCCTGCCGGGAGATTCAGCTCGGTCAGACCGGAGCAGGCTGCCAGTGCATACTGGTCAATCTTGGTCACGGTATCCGGGATCTTGATCGTGGTCAGGGACTTGCAGTTGTAGAGTGCATGGTTGGAGATGGTTTTGAGGGTATCCGGGAGAACGACCTCCTTCAGGCTGGTGCAGCCTGCAAATGTCCAGATACCGGTCTTTTCGAGCGGGCTCTGGAAGGTTGCCTTCTCAAGGGCATCGCAGCCGCAGAAGACGAAGCCGCCGAAGGTCTGTACATTGCCGGGGATGGTGATCTCCTTCAGACCGTCGCAGTCATAGAATGCATAGTTGCCGATGAGACGGAGATTCTCCGGGAGAATGATCTCGGTCAGACCGTCGCAGTCGTAGAACGCATAGCCGCCGATATCATCCACGCTCTCCGGGAGAACGATGGACTCGATGCCGGATGCATAGAATGCCTGCTCACCGATACGGGTGACATTCTCCGGGATCTTGATCGTCTTGAGGGAGGTGCAGAATGCGAAGCAGGTATTGCCGATGATCTTGATGCTGTCCGGGATCTCCACATCCGTCAGGGCGGAGCACTCCATGAAGGAGTTCATGTTGATGATGCTCATGCCGGCGGAGAGCTTGGCGGAGGTCAGGCGCTTGCAGTTGGCAAATGCGTCGGTATCCACACGGGTGACATTGTCCGGGATCTCCACGGTCAGCAGACCGGAATAGGAGAATGCGCCTGCGCCGATGGTCTTGAGCGTGGTCGGGAACGATACGCTCTCCAGATTCGGGCAGAGATATGCAAAATAGGTGCCGACGTTCTTCAGACCCTCACCGAAGGTGATCTTCTTGAGGTTCTGGCATGCGCTGGCTACATAGCCGCCCATATAGGTAACGCTGCCCGGGATGGTCAGCTCGGTGAGTGCATCGCAGTGATCGAATGCCTCATTGCCGATCTTGGTCAGGGTATCCGGGAGCTTGATCTCCTTCAGGCTGGTGCAGAGCAGGAATGCATCCTCACCGATCAGCTCCACGCCCTCCATGCCGACGATCTCCTCGAGACCGGTACAGTTACAGAACGCATTGGCTGCAATCTTGGTAACACAGGACGGGATGGTGACCTTCTTGAGGTTCTCCTTGCCCTCAAAGGCGCTGCCGTAGATGGTCTTGACCGGGAAATCCACGCCTTTTTCCTTGTCGGTGATGAATTCCGGCACAACAACCTCGGTCGCAGTATCATCGTTCATCTTGATGATCTGCACATAGCCTGCCTGTACATACTGGAACGTGAAGATGCCCTCCTCATAGGTCTTCTTCGGATCCCAGGAGGACGCCTTGTCCGATGTCGCAGCATAGGCAGTCAGCGGTGCCACCGCACCGATTACAGGGCTCATACCCGAGAAAGCCATGGCAGCAGCGAGAATGCCGGCAGCGAGTCTGTTTCTGTTCATAATAATCCTTCCTCTCTTGTGTTGATCGTATATAACCGCGCCCGCCGGATCCTTTCCCCTCGGAATCCGGCAAAACGCCGATATTCTCTCCTGATTTTTTTAGAAAGATATATACAATATCATTATAACGTATATCCGCGTGCTTTGTCAAGGGATATGCCCGTTTTTTTCTTTTTTCTTTTCGTTGAAATTGGGGGAGTATATTTGTAGGATGTATCAAAAAGGGGACTGCCCCCGCGATGCGGGCAGCAGTCCCTGAAAAGCCATTACTTCTTGACCGGGAAATCCGAATCCTTGAACATCTCAATGACACGCTTGAGGATGTTCAGAGAGTCCTTGCCCTCGATGATGCCGTTGGCATCAACGTCGGCATTCTTCATATTCTCATCCTTCAGCTTGCCGACACCCAGCAGGTGCTTGTTGATCGCGATAACATCCACGATGCTGATCTCGCCGTCGCCGTCTGCATCGCAGTACTTCACCTTGGCATCCGGATCGGTCGCCTTGGTCGCATCGGTCGCCTTGGTCGCCTCCGTTGCCTTGGTTGTGGGCTCGGTCTTGGGCTGTGTGGGCTTCGGGGTGGTGCCCGCTACCTGACCGTAAACGATGCCGCAGCCTACGGTAGACATGTAAACCTTGCCGAATTCGTCCATATCACCTACGAGGTAGTTACCGTTGCCGGTACCGCCGTAGAGGTGCTCGGTGTTGATGCATACCCAGCTCTTGCCGCCGTCGGTGGAGCGATAGATGCCCTCCGGATCAGTCTCGTCAGGCTGACCGTAGATGAACAGGGTATTCACGCCGCCCTTCTTTTCCGGTGCGCCGTAGCCGATGGTCTTGACATAGGAGACACCCTCGACCTGCTCGATCTTGGCGCCCTTGTCGGAGATCAGGTACAGACCGTGGTTCGCGCCTGCAATGGCAACCACACCGTTGCCCAGATATGCCGGATCGCCGGTCTCCTCAAACTTCCATGTCAGCTCCCAGTTGTACTCGCAGACAGGGTATTCCTTGAAGGTCTTGCCGTAGTCCTCGCTGATATAGTAGGAATAGTGAGCCTCGTCGAAGGTCGGTGCCTTCTTGCTCTTATCAGACGACCAGTACTCATTGTAGGTCGCGCCGGATGCGTAGACGATTGCCGGATTTTCCGGATCCACAAGGGTATACACGGTCTTGTTCGCCTTGATGCCGTCTGCCTTCTCCCAGGTCTTGCCCCAGTCGTCGGAGTAGGAAACGCCGCCGGTTTTGCTGGTGTTGATGACACGGTAGGAACCCTTCTTCAGCTCCGTAATGGAGAGCTTGCCGCCTCTGCAAGCCGGATCGAATGCCGTCCAGGTCTTGCCGCGGTCGAGGGTATAAAAGGCACTGCCGGAGTTGTTGCCGTCGCCCTCGGCAGTTCTTGCCCATACATCCGTATTCTGCGGGCATACGGTGATGGCAGAGGTGGAGCCCATATTCGGGAAGTACTGGAGACCGATCTCGTTGGGGGAATTGTGTACGAAGCCGTCATAGTCACCGATTGCGGAAAGATCCAGACCGTCTGCGGTGGAAACAAAGTCAAGGCTGACGCACTCCTCCACGCCGTCGGGCTGGAAGTAGAACTGAATGTCCTTCTCTGCCCATGCATTGTCGCACGCAAACACACCGTTACCGGAGGTCAGGAGGAGTCTGTCTCCCTCGGGATCTCTCGGATCGATGAGGATGCCGCTGCCCCAGTGGCAAGCCTTGCCGTAGATCCAGTCATAGCCGTTGGTATCCATCGGGAGGGATTTGAATGTCTTCACGCCTTTACCGGTGGAATAATCCATCGTACCGGCACCGGGCGTAATATCCTCCCACGTCTTGCCGCCGTCGTTTGAACGGAAGAAGTGGTCGCCCCATGCGATGGTGGCTTCATTCTCGGGTGTTTTGGGATCGTCATCCCGCCATTCCGTTCCGTACCACTGGTCGGACCACATACCGCAGGTACGTGCGAACATCTTGTTCGGGTCTTTCTTATCAACCTCGATCATACCGATCGAATTGTCCGAAACAGAGAGCTTTTCAACCTCGCCGGACTTGATATTGTACTTGTATGCACCGCCGGAAGCGCCTGCAAAGGCAAGACCGCCGATATAGGTGAAGAACAGATTGCCGTTGTGGTCGCTGGTGATGGAAAGCGGATAATTCTTGTCCGGGAGTGCCTCGATCGGCTCGAACTTGTCATCCTTGACGCTTGCCACATGGATATTTGCCACACCTGTAATGGATGTACCGACATAGACCTTGCCGTCTTCGATGTAGATGCAGCCGATACCGTTCTGCAAGTTGTACTCCTTGTCAGGCTCCGTGCCTCTTACCAGATGATCTGTCCATTTGGGGTATTTGATCTCACCGGTGAACAGACCAAGCTTGTCGTAGCCTTCTACCGGATTCCAGGTCTTGCCGCCGTCCGTGGACTTGATGAGCGCAGACGCGCCGTAGGTGACATCGCCGCCCGCATAGACCGTGTCGGGGTTATCCGGGTCAACAGCGATCGGCTCGATGCACTCACGGCCGTCACCGTTGCCGTGAACCTGGATCTGATCGGTCACATCCACGCCGGTAAAGGTCTTGCCGCCGTCAGTCGTCTTGTAAATGACCGTCTTGGCATTCGAGAAATAGGCGCATCCGCAGAGGAAATACGCGGTCATATCATCCGTCGGATCAATGGCAATGCCCTTGCAGCTCAGCAGACCGCGGTCATCCTCATTGATGAAGCCGAAGAGCTGAACCCATCTTTTCTGTTCGTAGTCATATCGGTACGCGCCGCCGACATCGGTGCGGAGGTACATTTCCTTCTGACCTGTCACAATGCCGGAAACAAAGCCGGCACCGCCGATCTTCAGGGTATCCCACTCGTAGGAATCCTGGATGCTTTCGGTAGCACTGGTCGGGAGGGCAGGAATTGCCATAGAGCTGCACAGGAGCATCGCGCTGATCGCGGCAGCCGTTACCTTTTTCATTCTGTTCATGTTCTGTTCCTTCTTTCTTGATAATGGAAAGTGATAGAGGATCCGTACTTCTGCTCACAGATCCGCGCAAAGCGGCTTTGCGCTTATTAATATTTTAATATATTTTTAGCGTAATTGCAAGCGAATTTCGTAAAAAAACCGTGAATTCTATTGCAAAAGGTGACGGGTTTATTGCAGGATATTGCGTCCCGGCTTCTCGTTTGGGGGCTTCGCCCCCAGCCCAGGTCTGTTCGGGAGGATAGCCTCCCGTGCCCCCAGGAGGGAGGGGCGTATCGCCGCCCCTCCCTCCACTCTCCCTGCTCGCAAGGGGGTTCCCCCTTGCATTCTCCTTATGGCGGTCAGGGGGAAATCTCACAGGGACTGCAAGTCTTTTTAATCTGCAAGCACATCTAAAAACCAGATCGAAAAGTCCTGTATCCTGGGATAACAGACCCAGCTCCTTTTAGCTGAGATGCAGATTAACAGGGATGGGTGACAGGTGCGCCTGTCGCTGCAATGCACTTCGTA
>ONEQ01000099.1 GCA_900316885.1 uncultured Eubacteriales bacterium | reverse complement strand
AGAGTATGCGCAGAAGCTCATCGACGATCTGAGCGAAGTTGATTATTTTGACCGCATCAAGACCACCCAGATTAACTGGATCGGACGTTCCGAGGGTGCCGAGGTAGATTTCGACACCACCACCGGCGATACGCTTACCGTTTACACCACCCGTCCGGATACTCTGTTCGGTGCGACCTATATGGTTATTGCGCCGGAGCATCCGATGATTGACAAGTGGGCAGACAAGCTCACCAATATGGACGAGATCAAGGCGTACCAGGAGAAGGCTGCCAAGAAGTCCGATTTCGACCGCACCGAGATGAACAAGGACAAGACCGGTGTCAAGCTCGAGGGCGTCAAGGCGATTAACCCTGTCAACGGGCAGGAGATCCCGATCTTCATTTCCGATTATGTTCTCATGAGCTACGGTACCGGCGCGATCATGGCAGTTCCGGCACACGATGACCGTGACTGGGAATTTGCCAAGGTATTCGGCATTCCGATGGTGGAAGTCGTAGCGGGCGGCAACATTGAGGAGGCTGCTTTCACCGACTGTGCAACCGGTGTGATGGTCAATTCCGGTTTTCTGACCGGTCTGTCTGTCGAGGATGCCAAAGTCAAGATCAAGGACTGGCTGGAGGAGACTGGCAAGGGTCACAGAAAGGTCAACTACAAGCTCCGTGACTGGGTATTCTCCCGTCAGAGATACTGGGGTGAGCCGATTCCGCTCGTGAACTGCGAGAAGTGCGGCTGGGTGGCAATTCCCGAGGATCAGCTTCCGCTGACGCTGCCCGAGGTTGAGAGCTATATGCCGACCGACAACGGAGAATCCCCGCTGTCCACACTGGAGAGCTTTATCAATACCACATGCCCGTGCTGCGGAGGTCCGGCAAAGCGAGAGACCGACACCATGCCCCAGTGGGCAGGTTCGTCCTGGTACTTCCTGCGCTACTGCGACCCGCACAATGACAAGGCACTTGCTTCCAAGGAAGCGCTGAACTACTGGATGCCGGTAGACTGGTACAACGGCGGTATGGAGCATACTACCCTGCACCTGCTGTACTCCCGTTTCTGGAACAAGTTCCTGTATGACATCGGCGCTGTTACCACCAAGGAGCCGTACATGAAGCGTACCTCCCACGGCATGATCCTCGGTGAGGATGGTCAGAAGATGTCCAAGTCCCGCGGCAATGTCATCAACCCGGATGACGTGATCCGTCAGTACGGCGCAGATACCCTGCGTATGTACGAGATGTTCGTAGGCGATTTCGAGAAGACCGCACCGTGGAGCACAAACTCCATCAAGGGCTGCAAGCGATTCCTCGATCGTGTATGGGCACTCCAGGATATGCTCATCGACGGCGACGAGTACCGTCCTGAGCTCGTGTCCAATTTCCACAAGACTATCAAGAAGGTTTCCGAGGATATTGAGTCCCTGAAGTTTAATACCGCGATCGCTGCCATGATGGCACTCGTGAACGATATTTATACAACTGGTAATATTAATCGCGCCGAGCTTCGCACTCTGACTGTACTGCTCAACCCGTTCGCGCCGCACCTCACCGAGGAAATCTATGAGGCAAACGGCTTTGGCGGCGTGCTCAATGAGCAGAAGTGGGCAACCTACGATGAATCCCTCTGCGTCGATGAAACTGTCGAGATCGTTGTACAGATCTGCGGCAAGGTTAAGACCAAGATGAACGTACCTGTTGGTGCTGCGCAGGATGAGGTGCTTGCACAGGCGGCTGCAGATCCCAAAATCGCGTCGCTTCTGGAAGGAAAGCAGATTCTCAAGCAGATTTATGTACAAAATAAGCTGGTGAATTTTGTCGCAAAATAACAAATTTGAGAACATGCCCAATTTACTATTGACAAATCCGTTTCTTCATGCTATAATTAGTTTATGCTTTTGGTAAAGTTTCTGAAAAGCTTTACAGAGAGCAATTATCATGAGAGATGTGGTTGACAACTTTCCTTCCGGTTTCCGGAGGGTGAGTATAGACTATCCAAAGCGGGGACTGTCCGGGCGTTATGCGCCCTGATAAACCGGGGATAGAACCTCTGTCTTGGTGACAAAGGGAGGGAATAAACAAGTGGCAGAAGTACGTGTCGGCAAGAACGAGTCTCTGGACACCGCGCTGAAGCGTTTCAAGAGATCCTGTGCAAAGGATGGCGTGATCGCTGAGGTTCGCAAGAGAGAACACTACGAAAAGCCTTCGGTAAAGCGTAAGAAGAAGTCCGAGGCAGCTCGTAAGCGCAAGTATTAATAGCGTGATAAAGGGGCATACTTCGGTATGTCCCTTTTGCTATGTCTGAAATGTGATCGATTCACTGGAGGGTGAACTATGCTCCATCCGACCATTGCGCTCCGCAGCGTGTGTGACATCACGCCGGAGCTGCTGAAAAGTATGGGCATCCGCGGACTGATGCTCGATATCGACAATACCCTGACGACCCATGACAATCCGACCCCTGCGCCGGGAGTCCAGTCTTGGATCGCGAATATGAAGGCGCATGGCATCAAGCTGCGTCTTGTCTCGAATAACCATCCGCCCCGCGTGGAGCCGTTTGCGGAAACGCTGGGTATCCGGTGCGTCTGTGATGCGAATAAGCCCCTGAAAAGCGGCTTCACCCGCGCATCGGAGGAAATGCACCTTCACCGGGACGAGATCTGCGTCGTGGGTGACCAGCTCTATACGGACATTCTCGGTGCGAATCTGTTCGGCTGCCGCAGCATCTATGTGGCACCGATGGCGAAGGAATCGTGGAAGAAGCAGACCTTTATCCGGGTCAAGCGCATCCTCGAAAAGCCATTCCTGCCGAAATCTTTTTACAAGGAGAAATGACCATGGGAAAGAAAATTCTCATTATGCACGGACCGAACCTGAATCTGCTCGGTGAGCGCGAGCCAGGCATCTACGGCGATACCAATTTCGAGACGCTGAACCGCCATCTGGTGGAATTCGCAGCGTCGCTCGGACTCGAAGCCGAGGTCTACCAGTCGAACCACGAGGGTGCTCTCGTCGACAAGCTGCACGAAAGCCGCAAGGAATTTGCGGGTGTTGTCCTCAATGCAGGCGCGTATACGCATTACAGCTATGCCATCGCTGATGCGATCAAGGCAATCAAGATCCCGGTAATCGAGGTGCACATCAGCAATGTGTTCGCCCGTGACCAGTTTCGTTCACATTCCGTGATCGCGCCGGTTTGCAAGGGCAGCATCTCCGGCTTCGGACTGCTGAGCTATGATCTCGGCATCCGCGCACTTGAGGAGATGACGAAATGACCGAGCGCCTGAATCGTCTCCGCACCATGCTCTCCGGCAAGGCGGACTGCGCCCTTGTCACAGATGACATCAACCGCCGCTATCTGACAGGCATGAAGTCCTCTGCGGGCTATGTGCTTGTGTTCCCGGACGAATGCGTGCTGGTGATCGATAGCAGATATATTGAGCGTGCGCGGGAGGCTGTGAAGCACTGCACCGTCATTCAGCAGGAGACACCGGTGCTCAAGCAGCTTGCAGCCATTTTCAAGTATCACAACGTGAAAACCTGTGCGCTGGAATCCATGACCCTCACGCTGTCAAGGGCGGAGACGTTCCGAAAGATCCAGGGCGTGGAATTTCTCACCGACAATACCCTCAGTCAGGCACTCTACGACCTGCGCACGGTCAAGACGCCTGATGAGATTGAGAAGATCATCGCTGCGCAGCGCATTGCAGAGGAAGCCTACGGAAAGCTCCTGGAGAAGCTCTCCGCCGGCATGACGGAGCGTGATGCTGCAATTGAACTGGATTTCGGGATGCGCCGCCTTGGCGCGGAGGATCTGTCCTTCGAGACAATCGCCCTTACAGGTGCGCATACGTCCATGCCGCACGGCGTGCCGGATGACCGCGTGATTCAGAAGGGTGATTTCGTGCTCTTTGATTTCGGTGCAACGGTGGACGGCTATCACAGCGATATGACCCGCACCGTCTGCATCGGTCAGCCGACCGGGGAAATGCGCGAGGTCTATGAGATCGTACGCAAAGCGCAGGAGGCGGCACGCGATGCGGCAAAGCCGGGGATCTCCGGCAAGGATCTGGATGCAACGGCGCGGCAGATCATCGAGGAGGCGGGCTACGGCGACGCCTTCGGTCACGCGCTGGGGCACGGCGTGGGTCTGGAGATCCATGAATTCCCGGTTGCGGCACCTGCAAGAGATACTTTGATGGAGCCGGGTAATGTGGTTACAATCGAGCCGGGAATTTATCTCCCGGGCAAATTCGGCGTGCGGATCGAGGATTTCGTGGAGATCACGGAGGGTGGCTGCCATACCCTGACAGGTATCCCAAATGAACTGATCTGCCTTTGATTGAAAAAAGCTCTTGACAAATTCCGCATTTTATGATAAAATATAATTGCATGACCGTGTACATATCGGTACACGCAGGATAATGAATTTACGGAGGTTTATTTATGATTACAGCAGGCGATTTCAGAAACGGTGTTACTTTCGAGCTCGACGGTCAGGTTGTACAGGTCGTTGAGTTCCAGCATGTAAAGCCCGGTAAGGGCGCGGCTTTTGTCCGCACCAAGTATAAGAACGTTATCACCGGTTCCGTGGTAGAGCAGTCCTTCAACCCGACTGCAAAGTTCCCGACCGCTTTCATCGAGCGCAAGGACATGCAGTACAGCTACAATGACGGTGCTCTGTACTATTTCATGGATCTGGAGACCTATGAGCAGGTTCCGATCAGCGAGGACAAGCTCGGTGACAACTTCAAGTTTGTCAAGGAAGAGATGGTCTGCAAGGTTCTGTCCTACAAGGGCAATGTATTCGGCGTTGAGCCGCCCAACTTTGTAGAGCTGCAGGTTACTCAGACGGATCCGGGCTTCAAGGGCGATACCGCTACCAATGCAACCAAGCCCGCAACACTGGAGACCGGCGCAGAGATCCGTGTTCCGCTGTTCATCGACGAGGGTGAGATGATCCGCATCGATACCAGAACCGGCGAGTACATGGAGCGTGCATAAGCCCTATTGACGGGAGGTTATCATTATGGATAGAATTGCATATCTGAAGGGTCTGCTGGACGGTCAGGAGATCGACAAGAACAGCAAGGACGGCAAGGTTCTCTTCGCTATCTGCGATGCGCTTGATGAGATGGTCAAGTACACTGAGGAGCTGGAGGACAGAGTGGCTGAGCTCGAGGAGCTCTGCGATATTCTGGACGAGGATCTCGGTGATATGGAGGAAATGCTGCTCGCTGACGACGATGATGACGACGAGTGCGGCTGCAACTTCGAGGATCTGTACGATGACGACGAGGACGAGCAGTATGAGACTGTCTGCCCGACCTGCGGCAAGTGCATCCTGCTGGACGAGCGTACATTAGAGGAAGGCGAGACTGTCTGCCCGAACTGCGGCGAGGAGCTGGAATTTGATTTCGACGAGCGCGAGATCGAGGCACTGACCGCTGATCTCCCCACAGAGGAATAATTTCATGCAGCAGCGGTTCTGTCCGCTGCTGCTTTTGCATAGTCTGGAATGTGAGGTGCTGTCATGGCAGAATGGGAACAGGAAGCGCTTTTTGCGAAAGATACAGCCTATACATGGAATCCGGAGGATTTCGATTCCGAGGAGGCATACCGGACGGAAATGCAGAAACGCCGGGAATTTGAGGAAAAATGGGGCTTTTCCTACGCCGATACCTGGAATCTGGAGGGGGAGCTGGCACGCTGGCTTCTGCCGCGCATTGCCTATTTCCGCGAGAATTCCCACGGGTTTCCGCTGAAATTTGCCAGATACGGCGAGGACGGGCACACCATCATCAACGAGGACGAGGCTGTCAGACAGTGGGACGAGATCCTGAAAGCCATCTGCGATGGATTTCACGACTATATCGAAGGGGACTTCTATGAGGATACCCCGGAATGCGAAGCCAGAAAAGAAAAGTGGGAAAACGCCAAAAAACTCCTGCTTGCGTATTACGAAGACCTATGGGATTAACCGGAAAGGAAGATCTGTTATGGCATTTATCAAGAAAACCACCAGTGAACTGACCTGCAATCCGTTCACGACCATCGGCAAGGACTGGTTCCTGCTGACCGCCGGCACGCCGGAGGATTTCAATACGATGACCTGCTCCTGGGGCGCTATGGGCGTGATCTGGAATGTGCCGTCCGTAACGGCTTACGTCCGCACAACACGCCATACCTTCGGCTATCTGGAGGGCGGCAACACGTTCACGATCAGCGTGTTCCCGGAGGAGTACCGCAAGGCGCTGAGCTTCTGCGGCAGCCATTCCGGACGTGATACCGACAAGGTTAAGGAGACCGGTCTGACCCCCATCGAGCTCGACGGTGCGCCGGCATTTGCAGAGGCAAAGCTTGTGCTTGTCTGCGAAAAGATGTATTCGCAGATGCTGGAAACGTCCGAATTTGCGGATAAGTCGCTGCTCGATACCTTCTATGCGAAGGATGCGATGCATAAGATGTACATCGGCAGAGTGCTTGCCGCCTATGTGCAGGAATAACAGGGAGGAAAGCAGGCGGTCTGGTCTGCTTTCTTTTTTTCGGATTTTTCCGCTTTGACTTTACAAACAGGAAAAAATGATGTATAATAATGTAAGTAAACCAAATGCATGACAGGGAGGTCAAGCAATGGATTTTTCACCGAAGGAAATATTGAATTTTGTGACGGAAAATGATGTAAAATTCATCCGTCTGACGTTCTGTGATATGCAGGGCAGTCTCAAGAATATTGCGATCATGCCGACTGAGCTGCCGCGTGCCTTTTCGCACGGCATACTGCTCGATGCCGCAAGCTTCTCGGACTGCTACGAGGATCTGCTTCTTGTGCCGGATATTTCCACGCTGTCCGTACTTCCGTGGCGGCCGAAGTCCGGCAGGGTTGTGCGGTTCTTCTGCAACATCCTGCACCTCGACGGCACCCCCTATGAGGGCGGCACCCGGCAGGCGCTTCAGAGCTGCATCCATGCGCTCTATGAGCAGGGCTATTCCTGCGAATTCGGCACCAAGAGCGAGTTTTACCTCTTCGACTGCGACCAGGAGGGCAATCCCACCAAGATTCCGCACGATCGTGCAGGCTATCTGGATGTGGCTCCCCTCGACAAGTGCGAGAACACCCGCCGCGAGATCTGCCTTTCTCTCGAGAAAATGGGCATCAATCCGCAGTATTCTGCGCACAAGTACGGTCCCGGTCAGAACGAGATCGACTTCAAGTGCTCCGAGCCTGTAACGGCTGCGGACAACATGGTTCACTATAAGACCGTCGTCAAGACGATTGCCGCACAGAACGGCTTGTATGCGTCCTTTATGCCCAAGCCACTGAGCGGTACCTATGGCTCTGCCCTGACAATTGTCATCACCATCAAGAAGGACGGCGAGAACATCTTCGAGCTCAAGGATGGAAAGATGAGTATCGAGGGTGAGCAGTTTATTGCCGGTATCCTGCACCATGTGCCGGAAATGACGGCATTTCTGAACCCGATTATCAATTCGTATACCCGTCTGCGCCACAGCGGGGCACCCAACGAGATCAACTGGTCTTACGAGAACCGAGGTCCGCTGCTGCGGATTCCTGGACAGGTCGGTGTACATCCGCGCATTGAGCTGCGCAGCGCTGACTGCTGCTGCAACCCGTATATTTGTTTCCGTTTGCTTGTAGCAGCGGGCATGGATGGCATTAAGCAGCAGATGGTACTGGATCGTGCGGACGAGCTGACAGCGGAGCGTAAGAGCTTCCGCACACTCCCCGTTACACTGGAGGAAGCCTAT
>ONEQ01000028.1 GCA_900316885.1 uncultured Eubacteriales bacterium | reverse complement strand
TTTCGCTTATCTGTCGGTGGCGTGACGCTGCACCCATCCCGTTCCAGACGGCAGATGCACTGTTTCAACAAACAAAAATCCCCAATGCCTAACAAGCATTGGGGATTTGTTTATAGTGTCTTATCCATGCGGATATGCGGGCAGAATTCACCCATGTAGATCTCGCCGCGCTCCCGGTAGCCGAGCGATGCATAGAACGCCTTGACGCGGCACTGTGCCGAAACGGTCAGGGATTCTGCGCCCAGCGTCCGGAGATGCGCTTCCATCGCCTCCATGATCCGGGAGCCGAGATGCTCCCCGCGGTGCTCCATGGAAACCACCACGCGCCCGATATGCCAGAGAGCCGGCGTGTCCGCATCCTCGTAGGCGCGGCAGTAGGCGATGACCGCTTCCCCATCGGAAAGCTCCAGATGCAGGCAGGTGTCGTCGATCTCGTCAAACTCCACGGAAAAGCCCTGTTCATCGAGGAATACCCCCGCCCGGAGTGCCTTGGCGCTCTCGCTCAGGGTGTATCCGATCTGCATGCTGTACGCCATTACAGCACCCTCGACAGGAATTCGCGCAGACGCGGATTCTGGGGATTCGTGAAGAATTCCTGCGGCTCGTTCTCCTCGACGATGTAGCCGCCGTCCATGAACATCACGCGCGATGCCACCTCACGGGCAAAGCCCATCTCATGCGTCACCACGACCATCGTCATGCCCTCGTCCGCAAGCTCCCGCATGAGCGCCAGCACCTCACCGACCATCTCCGGGTCAAGCGCCGAGGTCGGCTCGTCGAACAGAATCACATCCGGGTTCATCGCCAGCGACCGCGCAATCGCAATTCTCTGCTTCTGTCCGCCGGAAAGCTGGTTCGGGTACTGCTCCGCCTTGTCGGACAGTCCGACCTTTTGCAGCAGCTCCGCCGCCTTCTTGTCGGCTTCCTCCTGCGACATCAGCCCCAGCTTTACAGGTGCCAGCGTGATGTTGTCCCGTATCGTCAGATGCGGAAACAGGTGGAAATGCTGGAACACCATGCCCATCTTCTCGCGGATGGCATAGAGCTCCTTTTCCTTCATTGCTGTCAGTTCCTTACCCTCGAAGAAGATCTTCCCCGCAGTCGGCTTTTCCAGCAGATTCAGGCAGCGCAGGAAGGTGCTCTTGCCCGAGCCGGACGGTCCGATCACGACGACCTTTTCGCCCTTCTCGATATGCGTGGAGATGCCCTTGAGGATGTGCAGATTGCCGAAGGATTTCTCTAAATTCTCAACCCTGATCACTCTTTGCCAGCCTCCTTTCGAGCAGATTCACCAGCTTGCTCAATGCCACAACCAGCACCAGATAGATCAGTGCCACGGCAATGAGCGGCAGGAATGCCTCATACGTTGCGCTGCGGATGATATCGCCGCCCTTGGTCAGGTCGTTCAGCGCGATATTGCCGGCAACGGAGGTCTCCTTGAGCAGAACGATGAACTCGTTGGCAAGCGCCGGCAGGATGTTGCGCAGCGCCTGCGGGAGAATGATGTAGAGCATCGTCTTGGGATAATTCAGTCCCAGGCTCGCGCCCGCCTCAAACTGTCCGTTGTCGATGGACATAATGCCCGAACGCACGATCTCGGCAACATAGGCGGCGGAATTGAGTCCGAACGCCATGACCGCCACGAACACCTTGGACACATTGAACGATGCGAAGATGACAAAGTAGATAATCATGAGCTGTACCAGCACGGGCGTGCCGCGGATGACAGTCAGATAGAGCTTTGCAGCCGCATTGAGGATCGGCAGCTTGCCGGTCTTGTCGTGCGTCGAGCGCACGATTGCGATCAGGAAGCCCAGCACGATGCCTAAGAGCGATGCAAAGAACGTCACGAGCAGCGTGATTTTCAGACCGTTTGTCAGGTATTGCCAGCGGTCGTCCACAATGAACGTCTCATGCAGCTTGTCAAAAAAATTCATAGCTTGCTGCTCCCCGTCTTAGTCGGCTCTGACGATGATGACCTGAGTGGTCGTTGCATAGCCCTGCGAGAAGGAGACGTTCTTCTGACGCTCCTCGGTCACGGTCATGCCTGCCACGCCGACATCCGCCTTGCCGGAATCAACTGCCGCAATGATGGAATCGAACTCCATATCCTCGATCACAAGCTCCATGCCCAGCTTATCACAGACTGCGTGCATCATATCCGGGTCGATGCCTACGACCTGACCGCCGACGGTGCTCTCATAGGGCGGGAAGGAGGCATTGGTCGCCATGACCAGCTTGCCGTTGTTATAGGCAGTACCCTCCGGGGATGTATAGGATACCTGATCCGCATTGTCACCAACCCAGTGACCCACGATGGAATCAAGCGTTCCGTCTGCCTTCAGCTCGGTGAGCGCCTGGTCGATCTTATTGCCCAGCTCGTCGTTGCCCTTCTTGTAGGCGATCGCATACTCCTCCACGGTAAACGGATCCGGGAGAATGGTCAGGGACGGATTCTTGGACACGAAAACCTTTGCCGGCTCGCTGTCGATGATAACAGCATCCGCCTTGCCCTGCACAAGTGCCTGCACGGCATCTGCGCCCTTGTTATAGCCCTCTACATTGGCATTTTCAATGTCACCGGCATAGATATAGCCGGTCGTGCCGAGCTGACAGGCAATCGTCTTGCCGACCAGATCGTCCTTGCTGTGAACCGTGTTCGCCGGTGTGCTGCATCCGGTGAGTGCTGCGCCAAGCAGCAGTGCCGCTGTGAAAAGACCGAGTGTTTTTTTCATGAGATTTGCTCCTTATCGCCAGATTTTTCAAAAACTACACATTTATTATAATATATCCGGGCAGAAAATGCAAGCGCGATTTCGTAATTACAAAGATTTTTGCACATTTTTATGCACTATTCATAAAAACTGAAAATCAGTCAGTTTTATTTGTGATATTTGAGCTATCAGGTATCCTGCATGTTTTTCGGCAGGATTTGTGCCCGGCACGGCGCTTCGGTGCTTGACATTATCTACAAATCGTGCTATACTATACATATAAATTCTGTACACAAGGAGCAAAGCCTATGAACTATACACTGGACTGGAATCACTACCTGCACATCGCCGCATCCGCCGTATCCGAGGGCATCGTCATGCTCCGCAATGAAAACAATGCGCTCCCCCTGCGGAAGGACGAGGAAATCGCCGTATTCGGGCGCATCCAGCTGCACTACTACAAGAGCGGCACGGGCTCGGGCGGCATGGTCAATGTCACCAAAGTGACCGGCATCCTGGACGGTCTGCTCGAAGCGGGCGTCAAGGTCAATGAGAAGCTTCTGGAAACCTACCGCACCTGGGAGGAGTCGAATCCATTTGATCTCGGCAGCGGCTGGGGCAAAGAGCCGTGGTCGCAGAAGGAAATGCCCCTCACGGACGAGATTGTGTCCGAAGCGGCAAAGACGTCCCAGACCGCGCTCGTCATCCTCGGACGCACCGCCGGCGAGGAGCAGGATAACCGCATGGCGGAGGGCTCCTATCTGCTCTCGGCGGACGAGCACCAGATGCTCCGGCTGACGCGGCAGCATTTTCGGCGCGTGATCGTCCTGCTGAATGTGGGCAATCTCATCGACATGCAGTTCGTCGATCAGTATACGCCCGATGCCGTGCTCTATGTATGGCAGGGCGGCATGACCGGCGGCACGGGCACCGCCCGGGTGCTCACAGGCGAGGTATCCCCCTCCGGCAAGCTGCCGGATACGGTTGCATACCGGATTGAGGATTATCCGAGCCATGCCAATTTCGGTGGAAAATCAGGCAATACCTACGCCGAGGACATCTACGTCGGCTACCGCTATTTCGAGACGTTTGCAAAGGATCGGGTGCGCTATCCGTTCGGCTTCGGTCTGAGCTATACGTCCTTCCACATCAAAGCCGAAAAGACCACGCATAACGAAACGACCCAGCAGGTACATCTCAAAGTCACTGTCACCAACAAGGGCAGCTACCGCGGCAAGGAGGTCGTGCAGGTCTACTGCGAAGCGCCGCAGGGCAAGCTCGGCAAGCCTGCCCGCGTCCTCACGGCATACGAAAAGACGCATACCCTCGCACCCGGTGAGAGCGAAACGCTCTGGCTGCCGCTGGTGCCGCCTGTCTCCTACGACGACAGCGGCGTGACGGGGTTCCGGTTCCGCAATGTGCTCGAAGCGGGCGAATACAAGTTCTATGTCGGCGCGGATGTGCGCTCGGCAACCTACGAGGCAAGCATCGAAATCCCCGAAACCATCCCCGGACCGCAGTACCGTCAGGCGATGGCGCCGGTCGAGGCGTTTCAGCGCATGAAGCCCGTTCCGGCAGAGAACGGCTTCACGGTCGGCTGGGAGGATGCACCGCAGAATGAAGTGGATGAGCGCACGCGCTATCTTGAGGCGCGACCCGGCTCGCTGTCGCATACGGCAAAGCATCCGGACTTCAGGGATGTGTGCCGGGGCACAGCGAAGCTCGAGGAATTTGTCGCCTCCCTGAACGACGATGAGCTCTGCGCGATCGTGCGCGGCGAGGGCATGAATTCGCCCCGCGTCACCCCCGGCACGGCATCGGCATTCGGCGGCGTGACGGATTCGCTTGCCGCCAAGGGCATCCCCGCCGGCTGCTGCTCGGACGGACCGTCCGGTATGCGGCTTGACTGCGGCACCAAGGCATTCAGCCTGCCCAACGGCACTTTGCTGGCATCGACCTTCAACTGCGAGCTGCTGACAGAGCTGTTCTATCTGGTCGGTCTGGAAATGACCGCCAATAAGGTGGACTGCCTGCTCGGACCGGGCATGAACATCCACCGGCATCCGCTGAACGGACGCAATTTCGAGTATTTCTCCGAGGATCCGTTCCTGACCGGACAGTCCGCTGCTGCCGAGCTCAAGGGGCTGCACAAGGCGGGCGTCGAAGGCACGCTCAAGCACTGCTGCGGCAATAATCAGGAGACGAACCGGCATTTCTACAATTCCGTCGTTTCGGAGCGTGCGCTGCGCGAGATTTACCTGCGCGGCTTTGAGATCGCGGTCAAGGAGGGCGGCGCCCGGTCGATCATGACCACCTACGGCGCAGTCAACGGGCTGTGGACAGCCGGCTGTTTCGATCTCTGCACGGAGATCATCCGCAATGAGTGGCACTTCGACGGCTTCCTCATGACCGACTGGTGGGCGCATGTCAACGACCGCGGCGGCGAGCCGGATCGTGCCAACCATGCGGCAATGGTGCGGGCGCAGAATGACGTCTACATGGTCTGCGCGGACTGCATCCATGAGAAGGACAATATTACATCGGATCTGGCGGACGGTTCCCTGACGCGCGGCGAGCTGCAGCGCAATGCGATGAACATCCTGCGCTTCCTGCTCACAACCCACGCGATGGAGCGTCAGATGGGCGATGCTCCGAAGGTCGAGGTGCTCAACCGTCCGGCGGATGAGACAGACGACGGCAAGCCCGTGGTATTCTATGATATCGACAAGGAGCTGACCCTCCCGCTGGAGGACATCTGCACCGACAAGGGAAAGAGCTATACGTTCGCGCTCAAGGTCGCCAATCCCGGCTGGTACCGGGTGATCGTGACCGGCTACGCGGAGGGCGGCGAAATTGCGCAGATCCCGCTGACGCTGTTCAACATGGGCACGGCAAGCGGCACGTTCACATGGCGCGGCAACGGTATTCCCACGACCTTCCGCAAGAAGGTGCCCATGTTCTCGCGGTTCTCGACCTTCCGGCTCTACTTCGCGCAGAGCGGTCTGCATCTGGAGAGCATCCGCTTCGAGCTCTATCAGGCAGGCATGAAGATTGAGCTGCTGGGCAATCCCGATGACTGATGCAGGGGCTTTGCCCCCTATCAACTTTTAGGAGGATAGTGTAATGACACAGGAACAGCATGATAAACTGCAAAGCATCATCCGCGGCGCGAAACGGCTTGTATTTTTCGGCGGCGCGGGCGTTTCGACCGAGAGCGGCATCCCCGATTTCCGCAGCGTGGACGGTCTCTACAACCAGAAGTACGACTATCCCCCGGAAACGATCCTCTCCGCGACGTTCTTTTACCGGCACACGGAGGAATTCTACCGGTTTTACCGGGATAAGATGCTCTGCCTGACCGCCAAGCCAAATGCGGCGCATTTAAAGCTGGCGGAAATGGAGGAAAAGGGGCATCTCGCGGCAGTCGTGACGCAGAATATCGACGGTCTGCACCAGATGGCGGGCTCGAAGGTCGTGGATGAGCTGCACGGCAGCGTTCACCGGAACTACTGCCAGAAATGCGGCAAGCTGTACGATGCGAAGTGGATCCTCGAGAGCAGCGGCATCCCCACCTGCGAGGACTGCGGGGGACTTGTCAAGCCTGATGTGGTGCTCTACGAGGAGGGACTGCCGAACGATACAGTCAACCATGCCGTGAAATCCATTGCGGAGGCGGATGTCCTGATCGTGGGCGGCACCTCGCTGAACGTGTACCCGGCGGCGGGATTCCTGCGGTATTTCGGCGGTTCGCACCTGATTGTCATGAACCGCGACGAGACACAGGCGGACAAGAATGCAGATCTGGTCATCCGCGACAAGATCGGCGAAGCGCTTTCCAGTATTGATCTGTAACAAAAGCTCCGGCAGCATCAGACTGCCGGAGCTTTTCAAGTCGATAGGGTGCAGGGAATCACATTCCCTGCCGGGGTGGAGGGGCAGCGCCCCTCCCGAGGGGTCAGGGGGCGAGCAGCCCCCTAAGCGGGCGAACAGCCCGCAAAAAACTACCGGTTATTGACAGCCTCCGGATAGAGGTCGTGGTGCGTGAGACGATCCCATGCCACCTGCTCCCACTTGGTGCCGGGGGCGCCGTAGTTGCAGTACGGATCGATGGAAATTCCGCCGCGGGGGAGGAATTTTCCCCATACTTCGATGTATTTCGGCTGCATCAGATTGATGAGGTCGTTCATGATGATGTTCACGCAGTCCTCGTGGAAATCACCGTGATTCCGGAAGCTGAACAGGTAGAGCTTGAGGGATTTCGACTCCACCATCTTGATGTCCGGCACATAGGAAATGTAGATCGCTGCGAAATCCGGCTGTCCCGTGATCGGGCACAGACTGGTAAATTCCGGGCAGTTGAACTTGACAAAATAGTCCCGTCCCGGGTGCTTGTTGTCGAATGTCTCCAGCACGGACGGATCGTAGTCCGTCGGGTACTGGGTGTGCCGGTTGCCGAGGAGCGTGATGCCCTCCTGCTCTTTATTGCGTGTTTCCATTGTTTTTTCTCCTTTTGGGTGCGGTCATGTCATAGCTCTTATCGAGCATCCGGAAAACCACCTTCGGATCTGCGATCTCCTCCAGAATGACCGTCAGCCAGTGCTTTTTGTTCATGTGATATGCCGGGGCAAATCCCGGCATTTCGCGGATATGGACGATCTCCTCCGGGTCGCCCTTGATGTTGAGCACATCGACAGGCTCACGCGATCCGCGTCCGAGCTTCCCGCCGGAAACGTCCATGATGAGCCCGTACCATTTCGCATTGTCCCGGTGCCGCAGGACAGCGGCAAGGGGCGTATCCTGCCACGGATACTCCGGCTCCGTGCCGTATTGCTCACGGCAGTAGTCCAGCACCTCCTGCCGGATCACAGAACGTGCTCCTGCTCCACCGTCACGCCGAACGGAAGGAGCGATACCTCTGCCAGCTTGAAGAACTGCTTGCCGAACGGGATGCCGATGATCGTGATGAACATCAGCAGTCCCAGGCTCAGATTGGTCAGCGCCATCTCCCAGCCGAACAGCACAATCCAGATGACATTGCCGAGTGTGGTGCCGGTGGTATCCTCACGGGTGATCTTCTTGCCGAACGGATTCAGCGACAGCCGCGCCAGCTTGAAGCACTGCTTGCCCCACGGGATGCCGATGATCGTGATGCAGAGCAGAAGCCCCGCCAGCACCCACGACAGCCAGGAGATCAGCCCGCCGCAGAGTGCCCATAACAGATTGCCTAACAGTCTCATAAATCCTCACTCCTATCTCAATCCAGCGCCGGATCCGCGATGCCGTTCGCCGCGAATGCCGCCGCACGGTCGCGGCAGGTGCCGCACAGTCCGCAGGGCTTCTCCCCGCCCTCGTAGCAGCTCCATGTCAGATGATACGGCGCTTTCAGGCGCAGTCCCTCTGCGACCACATCCGCCTTGGTCTTCGCCACGAACGGCGCTTCGATGCGGAGCTGCCTGCCGCTGCCGAGGAAGATCGCTGTATTCATGGCGTTGTTGAAATCCTCCGAGCAGTCGGGGTAGGCGTTGCCTGCGGCGTCGTCGGAATGGGCGCCGTAGTAGATGACCTCGCACCCGTGCGAGAGGGCGATGCTTGCCGCCGAGGACAGGAACAGTCCGTTCCGGAACGGCACATAGGTGGAAACGGGCTTGCCGTCGGTCTCCGCAAGCTGCTCGGCGTAGGACTCCTTCGGGATTACGCCGCCGCTGCCCTTTAAGAGCGTGCAGTCGGAATCGGCAAAGATCTGCGCCAGATCGAGCGTCTGGAGCGTCACGCCATAGTATGCCGCCACCTTCTGCGCGGCTTCGATCTCCTTGCTGTGCTTCTGCCCGTAGGACACGGACAGCGCCAGCACCTCGTCCTTTCCGTACTTGTCGATGGCGAGTGCCAGACAGGTCGTGCTGTCCAGTCCGCCGCTGAATAATACTAAAGCTTTCATAAATCACTACACTCCCAAAATGAAAAGTGGATGGGGTGCAGGGGATCACATCCCCTGCTGGGGGTATGGGGGCAAAGCCCCCATTTATTCACTCCATAATCAGTCGCTGAAGCTCAGGATCCGTCTTGAATTTTCCACGGAACGTCTGCGTGACGGTTCGCGCAGAGGGGTTGCGGATGCCGCGGGCGGTCATGCAGCTGTGCGTCGCTGCAACGACCACGCCGACGTCCTCCGATCCGGTCGCCTCCATGATGATCTCCGCGATGTCCGTGCCTAGGCGCTCCTGAATTTGCAGGCGCTTTGCCGCCATGTCGCAGATCCGCGCGATCTTGCTCAGTCCAATGACCTTATCCTTCGGAATATAGGCAACATTCACATGCATGTTGTACATCAGCGCCATGTGATGCTCACAGTACGAAAACACCCCGATATCGCGCACAACGACCGTTCCCGTGTCCGGGTGCGTGTCAAACAGCTTGCCGAATTTCTCCGCAATCTCGTGGTTGGAGTACTGAATGCCCTCGAAAACCTCCTCGTACATCCGCGCCACGCGGGACGGGGTTTCCTTCAGTCCCTCGCGGTCCGGATCCTCACCGAGCGCGATCAGGATACCGCGGATATGCTCCTCAATTGCCTGTTTATCGATCATTTCTCACACCCCCCTTGCATTGGGATCCCAGATAAATTTATGCAGCTGCAATTGCAGCCGGACGCCCGTCAGACTGTGCTCCTTCATGAATTCCACCATCTCCGCCGGATCGATCTGCCCGAATACCGGGCTGAAATAGATTTTGCACGGCGGCTTGTATGTGTCGATGATCTCCTTTGCCCGCAGGAGATCCTCATGTGAGCCGCAGACGAATTTCAGGGTGTCTGTTTCGCGGAGATACCGGAAATTTTCAAGGCACATTCTCGCTTCCATGCCGCTGGACGAAAGCTTGTAGTCCATGGTAAAGCCTGCCCCGGTATTGGCAAGCGGTTCCAGCGGAACAGCGCCGTTTGTCTCGATCTCGACGGCATAACCCGCATCGCAGAGCGCATCGATCAGTGCCCCGATGCCCGGCTGTAACAGCGGTTCGCCGCCCGTCAGGGTGATGTTCCGCACGCCGGATGCCTTGGCAATATCCACGAGCTCCTGCACGGTGCAGAGCGTGTGGGGCGCATCCGGTTCATTCGCCCACATCGTATCGCAGTAGGAGCAGCGCAAATTGCAGCCCGTAAACCGCAGAAACAGCGCCAGCTCTCCTGCCTTCTGCCCCTCGCCGTTGATGCTGACGAAGAATTCCGCCAAATGAAAGCCTGCCATCATTCCACCTCGTACCGTGCGCAGTTATCGGGCGTTTCGTAGACCGTAACAGATCTGACCGGCAGCCCTTGCGCGGTCAGATTCTCGAAGAATCCCTTGGCGAAATTCTCCGCTGTCGGGCGGTAGGGCACCTCGATCAGCTTGAAGCCCTCATCCTGAAATGCCGCGATCGTGGCATCGCGGAGCGTCCCGGACTCGCAGATGGTCGCATGATCGAACGAATCCGCCAGATTCCGCACGGCTTTCTTCAGATCACCGAAATCAATGACCATGCCGCGCTTTTCGCCGGATGCTTGCAGGGAATCCGCGCTGACCTCGACCTCGATCACCCAGTGATGCCCGTGGAGATTCGCGCACTTGCCGTTGTAGCCGGACAGGAAATGCGCACTGTCAAAGGCAGCGGATGTTTTGAGAATATACATAATGCCTCCCGAAAAAAGAGCCCTCCCGCAGAGCGCAGGAGGGCAAAAAATTCCTGTATTCTGCCCTAGTTTTGTTTAACGACAGGATGGTACAAACGAACTGTCGCGCAATATTGCTTTTACTTTTTCACCGGAAGCTCCTTGACGATCTCCAGCACATACTTCAGCAGGTTCAGGGAATCATCGGAGTCAATCTTGCCGCTGGCATCCACATCGGCATTCGCCTGCAGCTCACCCTCCAGCTTGGAAACACCCAGCAGGAGCTTGTTCATGCAGATAACATCCAGAATATTGACCTCCTTGTCGCCGTTGAGGTCGCCGTACTTGGATGCGGTCACTGTCGGCTCGGTTGCCTTGGTTGCATCGGTTGCCTTGGTAGCATCAGTTGCCTTGGTAGCATCAGTTGCCTTGGTCGGCTCGGTCGCCTTGGTAGCGGGCTCAGTCGCCTTGGTCGGCTCGGTCTTGGGCTCGGTTGCAGGCTTGGTTTCGATCTCGACAGGGTTGGACTTGCCTGCGCCCTTGCCGCCGTTGATGTTGGAGCCCTCGGACTTGTCGTAGGTGGAATAGTACTCGGTCAGGGACAGACCCGTGCCGTTGACACCCAGCGGATGCTGGTGGTCAAGTCCGATATACTTGCCGGACTTGCTGGTCTGCCAGAGGGATTCCTCCATGAGCGCATACTTCTCGTCATCCCATGTGGTGAACGAATAATCCAGCAGTCCGCCGGTATCGCCGGAGTTCGGATTCAGGCACCAGAAGGTGTGATTGATGTGGTTATCGATCATGTAGTCACGCAGCAGCTTCATCCATTTCTCATTCTTGCCGCCGTCCATATGACCGCCCCACTCACCGATGAGCAGCGGTGCGATATCCTTTTCGTTGATATATGCCCAGGTATCGCGCCAGTAATCGTCCAGCAGGGTATCGGTGGTGAATTCCTTGTCGAACCATGTCTGGTTGTATACGGAGGGGCCGTAGTCATGCGGGGAATACACAATCTGCTTGTTCCATGCCGCATTGCCCAGGTCTACCGGATGCTCCTTGACGCCGCGGAGATTGCCGCCCCACCATGCGCCGTGCCATTTCTTATCCTCCTCGGTCTTGGGCTCCCAGACGTCGGGCGTATCGAAGGTATAGCCCTTCTCGGTCTTGGGATACTGCTCGATGCCCTCGATGAGGATGAGCGCATTCGGGTTGACCTTCATGATGGACTTCGCACATTCCTCAGCGGAATACTTCCAGTTGTTCTTATCGGTGGAATCGTCCCACTTCGCCATATCGACCGGAGCCTTGTCGCCGGAATAGCCGCGCTTGCCGTGCGGCTCGTTCTTGAGGTCGTAGGCAATGAGGGTATCGTCACCCGCATACTTCTCTGCAAGCCAGGTAATGGACTCAATCCAGTCGTCCCAGGTGACCTGTGCGCCTGCGTCGCCCTGCTCCTCCTTGATGGTTGCCATATCGTCCGCGGTCTTGCTTGCCGGCTCGTAATACCAGAGCTCATAGTTATGACCGGAGTTATGGGATGCGGGGCTGTGAACATCGACAAACGCCTTGATGCCGTACTTCTTGCACTTCTGCATGATGACGTCAAAGATCTCCATGCTGTTCATCTCGGAGCCGTCCGCATGGCAGAAATCCGGGTTAAAGCTGAAACCGTCGCCGTTTTTCGGGTTCAGACCGGTTGCGGAATAGGGCTTGCCGTTCTTCCAGGAAAGCAGGAGCTCGGTGGAAATGGGGAAACGGATGACATTGATGCCGTGATCGGCAACGCTGGAGAGCAGTACATCCACATCAGCGCTCCACAGACCGTGCGGGAAATTCTCGGTACAGTTCAGACCGAACCAGTTGGCACCGGTCAGCCAGACCTGATTGCCGTTCTTGTCGTAGAGCTTACTGCCCTCGGCATGGAGCCAGTCGTCATTGCAGTCGTCGGCAGCGGTGACTGTCATTGCAGGTGCCAGTCCGGAAGCTGCCATGGTTGCAGCCAGTGCCAGTGCAGAAGCGCCTGCTGCAAGCTTCTTGAAAAGCTTCATAGAACATTCCTCCTCTTTAATGTGTCGAATCGATATTTGACTACTAATAGTATTGTACCGTATTTTCAGCCAAATGTCAAGAGGGGGGAAATAAAAATAGCCCCCCACCCCCAACCCCCTCCCCCAAGGGGGAGGGGGCTTATTCGCAGGGGGCTGCGCCCCCTGCACCCTGCTTCCGGGGCTGCCGCCCCGCACCCTGCGTGCTCAACTCCTGTACCCCGCTTTCGGAGCTGCCGCCCCGCACCCTGCGTGCTCAACTCCTGCACCCTGCTTTCGGGGCTGCCGCCCTGTGTGCTCGTCTGCTGCAACCCGCAGGACTGCAAAAAGAAACCCTCCGCATGGGAGGGTTTCTGTAACATCACTTCTTGACCGGAAGCTCCGGGATAATATCCAGCGCTTTCTTGAGGATGTAGAGTGCGTCGTTGGCATCGACCTTCTTGCTCTGGTCAACGTCTGCATTGGCGGATGCGCTGCCCTCCAGCTTGTTCAGACCAAGCAGGAACTTGTTCAGTGCGATCACGTCCATGATGTCCACACTCTTGTCGAGGTTAATATCACCGTAGAGGGTCACTGCAGCCGCAGCAGGCTCCGTGGTCGGCTCGTCCGAATTGTTCGGATCGGTCGCAGCCGTCTTGGACGGAATGGTAACTACCTCACGCACCTCCGGGCCGGGACCGTTGAGTCGGATGCTTTCTGCGCTTTCCGGCAGATTGTAGCCGTCCGGAACGGCGGTCACAGAGACGCTCGCCCCTCTGATATCTTGGTGGTACAGGAACTGGATCTTTCCGTTCTTGTCCGAGGTGTAAGTCTCATTATCCGAAACCTTGACCGTAACACCTGCAACGCCGTTGCCGTCCTCGTCAACTGTCAAGATCGTGACACTGTAATTATATCCGCCGGTATTCCACTCGGTCGGCGCAGTGGGCGGTGCAGTTGTCGGCTCGGTCGGCTTCGTGGTCGGTTCCGTCGGCTTGGTCGTCGGCTCAGTCGGTTCAGTCGGCTTCGTGGTGGGCTCGGTCGGCTTGGTCGTCGGCTCGGTTGCCTTGGTCGGCTGTGTCTCGATGGTCACAGGATCCGATTTGCCGGTACCCTTGCCGCCGTTGATGTTCGAGCCCTCGGACTTGTCATAGGTTGCATAGTAATCAGACAGCGAAATGCCGGTGTCATTCACACCCAGCGGGCGCTGGTGATCCAGACCGATGTACTTGCCGGAGGAATTCGTCTGCCAGAGAGACGGCTCCATGAGCGCATACTTTGCCTTATCCCACGTCTTGAAATCGTTGCCCAGCAATCCGCCGGTATCGCCGGAGTTCGGATTCAGGCACCAGAACGTGTGGTTGATGTGATTTTCAATCATGTAGTCACGGAGCAGCTCCATCCAGTGCTGGTTCTTGCCGTCATCCATGTGACCGCCCCACTCACCGATGAGCAGCGGCGCAATGTTCTCCTCGTTGATATATGCCCAGGTATCGCGCCAGTAATCGTCCAGCAGCGTCTCCGTGGTGAAGTCCTTGTCGAACCATGTCTGGTTGTAGACGGAAGGACCGTAGTCATGCGGCGAATATACGATCTGGGAGTTCATCTTCGGATCACCGAGATCTACCGGATGCTCCTTGACGCCGCGGAGATTGCCGCCCCACCATGCACCGATATACGGAGAATTGTCGCGTCTGTCGGGGATACCCCACACATCGCCCGGCATCGCACCGCTCATGGACTGCTCCACACCCTCGATGAAGATCAGCGCATTCGGATTGACCTTGAGGATGGATTTCGCGCACTTGGTCGCCGCATACTGCCAGTTGTTCTCGTCAGTGGAGCCGTCCCACTTGGCAGCCTTGTCACCCTCTTGACCCTTGCCGTGCGGCTCATTCTTGAGGTCGTAGCCGAGCACCGTATCATCGTTCGCATAGCGCTCTGCGAGCCATGTCAGGGACTCGATCCACACATCCGTGGTAATCATGCCGGCTGTCTCCGTCTCCAGACCGTACCAGAGGTTGTAGTTGTGACCGGAGTTGTCGGAGTGCGGGCTGTGAATGTCGATGAAGCACTTCAGACCGTACTTCTTGCACTTTGCCAGCAGAATGTCGAAGATCTCCTGGCTGTTCTTCAGGGTCTTGCCGTCCTCCTGGAGAAATTCGAGGTTGAAGCCGTTGGTTTCATCGCCCCATGCCTGAACGGAATTGACCTCGTTGGGCTTGCCCTTCATCCAGGAAACCACGAGCTCCGTGGAAATGGGGAAACGGATGACATTGATGCCGTGGTCGGCAACTGCGGACAGGAACGGATCCGCCTCCTGCGCATAGAGACCGTGCGGGGCATTCTCGGAGCAGTTCAGACCGAACCAGTTGGCGCCCGTGAGCCATACCTGATTGCCGTCCTTGTCGTAGAGCTTGCTGCCTACGGCATGGAGCCAGTCGTCATTGCAGTCGTCGGCAGCGGTGACTGTCATTGCAGGTGCCAGTCCGGAAGCCGCCATGGTTGCAGCCAGTGCCAGTGCAGAGGCACCTGCCGCGAGTCTTTTGAAAAGCCTCATAGTGTTTTCCTCCTCTTTGAAATCGTTTTCGGAACCATAGGATGCCAATTTCATTGTACAATAATTTCGCGAAAATGTCAAGAGTTTCGTAAAAAATTTACGGATTGGTATTGCAGATCTGTGATGCACATCCTGCCTTGCCGGATCGGCTCATCCCGGAACGCATCGCCACTTGACATCCGTCGCAAAATATAGTATAATAAACTTACCAGAATTTGATGAAAGGGTGTAACGGATGGCACACCACCTCTTGCTGCACTACAAGGAAGAGCCCTTCTATTATATCAAGGCGCGTGAATCGCTGATGGAGCGTGTCATGACCTGCGGTGCGGATATTCTTGCGTCTCCGGGATTCCAGTCGGAGCGCGGTTTTATGCAGCACGGCATGACTACCTGCTACACACATTCCATCTGTGTGGCATATGTGGCACTGCGCTGGGCACAGCTTCTGCATCTGAATATTGACGTCAGATCGACCGTGCGCGGGTGTCTGCTGCACGATTATTTTCTCTATGACTGGCATGACAAGTCCGCCGCAGTCGATCATCACACATTCAATCACCCGAAGGTGGCGCTCAGAAATGCGGAGCGTGATTTCGAGCTGAACGATGTGGAGCGTGACATGATCCGCAAGCACATGTTCCCGCTGTGCTTCCCGTTCCCGAAATACAAGGAAAGCTGGCTCATCACCGTCGCGGACAAGACCTGCGCGGCATCGGAGATCTGGCATCTCTGGTCGCTGGAGAATGTGATTTCCGCGCTGGACAGCCGGATCAAGGCGCTGTGCGGGTGAAAACTGCATACAAATAACAGACCTGCCGGAAATCCGGCAGGTCTGTTTTGTTATGCTTCGTTTGTATCCTCATTCGTTTCAGCGTGCTTCTCCACGACAGATTCCTCCACCACAATCGGCTCCGCCTTTTCCTCCGGCTTCTTGCCGGCTTTCTTTGCCGCCTTCTTCGCAGCCTCCTCCGCCATCCGCTTGTCATGCGCTTGACCTTGTTCAGCTTGATAATCAAGATAATCAGCGATGCCACGCAGATGACCGCCGACAGCGCCTGCGATACGCGCAGGGTACCGATCGTCAGGCTGTCCGTGCGCAGTCCCTCAATGAAAAACCGCGCTGCGCCGTACCAGATCATGTACATCAGAATGATCTGTCCGTCGAATTTCCGCCACTTGACAAGCGTGATGCCCAGCAGCACCGCACCGATCAGGCACCAGGTCGATTCGTACAGGAAGCACGGATGCACCGCATACGCCGGATCCATCGTCACGCCCTCGTTGTAGCTGCCAAGCGCATTGTAATTCAGCGCGATCCACTGCTGCACCCGTCCGCCGGACATGCAGAACAGACTGTCGGTATTTTTGCCGAACGCCTCCTGGTTGACAAAATTGCCCCAGCGTCCGACACACTGTCCGATCAGGAAGCCCACACCGCACAGGTCCATCATCGGCAGGAATTTTACCTTGCGGATCTTACAGATGATCCCCCCGACAATGACCGCGCCGATCAGTCCGCCGAATACGGCAAGTCCGCCCTCGCGGGTGTTGAAAATGGACGGCAGGTCGTCCTTGTAGTCGTTCCAGTTGAAAATGACATAGTACGCACGCGCACCGACCAGCGCACCTAAAATGCCGCCGATGATCGCATCCGTCGCCCGGTCGGAGTCGATCCCGACCCGGCGCATGTTCTTGTAGGCAAACCCCATCGCCAGCAGCAGCCCGCATACGATCAGCACGCCGTACCACTGCACATCCAGACCGAAGATCGTGAACGCCGTGGACTTCACATGCACGTCGATGCCCAGGTTCGGGAACACGATCTCATCGTAATCCAGATTGGTATAGCCCATTTCTGCGACTGTTTTCATGCCATGCCCCCTTAGCCGTGTACCACGGAGAGCACGTGCTGCTCAAGGTCGATGTCCTCGCGCAGGAATTGCAGCGCATCCTCATAGGTGACGGATGCCAGGGCATTGATGCTCGAAAACGGCTTCACACCGGACATGAAGGCATTGACTCGCGGTCAAAGCCGTCGCGCTTGGCAGTCTCCAGCGCCTCCAGGATGCGGTCACGCACCTTCTCCGGCTCCTCGGTCTCGCCGCCGCAGGACAGGACGAAATAGCCGTCTCCCGTAAAGGGTGAATCTGCTTCAAATTCAGAGTTGATGAGTCCCTCGTTCAGCATGTCGTTGTAGAGCTTCGAGGACGGTCCGAGCAGTACCTCCAGCAGCACCGAGGCGATCAGCTCTGCACGCACCAGCTCCCCGCCGCTGCGCGGGCGCACCTTGAAGCCGAGATTGAAGATCGGCGTACCGACCGGCAGCGTCGCCTCCACGTACTTGCTGACAATCGTATCCGGCTCGTCGGCATAAACCTCCTCCAGCCCCTGATCCTCGCACGGACGCAGGAGCTTGTCGCAGATTGCCAGCACCTCGTCTGCCTTGACGTTGCCCGCCACGGACAGCACCATATTGTGCAGATTATAGAACGTATTATAGCACTTGTAGAGGAGCTCGGCATCGATCTTCCGGATGCTCTCCTCCGTGCCGGCGATATCGATGCGCACCGGATGGTTGTGGTACATGTTCTTCAGCATGTTGAAGAACACGCGCCAGCCGGCTTCGTCGTTATTCATGCGGATCTCCTGGGCGATGATGCCCTGCTCCTTTTCCACGGTTTCCTTTGTGAAATAGGGCTTCTGGACGAAATCCAGCAGGATCTCCAGCGATGCGCCGAAATTCTCCGAGCAGCCGAACAGGTACGCCGTGCGGTCAAAGCTCGTGTAGGCGTTGGCACTCGCGCCGGTACGCGCATAGCGTGCAAAGGCATCGCAGTCCTCGTTCTCGAACAGCTTGTGCTCGAGATAATGTGCGATGCCCTCCGGCACCTCGGTGTAGCTCTCCTCGCCCTTCAGGCGGAAGCGGGTATTGATCGAGCCGTACTTCGTGCCGAACAGTGCAAAGCACGAATGATAGCCGGGCATCTCCATGATATAGATATCCAGTCCCGTCTCATGCTTGACATGCAGGCACTCGGAGCCGGTCTGGGTGCATTTGATGATCTCGGAATTTCTGCTCATTGTGTACCTCCCTGCTGCATGAGATAGACCGTATCCTCGCGCATTGCCTTTGCAGCGGCGATCATATCCTCACGGGTGAGCGCCATATAGCGTGCGATCCGCTCGTCCACATCCGCATCATCCTGCATCACGAACCGCTGATGCACCTCCTGAATACAGGACGTGGGCGTATCCCCGATGCCTCTGAGGGCATTGACCATGCTGTTCTTGGTATTCTCCAGCAGCTCATCCGGGAATTCGCCGCGGCACATCGCATCGAGCTGTGCGAGAATGGCTTCATGTGTTTTCTCGGCATTGGCAAGCTCCACGCCGCTGTCCACGATGAGCGCATCCTTGCCGTTGACGACACGGCTGGCGCAGTAGTAGCACAGGCTTTCCTTTTCACGCACATTCGAGAACAGGAGCGAGAACGGCGTGCCGCCGAACAGGGCGCTGAACAGGCGGAAGGCTTCGGTGTTCTGTTTCGGGCATTTGAAAACCATGACAAGCTTGGACTGTGCCACATCCATCGGCTCCACAACGTCTGCAAGCTCCTTCTTGCACGGGCTGGGGGCGTAGTACTGCAGCGGTTCAGGGCAGCGCTCCACATCCTTGAAGGCGTCACGAAGCTGCTCGGCAAGCCCCTGCGGTACATCGGGGCCGACGCAGTAGAAGCGGATGACGGCACGGCGCAGGATCTCCTTGTAGGCCTCGTAGACGCTCTCGGGGGTGAGCAGCTCTACATCCTCCTTTGTACCGTAGACCGGATAGGCATCCGGCTCGCCG
>ONEQ01000229.1 GCA_900316885.1 uncultured Eubacteriales bacterium | reverse complement strand
TGAAACAGTTCCGGCAGCGCCACGGCGACCATCGCCACGACCGCAAGTAGGGCGATGCTCCCGTTCTCCGACTTGAACAGGATGTACGGAAGCGCGGCAAGTCCGCCCACTATCAGCGCCGCGCCAACGGCGAGCGACGCAATGAAACCCGCCGATGCGGGCTTGAGCTTCTTTGCGTTGGAGCAGTCGCCGGAGTGGGCAGACGGTTTGTTGCTTCGCGCCGACGGATATGAATGCGAATTCTATATGAAGCAGTGATACTCTAAGCAGAACGGTTACAACAGCCGTTCTGCTCTTTTTTGTGACCTCGCACTGAACCTGCGTATGCGGATGCACGGCAAATTTACTGCCAAAATAAGCTGTCGGACTGTCGGACCGTCGCACGAAGTGGGCAGGTAGTTTAGACTATCATTTGGGTGGTTCAAACACCGGAAACTACCCCAAAACAGTCCAAAATGCGTAAAACCCCAAACCCCCAAAGCATTTTCTGTCGGACTGTCGGACTTTTTTCAGAGGAGGTACTTCCAGAATCGGAAGACGGAAAATGCATTGGATATCCTTGATTAGTACCTCGCGCTGAACAAATATGCATATTTTTACAGGATATGAAAAAGCCGTAAATACGTGATATCACGTATCTACGGCTTTTCTGCTGTTCTTCGGAAAGTTTAAAAATACGCATTTTCAGATGGTGGAGGCGAAGGGAATTGAACCCTTGTCCGAGACCCCGTTCCCACAGCTTTCTACGAGTGTAGTTTATCTTTTAAAATTCCCCGGTACACCCGCCGGTAAACAGGCTGGTATCTCAGGTAGTCCGAATACATTCCTGCGGTGCGGACAGGCCGCCGAAACGTTCACCGCTCATCGATGCCCTGTGAAGGCCGCGATACTCAATCACAGGACACTTGCTGACTTAGGCAGCAAGCAGTACAGCGTTGTTGCGCTTTACCGTAATGTTATTGTTAGCGTTTATATTTAAACGTGCCACAGGATTAAAGAGGGTGCAGCAAACCTCTACTCGCTTACCCTGGTGCAAAGACCCCGTCGAAACCGGTACGCCCCCAGATCCAGCTTTTCGCTGTATCCTTATTATACACGATTCTGCTGCTCTTGTCAAGGCAGTTTCCGGTAAAAAATCGGTGACAATTGTCGAATGTCCCATCTATGATACACTCTTGAAATGCTGCGCAAACACCTCCGGGGCACTCTCATACAGCTTCGATGCCGTTTCATCTGCAAGCGCGATCAGCATCCGCTCATAGCTGCACTGCAAGGGCGATACTGTCCGCTCGTTCCCCGTTTCCAGACGGTTCAGACAGCCGCACGAATTGGTGCAGCGCGTCCGCAAGGCACATTCCCTGCAAGTCTCCGGCGTTGCTTCCCTCTTGGCGAGTGCGGCGCACTTCTCCGGGAGCAAGCCCCCGAACACATCACCCAGACAATAGTCCTCGTCCCCGATGAACTGCGTACAGGCATAGATCCTCCCATCCGGCGCGACCGGCATCTGGCGCATCCCCAGATGGCAGCGCTCTGCGGTCGGATAGCCTGCCAGCAGATCCCGGATCTTGGCATCCAGCGGACTGAAATACAACGGCTTCCCCGCCAGCAGCTTCTCACTGTAAAATTCTGCGATCTGCTCGAGCTGCGCCTGCAATACCGCAAGCGCCTCATCCGTCCACTGCACCTTGTTTCCATAGGCGATCGTCGCCGTGATGCGCCGGAATCCAAGCTCGTACAGGTACTGCACCGAATCCGCGAACTGCCCTGCTGCCCGCGGCGCAATCGTCATCATCGCATGGGTCAGCGGCAGATACCGGAGCAGGAGCTTCGCCTTTTCCTCGACAATTGCAAAGCTCCCGCGTCCGTCCGCAAAGCGCCGGCAGGTGTCCTGCGCCAGTCCCTCAAACGACAATCCGATCCCGATATGCGCCGCTTTGGCACGCTTCAGGAACGCTTCCGTCAGCAGCGTGCCGTTCGTCGTCATTTTGTACTGCACCGGCTTTCCCGTCTCCGCCGTGAGTCCGGCACAGGTGTCCAGCGCTTCAAAAATCAGATCCTGCTCCAGCAGCGGCTCTCCGCCGAAAAAACAGATCCCCGCATGCGGTCCTGTCGAATACGCCAGCCGGATCGCTGCGTGAAGCACCTCCGGCGACATGCGCTTCGGCGTCTTTTCGTGGGTGCAGTAGGCGCAGTTCATGTTGCAGCTCTCCGTCAGGTGCAAAGTCAGATTCATGTCATTGCCTCCTGTGCAAGCTTCGCGGCAAGCTCGACGGTCATCGTTTCACAGCTCCGAATGTCGATCTGGATTTCCCGGAGTTCCGGGATGCCCTCTTCGGAGGAAAGCGTCCGCACACAGCCCCAGTCATACCAGCGGTCATTGTCTGTGCTGTAGATCTCCCGGAACTGGTCGCCGGCTCTCAAACCGTCCTGCTCCGCCTCGCTGTCGTAGAAGCACACCATGACTTGCTTCTCTCCGGTGCTGTGCCAGAGCACATCCGACATATCCTCTGCTTCATCCCGTGTCAGCTCCACGCCCTGTGCTGCAAAGGCATCGCAGAATTCCTGCGCAAACGCCGCCGCCTTCTGATTGGCATCGCGGATGGAATCGGAAAAATCCGGATCCTCACAGTCATGGCTCGGACCCATTCCGGGGGCAGCTACCGCCTTGCAGGTCGGACGTGTTTCCTCAATGACATCCACATCCCCTGCAAGCTCGACACATGTCGTCTCCGTAATTTTCGTTGTCATTTCCGTTGCCGCATCGGTTGTCTCCGTGACCTCCTCCGTTTCCATCTCGGGGGAAACCTCGACGAGTCCCATGATCTGCTCCTCCGTTTCGGAGGGAAATGTTTCCACGTCAGTCATTGGAACATCTCCGCCGGTTCTGACCGGGCCGCATGCGGTCATGGTGCCGGCTACGGCTGCGGCAGCCAGTGCCAGTGCGAATTTCGGAAGTCCATACTCCTTGAGCGGTTTAATCTCCATGATTTCCTCCTGTCAGTTCAATACAGCCTCTGCGATCTGCGCCGCGCGTTCGATTGTCATACCCTCACAGCAGCGGACGTCGATCGAGCAGAGCCGCATCTCCGCCCCGTCCTCTGCCGACGAACGCACCTGCACAAAGCCCCACCATTCCTGCCTGTCGCATGCAGGATCGAGTCTCTGTTCCATGTAATCGCGTGCGCGGACGCCGTTGGATTCCGCATCGCCGTCAAAAAATTCGATATAGATCTGCGGCTGCCCCTTGCTTTTCCAGATCCAGAGCGATGACGATTCGTTCCTTTCCAGCTCGATCCCCTGCCGGGCAAAGCCCTCCAGGAGCTCCTTCTCACAGCCCTCACCGATGCGGTTGGCTTCCCGGATGGCGCCGGTGAAATCGGGTGCCTCCGCCGGCTGCTCGATAACAGGCGCATCGCCTCCGAGCGCCACACCTGTTGCAGCCGGCTGCGGGGCAATGCCCATTCCCTCAACCTCGGGGAAAACCTTGTGTGCTGTGCAGGCGGTCATGGTGCCGGCTACGGCTGCGGCGGTCAGTGCCATGGCGAATTTCGGCAATGTATACTTGATGATCGGCTTGATCTCCATAAAATTACCTCCTTTGCAAGGTCAGTTTCTCTGCGTTCTGTCCTTGATACGCATCAGCCGCAGCAGATTTATGGAGATCTCAAAAAAATTCCCCCAAAAAGAGTGGATGAGGTGCAGGGGATCACATCCCCTGCCGAGGG
>ONEQ01000021.1 GCA_900316885.1 uncultured Eubacteriales bacterium | reverse complement strand
GGCCGATTTTCGGGAGATCGAGCTCCATCGGGTCGCCGTCCATGAAGATGATGCAGTGCGGGTTGCCCATGGAAACGCAGGTTGCTGTGTAGTCCTTGCCGGCAACGCTGATCGTGCGCTTGACAAAATCCTCGCCGTCCGCATCGACCGGGATGTCGCGGGGCTTGAGGATCGCCTTGCCCATATCGACGGTCGCGCCGACTGCCTTTCCGTTCTCGATCTGGAGCGTGATGTACTTGATGCCGGACTTGGTCTCGACGGAGAGCGTGGGGCTTTTGACAATGCCGTTATCGTAGGCGAATTTGCCCACGCAGCGGATGCCGTTGCCGCACATCATGCCCTCCGAGCCGTCCGCGTTGAACATGCGCATCCGGCAGTCTGCCACCTCCGAGGGGAGGATCAGGATCAGACCGTCGGAGCCGATGCCGCAGCGCCGGTCGCTGACGAAGATCGATACCTTTTCCGGATCCGGGACGTTCTCCTTGAAGCCGTTCACATAAACATAATCATTGCTGATGCCGTGCATTTTACTGAATTTCATAGGGATTGGTTCCTTTCTGAGCGTTTTGTTCTATTATACATGATTTCCGGCGAAAAAGCAATACCTTGCCGTTTGTTTCTGCATAACAAAAAATCCGACCACAAATGTGATCGGATTGAGTGTTCGGTGTCACGCGACACCATAGAGGCGCCAGCCGGATTTGAACCGGCGATCATGGTGTTGCAGACCAACGCCTTACCACTTGGCTATAGCGCCATATTGGAGCGGATTACGAGGATCGAACTCGCTACCTCCACCTTGGCAAGGTGGCGCTCTACCAGATGAGCTAAATCCGCATTTGGCGACCCGGATGAGACTCGAACTCACGACCTCCGCCGTGACAGGGCGGCGTTCTAACCAACTGAACTACCGGGCCAATGGTGGGGACTATAGGGCTCGAACCTATGACCCTCTGCTTGTAAGGCAGATGCTCTCCCAGCTGAGCTAAACCCCCACGCTTTTGTTTATCGCCTGTCGTCTCTCTTGCCTGACGACTTAATTATTATAACATACCTTTTCGGATTTGTCAAGGGTTTTTTAAAAAATTTTTTAAATTTTTTTATGGCGATATTTCGCGGTTTTTTCTAATTTTTCATGATTGTGGTTTCAATTTGATAAAAATTGACATTTTTCAGCGTGTTTCCCTTTACAAAAGTGTAAAAGTGTGCTATAATAGAAATAGTACACATTATAATAGAAAACGGATTCCCGGAGGAGGCTGTTATGGGACTGAATTTCCGAAAAAGCATCAAGATCGCCAAGGGCGTGAGTGTGAATGTGGGCACAGGCGGCGTCAGCGTGAGCCTGCGCGGCAAGAAGAAGGGGATTGGCTATTCCCTCAACAGCTCGGGCAGAGCGACGGTTTCTCTGCCGGGAACGGGGCTGTCCTATTCCACGAATCTCAAAACCGTTGCCAAAAAGGCGGACAAGAAGCTGCGCGAGTACAAGTCCGATGCCTACAAGAAGCAGGAAAAGCTCGGCAAGGACAAGGCTGCTCTTGAAAAGGAAAAGGCGGCGCTCGCCAAGCAGGAGGCTGCCGCGGCGAAGGAGCAGGCAAAGCAGACCGAGCTTGCCGAGAACCGGCTTCGCGTCGAGGAGTACGAGAACTACATCGACCGCATCAAGGGCGTTCACAAGGAATGTGATGAGTGCGTAGACTGGAAAAGGGTCCGCGATGCAAAGCCCCCGTTTGCCAAGGGGCAGCCGGGTCCTGCGGAGCAGGCGGCGGCAAAGGCGCTGGCAGATTTCAAGCCCGGCGTGATGGGAAAGCTGTTCGGGCAGGATGACAAGCGCCGCGCCGAGCTCGAAAAGGCGCTTGGCGAGGCAAAACAGGCGGATGCCGAGGAATTTGAGGCATGGCAGGAGAGTGTGAAGTTTGCTGACCGCATCCTTGCCGGGGATGTCGATGCCTACCTTGAAGCACTGGAGGAGGCGAATCCGTTCGAGGATTTCGCGGATTACGGCAGTGATCTCGAATTCGGCACGGACAGCGGGGAATACATGGAAATCGAATTCCGCGTTAAATCCCGCGAGGTCGTCCCCGAAAATGCCCTCTCCCTGACCTCGACCGGCAAGCTCTCCGAGAAGCCCATGTCCAAGACCATGTATTTCGACCTGACACAGGATTATGTCTGCTCCTGCGCGATCCGGCTTGCACGCGAGATTTTTGCGGTGCTGCCCGTGGATGCGGTTCTGGTGCATGCGGTGGACGGCGTGCTGAATACCGCCACCGGCAACGATACCGAGGAGACGATCCTCTCTGTCGGATTCACCCGCGAGGGCTTCGAGGGCATCAACTTCGACCGCATCGACCCCTCGGATTTTCTCTCGACCTTCCCCATGCGGATGCAGTTTGCCAAAACTGCCGGCTTCAAGCCTGTGGAACGTATCACTGTGGAGCAATAACTGACCTGATAACCTGAAAGGAGGGATGCTATGCGCAATGCAACTGTGATCGTGACCGCGTTTGCAGGCGTACTGCTGATGGTTGCTCTGCTGCTGACCTGCATCCTTCCGCTGCAATACAGGGGCAGCGAGCTGGATACGGTCATGCCCTTACAGGATGCGTGGCGCTATGCCGACGGTTCTGCGGCGGATCCGGCATCCCTGACGTTCGATGAGAACGAAACGGCGGTGATCTATCTGGATATCCCCCGGAAAGATATTCAGGGCAGAAGCCTGTGCTTTGTCACCCGCAACGTACTGTTCACGATCTATAACGGCGATGCTGTTCTCTACGACTTCCATCCCGATCTTTCGGGGCTCTACGGCAAATTCTACGGCGATCAGGAGCATATGGTGCAGCTTCCTACGGAAGAGGATACGGTTCACCTGCGCATCGAATGCGAGTCGCTCATACAGCTGCGCTGGACGGGGATTTCGGACATTATGCTGGAACATTCCAGCACCCACCTCCAGCGGATTCTGTATCACAATGCCGGGAAATTTGCCCTCTGCATGGTCACCTTCTCCGCGGGCATGGTGTTCTTCATCCTGGGACTGGTCGAGCAGTTCCTCCGCAAGCGCGATATGCTCGAAACCATGAGCCTTGGCGTCATTGCCATGACCCTCGCCGCGTGGACCAGCTTCCCGACGCATGTCATCCAGCTCGTTTCCGGTAATTTCGCTGCGTCCCGCGTGTTTGAGTATGTTTCCCTCATGGTGCTGCCGATTCCGGTGCTCGTATTCGTCTGCGCCCTGACCAAGAGCATGGATTCTCCGCTGCTCCACATCGGAACGGGGCTGTGCGTTGCCAATCTGTTTATTCAGTTCGGTGCGGTCTGGAACGGCATCGAGGATTATCACAACATGCTGTACCTGTCGCACGTTCTGATTGTTGTGGGGGTCGCATTTGTTGGCATTCTGATCTGGAAGGCAATCCGGCGCAATGCGATTGACCGCGAACAGCGGCAGTTCCTTATCGGCGCGATTACCATCATTTTCGCAGCGGGGCTGCTGGATATGATCCGGTATTATGTCAACAGCACGGTGGATGCGTCGCAGATCACCCGTATCGGACTGTTTGTCTTTGTGTGCATCCTGTCGGTGTACGAGTTCCGCAAGCTGATGAACATCCAGTCAAAGGGCGAGATGGCGGAGGAAATGCGTCGTCTGGCGATGGAGGATCCGCTGACTGGTCTGCTCAACCGCACGGCGTTTAACCGCTTCGAGGAGGATGTGAAGAAGCGCACCGGAGGCAAGTGTCTGTTCGTGCAGCTCGATGTGAACTACCTCAAAAAGGTCAACGACACCTACGGACATTCCGAGGGCGATCGGCACATCGTGGCAGCGGCGACCATTCTCAAGGAGAGCTTCGGGCAGTACGGCAAGGTCTACCGCGTCGGCGGAGACGAGTTCATCGCGGTGCTGGAAAGCAAGGAGTGCGACCAGGAGTATCTCCGCGCTGTGACGGCGTTCCGTGTCAAGCAGCAGCAGTATAACGACCGCGTGAATCCGCCGGTAAAGCTTCAGATTGCCTGCGGTATGGCGGAATATGATTTCAGCGACTGCAACCCGGAGGAAGCTGAGCGTCTGGCGGATACCCGCATGTACGAGAACAAAAAGAGCCTCAAGCTCGCCAATGCATAAAAATGCCTGTGATGCACAATCACAGGCATTTTGTTTATTCCCAGAATTCAGCCGGCTGTTCGACCGGCGGGGGTCCCTGTACGGGTGCCGGGGCGATTTCGGCGGGTGCCGGGTCATAATTGTCCGCGGGCGGATCAGGTGCGGCAGTGGGCGGAGGCCCTGCCTGCGTCTGGACTGCCGGGGGCTCGGTCTGGATCACGGGACGCTCCTCCTGCTGCGGTGCAGCAGTCTGTGCAATGCCGGCGTTTCCGCTGTCGTTGCCACTGCTGCTGTCATCATCGTCGATCAGGCTGCGTCCTCTGCCGCGGGCGATAACACCATCGCCGGCTGCCTGGGCAACGCCTGTATAGCCGGTATAGACCGCCTCTGTCCGCACGGCACGGGTTGAACGCTCCAGGGGACCGTTGAGCTCCTCCCAGGAGATTGTGCCGGTACGGGGCTTGGGTGTGGTGAAGGGCTTCTTCGTGGCGGATGTTGCCGTTGTGGTCGTGACCTTGGTGGTGTATTTCGGCTCCGGCGGCACGGATCCGTAATTCAGCGACGGAACACAGCCTGCTGCCAATGCGGATGCGGCGAGCAGGGTCGCCAGTGCTGCGAGCTTGACGGACTGGTTCACAGCAGATCCCTCCTTTTCTTACTTGCTATACATATTATAGCACACCATGCCGGAAAAAGCAAGTGGCGGAAGAAAATGGCAGATAGCAACATTCTGATAAAAATGGTAAAATTTTACCGTAAAGGCATTTTATCCACCGTATATGCAAAAAATGGGTTGATGAAAAGGGCTATTTCATGTATAATTCTTTTAATAAAAGTGAAACGTTTTCGGCAACTGTACCAACGGTCATTTTCTGCGGGCAAGGTTGCAGAAGATGTGGATTGTTGCATCCTTATCACAATTTTGACTGTTTTTGCAACTAATAATTATGAACGAATTGTGAACGAGCGGAATTTTCAAAAGAATTGTATTGTCAAAAACGATTTAAATTTGGGCTATCAGTACACAAGAATGGTTCTGGATTTGTTCAAAACGCACAAAAAACGTTTTCGAGATTTGTGACAAAAACGGATTGACTTTTCCGCAAATTTGTGCTACAATGTTAGCAGAAAGAAGGTGAGCACCTATGAGAAGAAATCATACACTTCTCGGTATATTAACAACAGTAACTCTGTGTGCGACCATGCTCCCGATGTCCGCAAGTGCGGGCGAAAAGTTCCAGCTCAACGGAGGCGGTCAGCGCAAGGGCGCATCCGACGGCTACAGCTATGAGCTCTGGATCGACAACACCGGCGGCAGCGGCTCGATGACACTCGGCGACGGCGGTGCGTTTACCGCGGAATGGAACTGCTCGGTTCCGCAGGGCAACTACCTCGCACGCCGCGGCAAGGACTTTGCCAAGGATAACAAGAATGCGCTCGATTACGGCAATATCCAGATGGACTATGAAGCAAGCTACAAGGCAAGCTCGTCAGGTAACTCCCGTCTGTGCGTTTATGGCTGGTTCGCAGAGAACACCAGCCCGGTTTCCGGTTCCGTGGTGGAGTATTACATCATTGAGGACTGGGTAAACTGGTGCCCGAAGCCCGACGGTCAGAGCACGACTGTGACCATTGACGGCGCGGAGTATGAGGTATTCCGCATCAAGCACACAGGTCCTACCATCCGTAACGGCGGCGGCTCCGAGACATTCTGGCAGTATTTCAGCATCCGCAAGAGCAAGAGAACCTCCGGTACGATCAGCGTTTCTGAGCATTTCAATGCATGGAAGAAGGCTGGCTTCGAGATCTACAACCTGTATGAGGTTGCACTTAATGCAGAGGGCTGGGAGAGCTCCGGCAGCGCCAACGTTACCAAGCTCGAAATGAACGTCGGCGGCTCCCCGAAGCCGACCGATCCGCCCAAGCCTACCGAGCCCCCGACAGAGCCGAAGGACGGCGTTTACCTCAAGGAAGGCTTTGAGAGCGGCGCCGGCAAGTGGGCAGCACGCGGCACAGGCGTTCAGGTTTCTGCAACCGGCACCGGCGCTACCGGTAAGGGACTGTCTGTTGCCAACAGATCTGACAACTGGCATGGTGCGGCAATTGAGCTCGATTCTTCGACCTTTATCCCGGGCAATGCCTACAGCTTCAGCGTAATGGGCAATGCAGCCACGGATGATACCCTCAAGCTGACCCTCCAGTACACGACGGGCGGCACCGATAACTACGACAATGTTGCAGAGGTCAAGGCATCCAAGGGCAAGTGGGTACAGCTTGCAAATGACAGCTTCACTATTCCGGCTGGCGCAACCAACATGATTCTCTATGTTGAGGCTGACAGCAAGAACGGCGATTTCACAATCGATGATGCGACCATCGCGACCAAGGGCACCAAGATTGCCGCAACCGGCGGCAGCTCTTCCTCCGATCCGACCGAGCCTTCCTCGTCCATCGGCAGCTCCAAGACGGGTGATGTCAACGACGACGGTTCTGTAAACATCATGGATGTCATTGCACTCCAGAAGTATCTGCTCGGTCTCAAGACAAGCATCAACGGCGCAAACGCTGATATGAACGGCGATAAGGTGATCGACGTATTCGATCTGGGCCTGCTCAAGCGTCTGGTCATCTTCACCGGTGCAACCAATCCGCAGCAGCCGACCAATCCGCAGCCGATCAATCCGCAGCCGACACAGGAGACAACCAAGTCCAATCCGTCCTATAATGGAAGCTATATGTCCACAATTCAGGTAACAGGCAATGTTCCGCAGGGTGCTAACGGCAAGCAGGCGGGCGTACAGTACGGCAAGCAGGAGAAGATCCAGTATCAGTCCACCATTGCCAACAAGACGAAGAACGCGATCGTTCAGCTTCCGCCGAACTATGATCCCAGCAAGAAGTATCCGGTTATGTACGTGAACCACGGTATCTTCGGTGACGAGAACTCCATGCTCGGTGACGGTATGGGTGTTGAGTCCCAGTCTGCTAACCTCATGGCAAAGGGCGAGGCTGAGCCGATGATTATCGTATACTGCGCAATGTATACCAGCAAGGATACCAACCAGTGCGCAGGCATCAATGCGCAGGAGACTGCAAGATACGACGCATTCCGTGAGGATCTGACCGAGTGCCTGATGCCTTACATCGAGTCTCACTATCCGGTCAAGACCGGCAGAGAGAATACTGCAATCGCAGGCTTCTCGATGGGCGGCAGAGAGTCCCTCTACATTGGTATGACCAAGCCTGAGATCTTCGGTTATATCGGTGCAGCGTGCCCGGCTCCGGGTATCGTTCCCGCACAGGATATGATGACACATCCTGGCAACATGTCCAAGGACGATTTCTATGTACACGGCAACGTAAAGCCCTACGTTCTGTTCATCGCAGCCGGCACCAACGACAGCGTTGTACAGAAGTTCCCGCAGGAGTATCACCAGCTGCTCACTCAGCACAATGAGGAGCACCTCTGGCTCGAGATTCCGGGCGGCGGCCACGACGGTTCTGTAGTCATTCCGATGTTCTACAACTTCCTCCGTTGTGTATTCAAAGCTTGATTCCCCCAAGGATCAAAATTGCACCCCGCAGAGCGAAAGCTCTCCGGGGTGCGCTTTTTTATGACAGATGCCGATAAAAATAGTATCGCACTGCCGGTAAAGCAGTGCGATACATGTATAGAAATATCATGTGGAGACAGTGATATGACCCAATTCCCCCCGGGTTTGACTGTCCCTTGTATATACATTTTACCATAATAAAACAGCAAAGTCAATGCGGTATGCATAACTTGTCGTATATCGAGCATAAAATGCAGATGTGACGTATTTTCGCCAATTTCACAAAAACTGTTGACGATACACGGCAATTTATGGTATAATGTAGATAAGAACGAAAACAGGGGGTCGAGTCTATGCTGGATTTTTCCAATCTGGAACGCTACCGTGAGAACAACCGCATTGAAGCCAAAAAAGCGATTGGCGGACTTCCTGACAGCCTGTGGGAGACATATTCTGCATTTGCCAATACATTAGGGGGCATTATTCTGCTCGGCGTGGAGGAATGTCCGGACAAGAGCCTGCATCCGGTCGGTATCCTCGACCCGGACTGGCTGCTGACGGATTTCTGGGAGATCATCAACGACCCGCAGCGTGTGAGTCAGAACATCCTCTGCGAGACGGATGTGCAGGTGCGCACCATCGAGAGCAAGCGCATCATTGTCATCAATGTCCCGCGGGCACGGCGCATGGATAAGCCGGTTTTTATCGGCGGCGACATCACCGTCGGGACGTACCGCCGCAGCGGCGACGGCGATTACCGCTGCACGCCCGATGAGGTGTATGCGATGCAGCGCGATGCAGACTACCGGACGCAGGACATGCGCCTGCTGGGTGACAAGGGAATCGATGTGTTTGACTATGAGAGTGTGCGCAGCTACCGGATGCGCATGAGCTGCGTGCGTCCCGGGCATATCTGGGGCGAGCTGGAGGATCGGGAGTTTCTGCATTGTCTCGGAGCGCTGGGGCAGGATGCGGACGGTAATCTGCATCCGACAGCGGCGGGACTGCTGATGTTCGGACGCTTTACTGAGATCCGGCAGGTGTTCCCGCAGTACCTGCTGACCTATCAGGAGCAGCCGGGCGGCAGGAACCGCATCGTGTCCGGGGAAGGGGAGTGGAGCGGGAATCTGTACGATTTCTATTTCCAAGTGGACGGCGTGTTCAGCCGCTGCTTCCCGGATAAAGCGGTTCATGCGGCTTTGCGCGAGGGGCTTGCCAACTGCATCATTCATGCCGATTACTGCGGCAGACAGGGGATTGTCATCACCAGGCAGCCGGATCGGATCACGTTCTCGAATCCCGGGGTGCTGCGCATTGACCGTGAGGCGGCACGCAGCGGCGGCATCTCGGATCCGCGCAATGACGTGCTTATCAAGATGTTCTTCCTGATCGATATCGGGGAACGCATCGGCAGCGGAATCCCGGGAATCTGTCATACCTGGCGCGAAAAGGGCTGGAGTGCGCCGATTCTGACCGAGCGCTTTGACCCGGAGCATGTAACGCTCACGCTGGTATTCGGTGAGAGCCGGAAAAAGCGCATCTACGTCCCGTCCGGGCGCCGGAGTGACCGCCGGCAGCTGGCGGATGCCCGCAAGGATGCGATCATCGAGTATCTGACCGATCATGTCAGCGCGACGCCTGCGGATATTGCACCCGTGCTGCGGATCAGACCGTCAGCCGCACTCCGGCTGTTGCGGCAGCTCACACAGGATGGCATCGTCATTGCAGAAAATCGCTCCTACCGGCTCCTTGAAAAGAGCCATGAGGAGGAGAAAAAGCCCACATAACCGAACAATCCCCCGCAGAACCCTGCGGGGGATTGCCATGTCAAGATAAAGAAAGGAAATTCACGCCGGTCAAAGCAATGGGGAAACCGGCAATGATACGCGGATGTTACGGAAGCTGGTTGTAAACCGTGCCGTACTGCATGTCAACGCCCTTCGCCTTGAACATCTGACCAACAGAAACGATCTGATAGCCCTTTGCCGGCAGATCCTTGCAGAGCTGCTCAACAGCTGCTGCGGTAGTGCCGTAGTTCTCGTGCATCAGGAGTACCTTGCCGTTCAGGGAGCCGTTGTTGGCTGCCTGCATGAACTTGTTGTAGATATCCTGCGTGGATGCTTTGTTCCAGTCGCCGGAATCAATGCCGCAGTTAACGAGTGCGCAGCCGCAGTTCTGCTGAACCGTTGCGTTGACGCCCAGATACGGAGGACGTACCAGGAAGTCATCCTGACCGCCGGTGATCTCCTTGAGCTTATTCGCGCACTTGCCGATTTCGTTCTTGACGCCGTTGCCGTCCATGTTTCTCAGGTCGGTATGCGTCCAGGTGTGGTTTGCGATCTCAAAGCCGAGAGACTGCGCACGCTTGATCTCCTGCTCGTTGCCGTTGATGCGCTCGCCCCAGTAGAAGAACGTTGCGCTGCCGCCTGCATTGGCTACGGCATCCTGAATGCGCTTTACGCTGCCGGACTCGCCGCCGCCTGCAATCGGGCCGTCGTCGAATGCAAAAGCAACCATCGGCTTGCTCGGGTCGATCTTGGAAACGTCAGTCAGGTTGTAGTAAACACCCTGCTTGCGCTGTACTGCCTGAGTCGGAGCCTGTGTGGGTGCCTGCGTCGGGGGCTGGGTCGGAGCCTGGGTGGTCGGCTGTGTCGGGATCTCCACCTTGACAGGCTGTCCGTTGTTCTTGATAACGAGTCTCTTGAGCAGACCGAGATCGTAGATATCGATCACCTTGTCATCGTTCAGATCAGCATTGGTGGTGTCGATGTTGGTCGAGAGACCCAGCAGATACTTCTGGAGGGAGATGATATCCATCACGCTGATGGACTTGTCGCTGTTGACGTCGCCCTTGGTGTAGTAGGATGCGGGCTTGGTCGGCTCCTGCGGCTCGGTCGGATCGGAGGACGAGCTGTCGCCGGTCGCTGCGATCTTGGTGCCCTTGGTAGCAATGGTCGCATCGTCGATCACAAAGTCGCCGGTCTTGCTGTCTGCCTCAACATAGAGGAGCATGTCTGTTGCGCCTGCGGGAATCGTGAAGCTGTCATTTGCCAGCTGTACCCACTGACCTGCGGGAGCGGTAATCTCTGCGACATTGTCGTAGTTCTCGGTGCCGTTCAGGGAATACTGGAGTGTCAGCTTGAGCGTGTCCGCAGAGGCAGACTTACCCATTACACTGAAGCTGTAGGCATTGCCCGGAATGTAGGTCGAGGAATCCAGTGCAACCGCTGCGCCGTGCCAGTTGTCCGTTCTGCCGGTGACTGCCAGCGTACCGTTGGAAACAGCGACCTTGGCATCGCCTCTGCCGGTCCACTTGCCGGCGCCGCTTGTGAAGTCATCCTTCATGTAAACGCCGTTTGCCGGCTCTGTCGGAGGCTCGGTGGGCTTGGCGGGTTCTGTCTCCTTCTTCTCACCGCCGACGGTCATTTCGAGCTTGGTAACGTTGGCGCTGCCGGAGCTCTCCCAGCCCTCTGCGTTGAGTGCAACCTCATACAGATTGTAGATCTCGAAGCCAGCCTTTTTCCATGCCTCAAAGTGATCGGAAACCGTGATGGTACCGGAGGTTCTCTTGTTCTTGCGGATACTGAAATACTGCCAGAACGTCTCGGAGCCGCCGCCGTTGCGGATGGTAGGACCTGTGTGCTTGATGCGGAATACTTCGTAATCCGCGCCGTCAATCTTGACTGTTGTGCTCTGGCCGTCCGGCTTCGGGCACCAGTTTACCCAGTCCTCAATGATGTAATACTCCACCACGGAACCGGAAACCGGGCTGGTGTTCTCTGCGAACCAGCCGTAGACGCACAGACGGGAGTTACCTGCCGAGCTTGCCTTATAGGATGCGTCGTAGTCCATCTGGATGGTGCCATAGTCCAGTGCATTCTTGTTGTCCTTCGCGAAGTCCATACCGCGGCGTGCAAGGTAGTTGCCCTGCGGAACGGAGCAGTTCCATACTGCTTCAAATGTACCGCCGTTGCCGAGTGTCATAGAGCCGTTGCCGCCGGTGTTGTCGATCCACAGCTCATAGCTGTAGCCGTCGGATACGCCTTTGCGCTGACCGCCTCCGTTGAGCTGGAACTTTTCGCCCGCGCTTACGGACATCGGGAGCATGGTCGCACACAAAGCTGCTGTTGTCAGAATTCCGAGAAGTGAATGATTTCTTCTCATGGGTAGCTCACCTTCTTTCTAAGTATATTGTACCACAAATATTACAGAATGTCAATTCTCTTTGTCACAAATTTCGAAAACGTTTTTTGTGTACATTCACGAACATGTGCGGACAAAATGGCTGTGATAGGCGAATTTTCGATCGGCAGATTTTGTTAAATGAGAATCGGAAATGTCTTTTGTTCACATTTTGTTCACGGGATTTGTTGCTTTTTCAGGCTTGCAGATTTGGAATCTGCCAGTTTGGAAAGGTTATGCAATGGTATGCCATATTCCTGCTGTAAAGCTTTCTGAGGTACCCCTGTGAGGGCGTCTGTATCAGTTGTCCGTACAAGATATTACCATCCATCTGCAAGGAAATGCGGCGCCTGTTCACAGAAAAATGTTGATTTGTTTTCGGATTTATGATACAATAAAATGAGATAGCCATTTTCAGGAATGAGGTGAAAAGCCCCTATGAAATTGACGTTGGGAAAAAAGATTGTTCTGCTGGTGATCCTGATTGCCGTTCTGCTGAGCTGTACCGGTGTGATTGTCAGCGGAGTGGTATTTACGAGGGTGATGGAACGGGAATACATCATCACGTCCGATTCAATGGCAGCAACCGTTGCACAGCTGATGGACGGCGACCAGATGAAGCGTGTGGCGGATCGCGTCATGGAGATCTACCGCAAGGCAGACAACAAGATGGACAACACCCGATGGGACGAGGAGGGCTTCGAGGAATACGCGGCGCAGTACCTTGACATTATGGAGGATCCGGACTACCTTGCCGTGCAGACGCAGATGCGGAAGATCCAGGATGTCAGCGAGGTGGACTGCGTGTATTCGCTCTGCATCGTGCCCGAGGATAAGACAGCGGTTTATATCGTGGATGCTGCGTATGATGAGGAGCTTGTGACACCGGGCTTATTTGATCTGGTGGAGCCGAGCTGCTACCAGTATCTCGACACGCCGGAGGTCGGATTTCCTGCATTCCTGTCCAATACCGAGGAGTACGGCAGGATGGTCACATCCTGTGTGCCGGTCTACACCAGTGACGGCGAAATTGCGTGCTATGCGGCGGTGGATCTGAGTATGCAGGATGTACTGGAAAAGGTACACGAGTTCCTGCTGGTGCTGTCGGCGCTGCTGGTGACGCTGACGGTGGTGACCTGCCTGATCGCTATTATATATGTACGGAACCGGATTGTCAAGCCGATCAACATGCTCTCTGAGGCTGCCGGACAGTATGGTCAGCGGCAGGGCAGCGTGCGGCAGAAGGAGTTCAGCGGGCTGGATATCCGTACCGGCGATGAGCTGGAGATCCTGCTGCACTCCATGGTGCAGATGGAGAGCGATATTGACAATTATATCGACAATCTGACCCGCACGCGGGAGCAGCTGAGCAATGCCCGTCAGCATGCGGATGATATGCAGAAGCAGGCGTATCTGGATTCCCTGACCGGCATCCGCAACCGAATGGCGTATGACAAGGAGATGGAGCGTCTGGAGGCGGAAATGCACATCGGGCTGAAGAGGTTCGGCATCGCGATGGTGGATCTGAATTTCCTCAAGTACACCAACGATACCTTTGGGCACGAGTGCGGCAATTCCGCGATTATCGCCCTGAGCCGGATGATCTGCGAGGTGTTCGTACATTCGCCGGTGTTCCGCATCGGCGGCGACGAGTTTGCCGTGGTGCTGCGGAACCGCGATTTCAACCGGATCGGGGAGCTTGAGGAGGAGTTCAACAGCCGTCTGGAGGCACTCCGGGAGGATGGGAGTCTGCAGAACTGGGAGCGCATTTCCGCCGCATTCGGCTATGCGCTGTATGATCCCGCAGTGGATACCTGCGCAGACGATGTGTTCAAGCGTGCCGACCAGAACATGTACGAGCGCAAGAAGGCAATGAAGGCGGTGCGGGAGTGAAATTGGCGTTTCCTTCCGCGCCCTCTTGACAAATTGCACGCAATATGCTATAATAACAACGCATACAGGGGAGCTTTCAGAAAGGCTGAGAGGGAGCTGTGCGCTCCGACCCTTTGAACCTGTAGGGATAATGCCCGCGCAGGAAGTATCTGCGTTCGGGTGAATGACGGAGCTTCCTGCGGAAGGCTCCGTTTTATTTATGGAGGTAACTATGAGAAATTACACAACACAGATGGATGCGGCAAAGCGCGGCATCATCACACCCGAAATGCAGACCGTTGCGGAGAAGGAGAACCTGTCCGCGGAGATCATCCGTCAGCGTGTGGCGGAGGGTACAGTTGCGATTCCCGCCAATATCCGCCATACATCCCTGTCCGCCGAGGGTATCGGCATGGGGCTCAAGACCAAGATCAACGTGAATCTAGGTATCTCCGGCGACTGCAACAATTACGAGAACGAGATGAAAAAGGTCGATCTGGCGTTCAAATTCAAGGCGGAAGCCATCATGGATCTGAGCAACTACGGCAAGACCAACAAGTTCCGCACGGAGCTCGTTGCCAAGTCCCCCGCGATGATCGGCACCGTGCCGATGTATGACGCTATCGGCTATCTGGAAAAGGATCTGCTGGACATTACCGCAGAGGATTTCCTGCGCGTGGTTCGTGCCCATGCCGAGGAGGGCGTGGACTTCATGACGATCCATGCCGGCATCAACCGCCGTGCTGTCGAGGCATTCCGCCGCGAGGGCAGACGCATGAACATCGTATCCCGCGGCGGCTCCCTGCTCTTTGCGTGGATGGCGATGACCGGCAACGAGAACCCGTTCTTCGAGCACTATGACGAGGTGCTGGACATCCTGCGCGAATTCGACGTGACCATCAGCCTGGGTGACGCACTCCGTCCGGGCTGCATCGACGACAGCACGGATGCCGGTCAGATCAGCGAGCTCATCGAGCTGGGCAACCTGACAAAGCGCGCATGGGAAAAGGACGTGCAGGTCATGGTCGAGGGTCCGGGACACATGGCAATGAACGAGATCGCGGCGAACATGACCTTCCAGAAGCGCATCTGCCACAATGCGCCGTTCTATGTGCTCGGTCCGCTCGTGACGGATATTGCACCGGGCTACGACCACATCACCTCCGCCATCGGCGGTGCCATTGCAGCGGCAAGCGGTGCGGATTTCCTGTGCTATGTGACCCCCGCAGAGCACCTGCGCCTGCCGGATCTCGACGACGTGAAGGAGGGCATCATCGCCAGCAAGATTGCGGCGCATGCGGCGGACATCGCCAAGGGCATCCCCGGTGCGCGTGACATCGACAACAAGATGGCGGATGCGCGTCACAAGGTCGATTGGGACGAGATGTTCCAGTATGCGATTGACCCGGACAAGGCAAAGGCATACTTCGAGAGCACCCCGCCCGCTGACCGCCACACCTGCTCGATGTGCGGCAAGATGTGCGCAGTCCGCACGACCAATCTGATCCTTGAGGGCAAAACCGTAGAGTTCTGCTCGGAGAAGTAAGGAAGGCGCGGATTTCCATGAATCATATCAGACTCAGAAAACTCATATTAACCGCCGTCATGGCGGCGATTGCCGTGGCATGCTCGCCGCTGTCGATCCCGGTCGGCGCGTCGAAGTGCTTTCCCGTCCAGCACCTCGTGAACATCCTCACGGCGGTGTTCCTCGGACCCGGCTATGCGGTCGCACAGGCATTCGTCGCAAGTCTTTGCCGGAATCTCATGGGCACGGGCACGCTGCTCGCCTTTCCGGGCAGTATGATCGGCGCATTCCTCAGCGGGCTGCTGTATCAGAAGCTCAGAAAGCTCCCGTTTGCGTATCTCGGTGAGGTTGTCGGCACGGGACTGCTCGGCGGCATGGCGGCATTCCTGATCGCCACGCTCGTGATGGGCAAGGAGGCAGCACTTTTTACCTATGTACCGGCATTTTGTATCAGCACAATCGGCGGTACTGTTCTGGCAGCGCTGCTCGTTCCGGCATTGAAGAAAGCCGGTGCAGAACGTTTCTTCACACAGAAAGGAGACAATCCCCATGCGGAGGATTCTGTCTGAACTGCGCAGCAAGCACCCGCTGGTTCACTGCATCACCAATTATGTGACCGCCAATGACTGCGCTAATCTCCTGCTCGCGGCGGGGGCGGTTCCCGTGATGGCGGATGCGCCGGAGGAAACCGCAGAGATCGCCGCACGCGCACAGGCGCTCGTGCTGAACCTCGGCACCCTCAGCGAAAGCAGGTTACAGGCAATGCGCCTTGCGGGTGCTGCCGCGAACCGGAACGGGATTCCGGTGGTGCTCGATCCGGTGGGTGTCTGGGCGTCGCAGTTCCGTCAGAGCGCCGCACGGGCGCTGCTGCGGGAGATCGAATTTGCGGCGATCCGCGGCAATGCGCAGGAAATGCAGTCCGTGCTGGAAATCGCGTCCGGTGCGCCGTGCGAGCCGGAGCGATTCGATCCCGGAGAGCTGGCGGCGCTGGCGCGTACCAAGGTCATCTGCACCGGTGCGGAGGATCTCGTCACTGACGGCGGGAAAACCTTCCGCATCACCAGCGGCGACCCCATTCAGAAGCGGATCACCGGCGCGGGCTGTATGCTGTCCGCGCTGACCGGTGCTTTCCTCGCAGCGGAAAACTCCGTGGAAAGCTGTGCGGCGGCGGTCTGTGCGATGGGGCTTGCCGGAGAGCTTGCCGCATCCCGGATGGACACGCCGGACGGCAATGCATCGTGCCGGAATTTCCTGATCGACGCGGTTTACAATATGACGGACGAACAACTGGAGGAGGGCAAACGGCTTGAAGATCTCACCTGAAAACCTGCGGCTCTATGCCGTGACCGACCGGCGCTGGCTGGACGGCAGAAGTCTGGCATCGGACGTGGAAGCCGCCATCCGCGGCGGCGTGACCTGCGTGCAGCTTCGTGAAAAGGAGCTCGGCTTTGACGCATTTTTGCAGGAGGCAATCGCCCTGAAGGCGGTCTGCTCGCAGTACGGCGTGCCGCTCATCATCAACGATAACGTCGATATTCTGCTGCAATCCGGCGCGGACGGGATCCACGTCGGACAGAAGGATCAGAACGCCCGCGAGGTGCGCCGCCTGATCGGACCGGACAAGATCCTCGGCGTTTCTGCCGCGACCGTCGCGGAGGCATTGCAGGCGGAGGAGGACGGTGCGGATTATCTCGGCTGCGGCGCGGTGTTTGCCACATCTACCAAGACCAATACGCGCTCGGTGGATAACGCCCTGCTCTCAGAGATCAGTGCCTCGGTAAAGATTCCGGTTGTTGCCATCGGCGGCATCTCGCAGGAAAATGCGGGTTCGCTGCGCGGCACCGGCATCGCAGGAACTGCCGTCGTTTCGGCTATTTTCGCGCAGCCGGACATCCGGCAGGCGGCATCCTCCCTGAAAGCGCTGGAGGTGTGGGCATGATCGGAACGGTTCTTTCCATCGCCGGCTCCGACCCCATCGGCGGGGCGGGCATCCAGGCGGATATCAAGAGCATTACGATGCAGGGGTGCTATGCTATGACTGCGGTCACGGCGCTGACCGTGCAGAATACGCTCGGCGTCACGGATGTGATGGATGTGCCGCCGGCATTTCTTCAGGCACAGATCGATGCGGTGTTCACGGATGTGTTCCCGGATGCGGTCAAGATCGGCATGGTGTCCAATACGGAAAGCATCCGCGTCATTGCGGAGCGCCTGCGGTTCTACAAGCCGCGGCATGTGGTGGTCGATCCCGTGATGGTCTCCACCAGCGGACATGCGCTGCTCCGGCCGGATGCGGTGCAGGCGCTCTGCGGGGAGCTGCTGCCGCTGGCATCCGTCATCACGCCGAACCTCCCGGAAACGGCGGTGCTGCTCGGCAGGGAGGTGCATACTCCGTCGGAAATGGAGACGGCAGCGCAGGAATTATCCCGGAAATACGGGACTGCCGTGCTCGTCAAGGGCGGGCATCTGTCGGCGGATGCGGCAGATGTGCTCTGCACGGGCGAAGTCTGCATAAGCTTTACCTCCGAGCGCATCGAGACGCAGAATACTCACGGCACCGGTTGCACGCTGTCCTCGGCAATCGCCGCCGGACTGGCAAAGGGGCTGACGCTTCCGGAGAGCGTCCGGTCGGCAAAGGATTACCTCACCGGCGCCCTGAAAACGGGGTTCGATCTCGGACATGGGGACGGTCCGCTGCTGCATAATTATGCGCTGTT
>ONEQ01000041.1 GCA_900316885.1 uncultured Eubacteriales bacterium | reverse complement strand
TGCCCTATGAATTCCTTATCAGATTCTTAATTCTTTCTAACAGATCTCTTATCTGCACAAGGAAGGGGGGAAAATCCCCCACTCTCCTTATGTCCGTTCGGCACAGAATTCCACGATGCCCGAGAACAATGTAAACGCCACCTTGCGCTGATACTCCTCCGTCACGAGGAGCGCTGCCTCCTCCGGATTCGAGAGGAATCCACATTCTGCCATGACGGTCGGATTCTTGCTGTAGTAGCAGAGGAACAGCTCCTTGCCGCAGCATTTGACCTCACGGCGGTTCTCCGGCTGGAGATACGCCACGAATTTGTCCTGCAGGGTCTGCGCCAGCGCCGCACTCCGGCGGTTGGTGTCGGCATAGAACATCTGCGCCCCGCTGTACTGCGGATCGGTGAACAGGTTCTGGTGGATGGACACGCAGATCGCCCCCTCCACGGAATTGAAGATCTCCAGCCGATTGTCCATATCCGAGCGCTTCTGGTTGGCGATACCCTCCACGCCCGGATCGTGGATGGAAATATCCTTGTCACGGGTGACGATCACCTCATAGCCTGCCGCCTGCAGGAGCTCCCGCAGGTCGAGGAGAATGGGGAGATTGATATTCTTCTCGATATCCCCGTTTGCGGAGGAGCATCCGCCGTCGGGTCCGCCGTGTCCCGCATCCAGGATAATGACCTGCCGGTCACCGGACAGACTCCCTGCCTGCAGAGCAGTCTGTCCGGCGCGGGAGGATGCGAGATATGCCCCGCAGATCGTCAGTGCGACAGCGGCGCAGACCGCTGTGATGCGTACTGTCAGTTGTTTTCCTTTCATCGTATCACCTGATTTCCCAAAGTTTTGTGATACTATATGCGGAAAAGCCTTCCTTTAGTACAAGACCGGCGTGCTATTCCTCCGCGCCGAGATCCTCCAGCAGACGATGCAGCGCCTCCTCCGATTCCGTGCGGATGCCCTCTTCGACCGCCTGCCGGTCGGAATCCGACAGCAGCCAGAGCTCCGCATGCAGGATGCGGTACGGATGCGATGCACCCTCCCGCCAGAGCGCCAGATGCCCCTCATACGCCTTGAGCAGAAAGGCGGGCTCTGTCACCTGCTGCACGGCAGCAAGCTGGGTGATGCGGGCGGATTTCTCCATTTCAATACTGTGCGCCGCCGGGACAAGCACGATCACCGCCGAGATCATCAGCGAAACCGTGATGAGATACACAATGGCATAATGCATACTGACAGCCTTCATAGAACCACTCCTTTTATGATGATACCCTCAGTATGCCCAATGTGTCAGAAATTACACACCGGTTCATTGACTCCGGTGTCGGAATATGGTATACTGGTATAGGCATCACCTCAAAAAGGAGACAATTCTATGCGTGGACGAACACACATCACCGCAGGCATCGCGGCAGCACTGCTTGTCCTGCATCCCACGACGGTACTCGGCATCGGATCGGCGGTTGCAGGCGGAGCGCTCGGCGGCGCGATCTGCGATATTGACTGCAAGGGCAGCGATCTGAACCAGGAAACGATCCGGGGCGCCGTGCTTGCGGGCATCTGCATCGCGGGGGTCACGGTCTACGATCTCCGCAGCGGCAACGGGCTGATCGATCACATCCGCAATGCCGTCGGCACCAATCTGCTTCTCGGCATCCTCGGACTTGTGATCTGCTGCATCTGGGGATGCATCTCCCCGCACCGCACCTTCACCCATTCGCTCACAGGACTGCTTGCGATGAGCGCATCCGCATGGCTGATCTGTGCGCCGCTGGGGTATGCGGTCGCGCTGGGGATGGCATCGCATATTCTGCTGGATCTGCTGAACCGCAAAGGGATTCCCCTGCTGTATCCGCTCAAAAAGCCGGTGGTCTGTCTGAACCTTTGCCGTGCGGACGGGCTGGTCAACAGCATCCTGTCCGTGGTATGCTCGGCGGCATGTGTGATTCTGCTCTTTGTCTATGCCGTGCCGGAGCAGGTACAGAACCAGATCCTGCACTGGCTCCGAACGTAGAACAAACTGCTTCACATCGCGTGAAGCAGTTTGTTTTTTACTTGAGAACCCCTGCCAGAACGTCGCAGTTCTTCTGCATGAGGGAAAGATAGCTGGCACCCTTGGCGATCTCCTCGCCGGACACCGACTGGAGGGAATTAAGCTCCGCGATGGATGCGGCTCTGCCGGAGGTGCTGATGATCGTCTCGGCAATGGAATGATCGGAATTTTCAAGCGTGAACACGGTATCGCAGTTCAGCTCGTTGAGCTTGTTGGACAGAAAGGCAATCGTCTCAAAGCTTGCCTCGGTCTCGGCGGAGCAGCCGACAAATGCCGCATAGTAGTCCAGACCGTAATCATCCACGAAATACCGGAACGGGAATCGGTCACCGAATACGAGCGTCTTCACAGAGGACTGATCCACAAGCGTCTGAAAATCGCCGTCGAGCTTGTCGAGCTTTGCGGTGTAGGCATCGAGGTTCGCCTTGTAATCGTCCGCATTCGCCGGGTCAATCTCTGCCAGCGCACGCTCGATCGCGGTGCAGACCGTTTTCGCATTCTTCAGCGAGAGCCACACATGCTCGTCATACTCGATCTCGTCCTCGCCGTCGGCTTCCTCCTCGTCTTCGCCCTGCATGCCCTCCTTGAGCTCCTCCTCCTTGGCGGCATCACCGATGGCAGTCATGAGGTCAACCGTTTTCATATCCTTATTGACCGCCTCGGCAAGCGCATCCGCTGCCCATTTGTCGGATTCGCCGCCGACATACACAAAGAGATCACAGCCGGAAATGCGGATCATATCATCCGCGGTCGGCTGGTAGCTGTGCATGTCCACGCCGCTGCTGAGCAGATAGGTGACCTGCACCTGATCGGCATGGGTGCCGAGGATTTCCTTCACCCAGTCATACTCCGGGAAGATGGAGCAGACGATCTGGATCTTGTTCGGATCCGCTGCTGTGGGAGATGTGGGATTGGTGGTGGCATCTGCCGCGCTGCAGCCTGTCAGACAGGATGCTGCCAAGGTTATTGCAAGTGCAAGAACATTTGTTTTTTTCATCATGGAAAAACCTCCGATTCAAAAATGATAATCATTATCATATTTATTATAGCCTCTGGAGAACGGATTGTCAAGGGCTTCCGGCAAAATGTACGGATACCACAAGCTGAGAATGGCTCTCATATTATAAATGGTGAGGATGCACAAAGGCGGGGTTCTCATTGACAGAACCGCCGGTGTGTGTTATAATAGGTATTGAAATTTCAGAGATCGCGAGTGTGAGAACTATGGAGATTCCAAATCCCGCAGAAGAAAGCATCGTCCGCAAATTTACCCGCCCCATCTGGCACCGGTTCCTCAAAGGCATCAAGGAGTATGACCTCGTGCAGGAGGGCGACAAAATCGCCGTCTGCATCTCCGGCGGCAAGGATTCGATGATGATGGCAAAATGCATGCAGCGCCTCCAGCGGTACAGCAAATTTCCCTTTGAGGTGGAATTTCTCTGCATGAACCCCGGCTACAACGAACGCAACCGGCAGAAGATCATCGACAACGCCGCCCTGCTCGGTATCCCGATTCACATGTTCGAGGTGCGCATCTTCGATGTGGTTGCGAACATGGAGCAGAATCCCTGCTATATGTGCGCCCGGATGCGCAGGGGGCATCTCTACAAAGCCGCGCAGGATCTCGGCTGCAACAAGATTGCGCTCGGACATCACTTCGATGATGTCATCGAAACAATCCTCATGGGGATGCTCTACGGCTCCCAGATCCAGACCATGATGCCAAAAATCCACAGCGAGAATTTCCCCGGAATGCAGCTCATCCGCCCGCTGTATCTTGTGCGCGAGCAGGATATTCTCGCATGGAAGGACTACAACCATCTGGAATTTATCCAGTGCGCCTGCCGCATGACGGAGAACATCGACAAGAGCGGCGACGGCATCGGTGAATCCAAGCGGCAGGAGGTCAAGGCGCTCCTGGCACAGCTCCGGCAGAAAAGCCCTGCCATTGACATGAACATCTTCCGCAGCGTGGAGAATGTCAACCTCCGCACGGTGATCTCCTACCACGACGGCGAGGAGTATCACCACTTCCTCGATACCTACGACCAGCGCATCACCAACCACGGCATGAAGCAGGGCGAGCCCCGCCCGGAGAAGGAGGATCCGCATGGAGCATCAGTTTGACCGGACAGCCCTCCTCCTCGGTGACGAGGGCGTGGACAGGCTCCGGAAATCGCGTGTTGCCGTATTCGGTGTCGGCGGCGTGGGCGGCTATGCCGTCGAGGCGCTGGCACGGAGCGGCGTGGGCACACTCGATCTGATCGACAATGACACGGTATCCGTCACGAACCTCAACCGCCAGATCATCGCGCTGCATTCCACGATCGGGCAGTACAAGGTGGATGTGGCGGCGGCGCGGGTGAAAGACATCTGCCCCGAAACGGTCGTTCACGCGCATCGGTGCTTCTACATGCCCGAAACGGCGGCGCAGTTCGATTTCACGCAGTATGACTACATCATCGATGCCATCGACACCGTGACCGGCAAGCTTGAGCTCGTCATGCGTGCCAAGGAGGCAGGAACGCCGATCATCTGCTCAATGGGTGCGGGCAATAAGCTCGATGCATCGGGCTTTAAAATTGCAGATATTTACAAAACCAGCGGCTGTCCTTTGGCAAAGGTCATGCGGTACGAGTGCCGCAGGCGCGGCATCAGGCACCTGAAGGTCGTCTTTTCGGAGGAAACGCCCATCCGCCCCCATGCATCCGGGGAAGCTGCACCGCCCGGAAAGATCGTCCCCGGCTCGACGGCATTCGTTCCGTCCGTTGCGGGGCTCATTCTGGCGGGGGAGGTCATCCGGGATCTGTGCGCGGCGGTTTCCACCTGATTTTCACAGAGCTTTAAACTTATTTTAAAGAAACGATGCTATACTATTATTAATGAATCAATTCCCGCGAAAGGAGGTATGCTTATGAAACCGATCCGTATCGCACTTATCCCCGCCTACCAGCCGGATGAAACCCTGCTGGCGCTTGTCCGGGAGCTGGCGCTGCGTGATTTCTTCCTGATCGTCGTCAATGACGGCAGCGGTTCCGAATATGAGCCGCTGTTTGATGAGGTGAGCCGCAGTGCGGTCATCCTGCACCATCATGAAAATCAGGGCAAGGGCGCTTCCATGCGGACAGGTCGGGCATATCTCCGGGAGCATTTCCCGTTCCATTACACCGCCGTAACCCTCGACTGCGACGGCAGACACCGCATCTGCGATGCCGAGCATCTCTGCCGCGTCGCGGAGGAGAACCGCGATGCCCTCGTCTGGGGAACGCGCATCTTCCGGCGGAAAACACCGATCCGCGTCCGTCTGGGCAACAAGATGCAATGCCTTGCCGCAAAGCTCACGACCGGCATCTCCGTGCGGGATACGGGCAGCGGGCTGTGCGCCTTCTCGGATCTGCTGACCGCGAAAATGCTCGAAATGCCCGACAATAAGGGCGATTTCGAGATGGAGCTCCTGCGCTGCTGCAAGCGCTCGCATATCCCCGTGCCGCAGGTCAAGGTGCGGAATCAGGAGATCGAGGAAGCCTGACCGGATGTTCACGAAAAGTTTACAATCAAAAACCGCAAATCCAATTGCCCTCCTTCGTTTAATATGATAGAATGGTACATAAGGAAACCAATTTCCTGCACATTCGTCATAACGAGGGAGGGTTATTTATGAGAAAATGGAAACGACTGACCGCCGCGCTGCTCGGTCTGTGCATGGCAGCGCCGACCATGACAGGCGTATTCGCCGCCGATCCGCATCCGCTGGATATTGACGGAGATGCGGAATTCACGGTCATGGATATTATCTGTGTCACCAAGTACATCCTCGGCTGCCAGACCAAGGCGCCGAATCTTGCCGCCGCCGATATGGACAAGGACGGACAGGTCGATACCTACGATCTGGGACTGCTCAAACGGGCGCTGTTCAAGGGTGAAGCTGTCACAAATAAGGCGGTGAACCTGTCCGCAAGCTATACCGCATCGGCTGTCAAGGCGGTTCCCATGGACGAGCAGACCGTGCTAGGACAGACAAAATTCGCTCTCGATCTCCTGAAATACACATCCGCGGCGGAGAAGGGCAAGAACGTCCTCGTTTCGCCCTATTCCGTATCGCAGGCGCTCGGCATGACCGCAAACGGCGCCAAGGGCGATACCCGCAAGGAAATGGAAACCGTCCTCGGCGGCTCCATGGAGACCCTGAATCCCGCCTTCTACACCGTCCGCACCTCCGCGCCGGACACCGAGGATGCCAAGCTTTCCACCGCAAATTCGATCTGGGTGAGAAACGGCTATCCCGTGCGTGCGGATTTCCTCCAGACAAATGCGGATTACTACGGCGCCGATGCCTTCGCCGCGCCGTTTGACACAACCACGCTCAATGAGATCAACGGCTGGGTGGATGAAAAGACCGATCACATGGTTCCCACCATTCTCGACGAGATTCCAAGGAATACCATGATGTACCTCGTCAATGCCGTGGCATTTGACGCCAAGTGGATCAAGCCCTACATGGAAAATGAGGTCATGAAGGGCACCTTCACCGCCGCAGACGGCACAAAGCAGGAAGCCACCATGCTCTGCCGCACGCTCGGCACCTATCTCACCGACAAGCACGCAACCGGCTTCATGCAGTACTACACCGGTCAGCAATACGCCTTCGCCGCGATCCTGCCGGAGGAGGGCATGACACCGGAGGCATACCTTGCCGACCTCACGCCCGAACGGCTGCACACGATGCTCGCCAAGCCCGAGGAGGTCGCGGTTTCGACCACCATGCCGGAGTTCTCGTATGATTTCGGCACACTTCTGAACGATTCGCTGAAATCGATGGGCATGCCCTCGGCATTCGGCAACAAGGCGGATTTCTCCGGCATGACCGATGATCCGGTCGGGCTCTACATCAGCCGCGTCATCCACAAGACGCACATCGAGGTCACCCCGGTCGGCACCCGTGCCGGTGCGGCAACCGTCGTGGAAATGACCAAGAATTCCGCACCGTTCTCCGAGAAGAAGGTCACCCTCGACCGACCGTTCGTCTACGCCATTGTGGACACGCAGACCAGCCTGCCGGTATTCATCGGCACGGTCAATTCGATCCGATAAGGGAACCTCTAAAAACGATGTTTTTAGAGGTTGGGGTGTGGGGCGAAGCCCCACACCCCAATCCTTTGCTTTTCGCAGAAAAGCAAAGGGGCGATTTTCAGAGTACCCATCAAGCAAAGGATCCCGCATCCGTTGTGGATGCGGGATCATCGTTTCATCCTGCTGTGTCTGCCAGATTGGAATAGTAGCTGCTCAGATACTGCGCGATCCGGGCAATGAGCTGATTCGCCTGCGCGACCCGTGCCGCATTCGCATACAGCCCGGTCTCTGCCTCCTTGACGGCGCTCCGTGCATGCATCACAGCCGATTGCAGTGCCTCAGTCTCCTCGCTTTCCGCCAGCCGCGCCGCGATATACAGATGTGCCATGCTGCGGATCGCGTGGATCTCGTCCGCGATCGGTCCCTCCGGAATGCAGCTCCGCAGGATCTCCTCGTACCGCTTCTCCTGTAATAGCTGCTTGGCATGGATCAGCGTGAAGATGCCGTTTTCCGTAGACTCCTCCGGGATCTCACCCTCTGCCAGCAGCTTGTCCATCGGAATCTCCAGCACGCCTGCCAGGTATTCCAGCGTTTTCATGGAGGGAGTCGCGCTGCCGCTTTCGATCTGACTTAGCATATTGCGTGTGATAAACGTGCCGACCACATCGCTTTGGGTCATCTTCTTTGCCAGACGAGCTGCCTTGAGCCGTCTGCCGAGCTCTGCGTTATCCATCCGATCATCTCCTTTTCCGGCGGTCCCGGAATCCGGTATCGCCTCATGCGTAAACCCTGTTTACCATCTTACTAATATCATAGCATAACCCATCTGAAAAAGCAACCCCTTTTTGCAAAAAAGTTTCAAAAAAAGAAAATTTCATTTACTTTTCACGAATGATGGGCATCGGAGTGTCAATTCTGTTGAATCCGACAAAAAGTGATAGAACCTGGCTGTTTAAAAAGACGGAAAATTTTATTGAAAAAGCTCTTGACAAACGCATAGAAATGCTGTATAATTATTTCAGTAAATCAAATTTACATCCAACAGACTCTGGAAAGGAGGATGCTTTATGCAGGAATGGTGGGAGAATCTTAGTCCGCTTCTGCGTGTACTGTACTGTATTGCAATACCGTCAACGTTAGTTCTGGTGCTGCAATTGGTCATGGCAATGATCGGCGGACACAGCGATGCCGGTATCGATGCCTCGGATACCTCCGGTCTGGATATGGATACCGATACAATGATGGCGGATCTTGACGGCAACGGCATTCCGGATATTCTGGAATCCCCGGACGCAGGCGTCCATTTCACGGACGGCGGCAATCCGGCAGACTTCGGGAATCTGCGGTTCCTGACGCTGCAGACCATCGTGACGTTCCTGGCATCGTTCAGCTGGGTGTCGATCATCTTCGTCAGCTCCGGCATGTTCGTGCCGCTGGCAGTGGGCATCGGCGTAGGCTGCGGTCTGGTGATGATGCTGCTCGTTGCCAAGATGGTGCAGATGTCCCGGAAACTCGTGGAAAACGGTGCCATCAACCTCAAGAATGCCATCGGTGAGACGGCAACGGTCTATGTCACGGTTCCGCCCCGGAATCAGGGCACCGGCAAGATCACGATGCAGCTCCAGGGCAGATTCGGAGAGTTCGATGCTGTCAGCGCGGATAATACCACGCTCGGCAGCGGTGAGCAGGTTCTGGTCACGGATGTGGTCGGAGACACACTGGTCGTAGAAGCGGCAGAGTGACCGCTTTACGCATATTGACTGAAAAAGGAGAACAGCTATGGGAGATTTTTCAATTATTCTTGTGATCTGCGTTCTGGTCATTATCCTCTTCGCAGCACTGATCGCAATTCTGTCACGTTACAGGAAGTGCCCTTCCGATAAAATCCTGGTCGTTTACGGTAAGGTCGGCACCGACGAAATGGGCAATCCCCGTTCCGCAAAGTGCATCCACGGCGGTGCGGCATTCATCGTGCCCGTCATCCAGTCCTACCAGTACCTTGATCTGACCCCGATCTCCATGAACGTTGACCTCCGGAATGCGCTGTCCAAGCAGAACATCCGTATCAACGTACCGTCCCGATTCACGGTTGGTATTTCCACCGAGCCGGGTGTCATGCAGAATGCCGCTGAGCGTCTGCTGGGTCTGAAGCTCGTCGAGATTCAGGAGCTTGCGAAGGATATCATCTTCGGTCAGCTCCGTCTGATTATCGCAACGATGGACATCGAGGAAATCAACGCCGACCGCGATAAGTTCCTCGTTGCCGTGTCCAAGAACGTAGAGATCGAGCTGAAGAAGATTGGTCTGCGCCTGATTAACGTCAACGTCACGGATATCACTGATGAATCCGGCTACCTGAACGCTCTCGGTAAGGAAGCCGCTGCAAAGGCTGTCAACGATGCAAAGAAGAGCGTCGCAGAGCAGAACCGTGACGGTGAGATCGGTCAGGCAAACGCACAGCAGGAGCAGCGCGTTAAGGTCGCAGCCGCAAATGCAGCAGCGATCGAGGGTGAGAACGAGTCCAGAGTTGCCGTTGCTGATTCCGAAGCAAGCAGACGTGAGCGCGAGGCTGAGGCTCTCCGCCGTGCAACCGCTGCCGAGGCTGTTCAGCAGGCTAAGGCAAAGCAGGAAGCTTATGCAGCACAGCAGGAGGCTGAGCAGACCCGTGCCGCACTCGAAAAGGCAACTCAGAAGGCAGACGTCATCGTAAAGACCGAGATTGCCAAGGAAAAGGCTGAGATCGATGCTGAGGCAGAGGCTGAGGTCATCCGCCGCAAGGCACGAGGCGAGGCAGATGCAATCTTCGCAAAGATGCAGGCTGAGGCAAAGGGTCAGCAGGAAATCCTGACCCGTCAGGCAGAAGGTATGCGTGCGATTGTCGAGGCTGCCGGCGGCGATGCAAATGCAGCCGTGAAGCTCCTCATCGCTGAGAAACTCGAGGATCTGGTAGCAATTCAGGTCGAGGCGATCAAGAACATCAAGATCGACAAGGTTACGGTATGGGACAGCGGTGCCGGCAACGGCGACGGCCAGAGCTCGACTGCCGGCTTTATCTCCGGCATGATGAAGGCGGTTCCCCCGCTGAACGAGCTGTTCAAGCAGGCTGGTATGGAGCTTCCGGAGTTCCTGGGCAAGGAGATCGAGGAAGCCGCTGCCGAGAGAGCTGCAAAGCTCGCGGCAGAGGAAGATGTTCCGCATGTCGAGACCGAGATCGTGGACGAATCCGCAGAGTAAATACAGCAAAACGGAGGGGGCATTGCTCCCTCCGTTCCTGTAAAACAGGAGAATCATGCGATTTCAGCAGGTAATTGACAAAATCAGAAAAGTGTGGTATAATAGTAGAAAATTCGGAAAGGCGGTGCTTTTATGGAAGTAGCACTCATCGCAGCAATCGTTGTCCTGTCAGTTCTTCTGGGTAGGGAGAAGAAACGTAATTTAAACATGGGGCAGCTTGACCAGGCAATGCTGGAGACCTCACGGCACCGGATGAGCGGTTCAACAATGCGGATCGGCATGACACCGGAGCAGATCGGACGCGAAGCTGAAAATATGCGCCGTGCAACGGAGGGTGCGCTCCGTACAAGAGCCGAGGGACTCGTGGAAACCTATGACAAATCCGCGCTGGTTGCCGATCTGGTCAACACCATCCGCGACTGCGTGAAGTACGGCATCATCTGGGACATTGAGCTCAATGACAGCGATATCAGCATCACAACAATGACCGATGCGCTTGAGAATCGGATCTGCCTGATGACAGAACGCTACGATTACCAGACGATGGGCTATCAGAATCCCCCGCGTGAGAGCGAGCACCGCCTTGCCATGGCGCTTGCGCTCCAGAAGAAGCTCGGGCAGGATTACGGGATTGAGTACCAGTTCCAGTACAATCCGATCAACGATCAGTTTGTACTCTCCGATCTGACGGTTTCCTACCGCAAGAAGGAGCTCGGCAACGAGACAACCCTCAAATCCCCCATCTGAACAACAAACCGCTTCCGGATGACCGGAAGCGGTTATTTTTATGATTTCTGATACAGTTCGGAACCGAAGAACACCTTGTCGAAGAAGTCACGGGTTTTCTCCTCGCCAAGCTGCTTTTTGAACACATCCGTTGAAACGCCGCCGTTGGAGATCAGACCGTCCGAATAGCCCTTTGTGATCTTCCACTGTGCCGCTGCATCCTGCGCAGAGCTTGCCTCAACCGCTTTGGATGCATCCAGATACGTCCGCAGCGCATCGAGGAACATCTCCTCGTTCTGGGAATCCTCCTTGAGCTGCTTGTGCATCTTCACCGTCAGGTACTTGTCATACCACTGCGGATCGACCGCCAGCTCGGTGACCTCCGCATAGCGTCCGGTCATGCCGGAAAGCGCACTGAGCACCTGCTGATAGGCATCCTTCTGCGTGTCATCGACCAAATTATAAAACTCCACATAGGACTTGCGGTTACCCATGATGTACATAAAATCCAGCGTGCAAAGCGGGACATTCTTCCCATACGGCGTAATCATAAAGGACACCATCTGCATAAAGCCCATGTCTGCTGTCATCACCGACAGGTTGCCAAGCTCCTCCACATCATACTGATCGACGTGGAATTTCATCAGCCCGTACATGGTCATATCCTGGTACTGCCCGGAATCCCGCGGCGTCACGTTATAGTGATTCCTTGCCTCGTGCAGTCCCTTGTCGATCAATTCCTGCATGACCTTTTTATTCTTCGATGCATTGACCGCAATCACAACTGCAAGCAGCGCAATCACCCCGGCAATACACAAAAGTACGATACGCAGCACTTTTCCGATGGCTTTCATTTCAGCTTCCTCCTGTCCGGATCATCCCCACACTTAACTATTATATCACATTTAGCAAAGTTTGTCAATGAAAAACTCCTGTACACGCAGGATGCGGTACAGGAGTTGACAGGTATTCTGTTTACAGATCAGACACCATACTTTGCAGTAGCAACCGGAACGCCCGGGCCCATCGTAGAAGTAACCGTGCAGGACTTCAGATAGGTACCCTTTGCAGCAGCCGGCTTAGCCTTTACAACTGCCTCGAGCAGGGTGGAGAGGTTCTGGTCGAGCTTCTCTGCGCCGAAGGAAGCCTTGCCGATCGGGCAGTGGATGATGTTGGTCTTGTCGAGACGGTACTCGATCTTACCAGCCTTTGCATCGGTAACAGCCTTTGCAACGTCCGGAGTTACAGTACCAGCCTTCGGGTTCGGCATCAGTCCGCGGGGACCGAGTACACGACCGAGTCTACCTACCAGACCCATCATATCCGGGGATGCGATAACAACATCGAAATCCATCCAGTTTTCCTTCATGATCTTGTCAACGAGATCCTGACCGCCTACGAACTCAGCACCTGCTGCTTGTGCAGCCTCGTACTTGTCCTCCTTGCAGAATACGCAAACGCGAACCTTCTTACCGGTACCGTTCGGCAGTACAACTGCACCACGTACCTGCTGGTCAGCGTGACGGGAGTCAACACCCAGACGGATGTGAACCTCGATGGTCTCATCAAACTTTGCCTTGGCATTCTTGCAAACCAGATCCAGAGCCTCAGCGGACTCATAGAGCTTGGAAGCATCGATTGCCTTGAGGCTATCTACATACTTCTTGCCGTGTTTCATATCTTTTCCTCCTAAATTCGTGGTGACACCGGACGGCTTCAAACGCATGTCCGGTTAGCGGAAAGTCTTTCCTCCCACATTCTTTGAGACGTGATTAGTCCTCGACAACGACACCCATGGAACGTGCCGTACCAGCGATCATGCTCATTGCAGACTCGATGGAAGATGCGTTGAGATCCTTCATCTTGGTCTCAGCGATCTGCTGGATCTGTGCCTTGGTGATCTTAGCTACCTTGGTCTTGTTCGGAACACCGGAACCGCTCTCAATGCCGCATGCCTTCTTGATGAGGACTGCTGCCGGAGGAGTCTTGGTGATAAAGGTGAAGGAACGATCAGCGTAAACCGTGATAACAACCGGAATGATCAGACCGATGTCATTCTTGGTTCTCTCGTTGAAGTCCTTGGTGAATGCCATGATGTTAACGCCGTGCTGACCCAGTGCAGGACCAACCGGGGGTGCAGGTGTTGCCTTGCCTGCCGGGATCTGAAGCTTAATATAGCCAACTACTTTCTGTGCCATACTATTGTACCTCCAAGTTTGTGGTAAAGGCGGGCGCGGAGTCTTCTCCTTGCCCTCCCACGGTGAAAGGCAT
>ONEQ01000034.1 GCA_900316885.1 uncultured Eubacteriales bacterium | reverse complement strand
TGAAAGCGGCGGCGAGTACGTTCTGACAGTATCTGCCGTTCTTGCAGAGGATACGCTCTGGGCGAAAAGTGGTCATGAAATCTCATTTGCACAGGAGATCATAGAAACACCTGAAAGCACGATTGAAGGGATTGCTCCAAAAGCAGAGATCGTGTACGGCGATTTCTGTATCGGCGTACACGGTGAAGGCTTCTCTATGCAATTTGACAAGCGTGAGGGCGGTGTCAGTTCCCTGCTCTATGATGGTGTTGAATACATCACCAGAGCGCCGAAGATCTGCTTTTTCAGAGCGCATACCGACAACGATGCAGGCGCCGGGTATCCCTTTGAGACTGCACAGTGGCAGACCGCGGGACGATGTGCAAAGCTTCTGGGATGTGATACCGAGGAACATGCGAACAGGCTTGACGTGACATTCCGGTTTCTTGCCCCGACTGTTCCGTCCTTTGCATACCAAGTGACCTATACTGCATATTTTGACGGACGGCTCGGCGTCAAGGCGGACTATCCCGGCGTCAAGGGGCTTGCAGATATGCCCGTGTTTGCAATGGATTTCAAAATGAAAAAGGACTATGACAAGTTCACATTCTACGGGATGGGTCCGGAGGAGAATTACATTGACCGCTGCAATGGTGCCAGACTCGGCGTTTTTACATCAACGGTGGCGGACAATTTCACACGCTATCTGAATCCGCAGGAGTGCGGCAACAGAACAGGCGTCAGGTATGTGAAAGTGTATGACGAAAACGGTACCGGTCTTTGCTTTACTGCAAGCGAGGAGCCTTTTGAAATGAGTGTGCTGCCCTACAGCGCCTATGAGCTTGACCATGCGATGCACCGTGAGGAGCTCCCTGAACCGTCTTACACATGGGTAAGGATCGCAGCGAAGCAGATGGGCGTCGGCGGCGATGACAGCTGGGGCGCTCCTGTGCATCCCGAATTCAGGATCCACAGCGAAGAACCGATGACGCTTGCTTTTACAATCGGCCGTCTTAATTTCTGAGTACAAACAGCACAGCCACACGATCCTACAGTGCGGCTGTGCTGCTCATTGGTGGATGTTTCTTTTATTCCAGTGCTTTTTTCAGAATAGCAAGCGAATCCGCAGAATCCGCTGTTCCGTTCCCGTCCATGTCGGCGTTTTTCAGTCCGGTCTTGTCGAGCGTACCAATGCCGAGGATGTGCTTGTTGGCTGCAATCACGTCGAGGATGTCTACCTCGCAGTCGAGGTTGGTGTCGCCGGGCTGTTCTAGGGCGTTGTGACCGGTGGTGCTGCTTTGTTCAGACGCTTTCAGGCTGTAGGGATACCCGTTTGTCACATGGAATTTTACACGCAGTTCCTCTGCAAGATCCACCTTCTCGTAGAGAGTCAGATTTTCAATGCCGTTGATGCGATAACGGGTGTATGTCTTGCCCGATGCACCATTGTATTGCTTCTCATACTGCTCCACGGTATAGTCCGGATAATGTTCAGCCAAATATGCCCTGACCTCATCCCAGTCAGTGGGAATTTCCTTCCAGTACTGCTCTCCGGAGTGCAGCGCATCTGGGTCATCCTTGTCAGCATCCACCTGATAGTATGGAAAGCATTCCTGCAAAATATCACCGTGGAGATAGCCGTGTCCATATTGTGCGGTTTCACCGAAGCCGTAGAACTCGGAGATCAGTCCGTGCTGTGCAAGCGCAAGGAGAATATCGGCTTCCAACGCCGCAGAACGCTCGGAGGATTCGAGATAGCTGTCATTCACAAACAGATCGAAGGCTGTGCTGTCCGATTCCCATGGTTGACCAAAACTTGCATAGTCGGCATCGCTGTAAACGCCTTTATTGTAATGTATACCCAACGTGTCGGGTCCATTACGTCCCTCTTTGATGCCCGGGAAAAATGTCTCCAGAACGTCCGCCGCCTGTTCTGCGGCAGAATTCAGATCCAAGTCCTCCCGAAAAACTAGACGGATGTTATTGGTTCTTGGTGTTACATAATAAATCGTATTTATTCCGTTTGCATTCTCTTTGACATAGAGCTGTGCATAACCGTCGTCTTTAATCAGATGCGCATCGTCAAACATATCCCATGTAGCCGGTGGATGCGCCAAAGCCTGAGCCGTCATCCCCGTCACCGGCACACAAGCCAGCGTAAGCATTGCCGCCGTCAGTTTTTGCATTATTTTTTTCATACTAACACCCGCTTTCATTTTGATTCTCCCGCAGGTGTAAAGCTGCGGGCAATTGCCATTAAATACTTCAGATCGCTTGCATCGCCGCTGACGAAGAACCCCTCGCCGTCCCGGAACCAGTACAACGAGCAAGTTTCGTCCTGCAAGTGGAAGAATCCGTGCGCACGGTTCAGGGAAATGTCGATCAGCTCGCCCTCGTCCACCGTGAGTGCAAATGCCGCATACTCCCGCTGTGTCACCGTGAACACTTTGCCCGCCACCGCACACTCGATCTCATAGGAACGCTCCGGTTCCGGCGTTTCCGGCTCGGACATGGAAAGCACTGTGAATTCGTCACTCAGCACGACATAGGACGCAAGCTCACCGTCCGGCGCGGGAAACTCCTCCGTGCAGATGATCTTCTGACAGTCCGGATACTGCTCTACCCGGAATCCGTCAAATTGTCTGGTTTCAGGCTGCGCGGTCGTTTCTGTGACCGGCTTGGTCGTCACGGGCTGTGTTTCCGTGACAACGGGCGTAGGTTTCACAATTCCCACTGCCGCAGTCTGATAGGTTATTGTTTCCGTTGTCATGATCGGCTGCGTTGTGATTTGTGTCGTGCTGCTCTCCGTTTGCATGGTCATTTCCGGTTCTGTCTGCACCGGAATTGTTGTTAACAAAGCCGTAGTCTGCAATGCCGATGAGCCCATCGCGATAGCCGTTGTGGATTGCGTCACTGTCTGCGTCGTTTCCGTGTGACGCATGGTCTGCGCCGTGGTCTGTGTCGTCTGTGTCAAAGTCGTCATCAATGTGATACTTGTCTGCTGTGTCGCCGTGGTTTCTGCCGGTGTGATGCTCGGGATCGGTTCGCGCACCTTGCGGAAATGCAGTCCGCTGAACGCAAGGATGCCGCATCCGCAAACCGAAGTGCCAATTACGGCGGCTTGCCGGATGGTGCGGTTTCTTGCCCGCTGCTGCGCGAAGTAGGCATCACGGCGGCGGAATACGGTATCAGCGATTTCCTTAGTCGTCTTCATACTGAAATCCCACCCTTTCCAGTTCTGTCCGCAGGGCTTGCTTTGCCCTGTATAGAATGTTGGATACCTGCCGTTTGGTTTTGTGCATGACTTTCGAGATGCCCTCTGTATCAAAATCCTCGAAATACATGAGGTAGAGCGCCTGTGCATAATCCGGTCTGATCTGCCGGAGCGCCTTGTGCAGGATGCGTTTCTGCTCCTCGCGGAGATACTCGCGCTCAATGTCCGTATCATCGGGGAGCGTTTCCTGCTCGTCCAACGGAATAAGCCGGCGATTCTTCCGAAGATAGTCGATCGCGCAGTTGCGTGCGATCGTGAACAGCCACGTTTTGAACGAGCATCTGCCGCGGAACGGCGGCTTTTTTGTTGCCAGCCGGACAAAGGTTTCCTGCATGAGTTCCTCTGCAAGCGCCGGATCCTGCACAAAGCTTCCCAGAAACAGCGTCATACTTTCATGGTAAGCATCAATGATCTCGACAAGTCCATTGTCATCCCCGTCCAGGAAACGGCGGTAGCGACCCGCATCGTCACCCATCGGATTCCCTCCTTTCCGGTCAGCAAATTTGCCTTCTATCTATTAGACGGATGAGGTTTCCGTTTTTCTCACTTTTTCGGAAAAATATTTTTATGTCGAATCCATGCGCATCTATATGTCATGATTATAGCACAGAATCCTGAAAATCACAAGACGGAATATGAAAGAGCGCCTGCTTTGACACAGGCGCTCCTATTTTTGAATATTTTACCCCGAACATTTAATAACACCATCATGCACGAGCCAGACCGAACAAGGATGCAATATCCAAAGTCAGTTCTGTGAATTGTTCTGCGGTCACATACATCACCATTTCATGCGGATCCGCGGCAGCTTCGCACCGGATGCCTTGCGATTCCAGCAGCTTGGTTGTTTCCTCGATGCGTGCCTGATAGAATGCTTCGACTCCCTGATCCGCAAATTCATTCATTCCCGTATCCTTGAACAAGAACTGCACCGAAATTACCCCTGCATCCGGGTCTGTCAGAGCTTCAAACAGCTCTCGTGTGATGTACTTCCCATGCCATCTGCCGGTGTACTGTTCATGCGCCGCGACCTCGGCTTTGCCCTTGTTCTGATACGCATTTTCGGCATCTTCTGTACTGGTGTTGCTGATGCCGACACCCTCCTCACCAACATAGAAATACAGACTCTGGATATTGCCTTCGGACTGCGGTTTCTCAGGAAGTGTACCGTCCTCGTTATAGAAATACGCTGTAAAGCCAAATGCAATCGAGCCGGAGCTGCCTGCCGGGTAGCCGCCAAAATCCAGTACCGCGTTCTCATGTTGATAGGTCGAATAGTCATCATACTCGATGCCGAGCTTGAACATCTGCCTGTCCTCGCCGGTATACTCCTTGACATAGCCGCCCGGTTCGCCGTTGACGATCAGCGGCTCGTTCTCGATCTTCTGATAATTGATGGGGTTATACGGATAAATGCTGTACCGGTACAGGAAACCGTTCCCCTCATACATATTTGCTGTAGAGAAGCCGAGCTTTGCCACATCTACCGTCAGCGTCTTGCCGGCAGGACAGAACGCCTTGCACTTCATGGAAATTTTAAGCTCGGATGTCGGCTTGCTGGAGCCGCTGCCGGGCGTCGTATATCCGAACAGAATTTCCTGCACGTCCGGGTCATACAGCTCCGGACTCCCTTGCAATTCCGCGATAAGCGCCGTTTTCATCATGGCAAGGTCGAACACATCTAGCCCACCATTCGCATCGAAATCGGCAGCTTCCCAGTTTGCAAGCACGGTATCCGGAACGGCTAACAGCCACTTCTGGAACAAAACCACATCGGTGACACCAAATGTTCCGTCACCATTCACATCGCCCATTATCATCTGCTTGTCTGCGTTCGGCTTGGCAGCACTTACTGTCCCGGCGCCGTTCAGAGAACCTGTCAGGAACATCGCTGCGAGCAGCATTGCTGTCATCTTCTTTTTCATAGAATCACCCCGTTCTGATTATTGGATCGGTATTTGTTCATATTGGAATGCTTTCAGAAATTCGATCATCTCCTCCTCCGAAGCTGTCGCGGAAACATCCAGATAATGCGTCTGATCTAATCTGACACTTGCCTGACGTACACCGTCATCATCTGCATCGTAGATACAATACACCTGATCCCGGATGGAAAGCCCCCAGTTGCCGGTTCGCCCGAAACGCGCTTGCAGATACTCGGACATACCGTCCCAGTTGTTTTCAATCTTGATCTCATACCGGATCATGGTATCCTGATCGTTGGTATGCGGGAAGATCACCGCCGCAGAATATGGTTTCAGTGCTATCTCATCCGTGCAGACCGGCTTGAACACATAGCCGTCTTTGGTCAGCTCTGCTGCCATTTCCTGCTGTTTTGGTTCGTGGATCGCTTGGAGCGCATCCCGCACGTCCAGATCCGCTAAAAACCGGAACGGCTCTGCAAACTCTGTGGGCTGTGTCTCAGATGTGGTTGTCGTGACTGTCTCTGTTGTGGCAGCGGTTGTGTCTGTTGGTTTGCCGTGATACTCAGTATCGGTTGTATCCGACGGCTTTTCCGGGTTAAGTGCAATTCCGGAATCCTTTTCATCAGGCAGATTTATCGCTGTGACAGTTGTCTCAGACGGCTTGTTGTGATTTGCCAAACCAGTCTCAGCAATGCGGGCAGTCTGCGATGTGACCGGCGCAGTCGCAGCGGCTGAGACGGACGGTACGCTCGTCTGAAGCGCTGTCACGGGCATCGTCTGCGCAGTTGAAGCCATAACAACTGTCAGATTTGTTTCTGTCTGCGTTATGGCAGAAACGGTTGTAAACGGCTGTGTTTCGGTGGCTTTAACAGTTGCAGTCCCGGCTTTTGCTGTAATCGTTGACATCTCTGTTTCCGTTGTCGCTGTGCTTTCAGAGCATTCCGTTGTCGTTTCTGTCACGATCTCCGGCTTGACCGGAACATCGGGAAGGCTGGCACGATGATGCCATACGCCCAGTCCCAGAACGATCGTAAAACAGAAGCAGGCAGCAACCGGGACCGTTCGCCGGATGATGCGGGTCTGCCTTTGCTTCTTCTCCTGATACGCATCATATCTGGAAAGCAAGCTCTGATACATTTCATAGTGATCCTTCATCATCAAAGCCACTCCTTTCCAGTTCAGATTTTAACGCCTTCCGGGCGCGGTACAGCAGAACATTGATCTGTCGTTCAGATTTCTTCATGATTAAAGCTGCTTCGGAATGACTGAACCCTTCAAAATAAATCAGGAACAGAACCTGTCTGTATTCGAGCTTCAGCCGGTGCAGCGCCTGATGGACTGCACGTTTCTGCTCGCTTTGGATGTATGCTTCTTCGATGTTTGTTTCGTCAACAAGGAATTCTTGCGATTCCAGCGGAACAACACTGAGTTTTGCATGCTTTCGGAGATATTTGACTGTGATGTTGCGTCCGATCGCATAGAGCCATGTCTTGAATGAGCTTTTCCCGGAGAATTTCGGACGCCGGATCATCAATTCCAGAAATGTGTCCTCCGTCAGATCCTCCGCAGTATGAATATTCTGAACAAAGCTGTTCAGGTAAAGCATCAGCCCTGTCTGGTATTCACAGACAATTTCAAGCATTCCCTCATTGTCGCCCGCAAGGAAACGGCGGTAGCTACTTTCACCGTTGTCCATCGGGGATTCCTCCTCTCAGGGGCGTGTACTTTACCCCTTCACTTATTAGTACCATTTTTACGGAAAAAGTCACAGTAATTTTTGAAAATATTTTCATGACGAAAATTCGGCTGCTAGTGCCTTTTCTGTATGTTCAGTAATCCGCAAATCCGTGTACAGCAAATTCAAGCGTCTGATGCGCAAAAATGATTACACATCACAGTATTGACGTGGCAGAATCATTCCAAATATGAAAAAAGAAAGCCCAATGGTAGGGCTTTCTTTTTGCTTTCCGATTCTGTTACGGTTCCTTGTAATACTTGATGACATGGATCACGTTCTCGCCCTCCTTGTCATAAACGTTGAGCGAGGCGCTTCAATTGCGGTATCCGTCTTGTTGAAATCCTGCATGAGATGGTTCATGGCATCGTCGGGGTCATCGCCGAGTGCTTCAAAGAGTTCGGTTTTCCGGACATAGCCCTCTTTGCAGCTTCCGCCACCAAACGCGATCAGGTCGGAGAGCTGGTCATAGGTACTGCGATCCATGTGTACCGCTGCACAGCCGTAGGTCTCGCCATGGCTGTTGAGACGGTATTCTTTACTGATCTCCAGGACGCTATTAGCTGCTGTTTCGATCGCTTCTGTTACCGTGTTGATCTCGTCATCTGTGCAGTTCCATGCAAGGACACAGACTCGGAAGGTATCAAAATCGAGAATATCAAAATAACGATCGCTGTCGTCGCCCCAATGGATCTCATCGGCGGGTGCGCTGGTATACATCAGGTCGATCGCTGTTTCTCTTACCATACCGGATTTTTGATACTGTATTTGGAGCGACGGATAAATTTGTGTGCTTTTCTGTGCCTGCGCCAGATTTGCAGTTTCAAATGTAAGCCCTGCGATCTCTGTTTCCTGCACGACCTTACCCCTCCATGGGTATCCTGTTCATTTGCTTCGATCAGTGCCGCGACAGTTGCCACAGCAAGCCCCGGCTGGAATGTGAATTTTCTGTCCTCTTTCATCGTGACCATCCTCTCCAGTTCGAGCCGTCTTTCACGATAGCGCCGGGAGAACGGCGGTTCGGGCAGATCTGTGCGGGAGGTCTGCTCCACGATGCGTTTCCATTCTTTATTTGTGATAGGTTTCATAGCGTTCCTCTCCCTCCATGTAGTGCGCTTTCATGCGTTTTCGGGCTCGTTCAAAGCGTTTCCGCACGGCAGATTCCGTCATGCCCAGACGCGCGGCGATCTTGTCAAATCCAATGCCGTCGCGTCCGTACCAGACAACGATCTGCCGGTCGGTCTCATTCAGGATTTCCCAGCAGGGAAGCGATCGTTTCCAGTATGGAATGCCGTTCGATGCGGCGCGTCAGTATATCTGACCTGTCCGGAATGTCCGTCTATGTATCGTCAATATTCTGAAAATGCTCCGATTCGCGCTGATCTTCCGGTACTGCGAAATGGCTGTGCTGCGGATCGTGCGTATCATGTACTGCCGTGTTTGCGGAGAATCCGGTTTTCCGAGCATCCCGATGTGCCGGACAACACGGTAATATGCCTCTGATACGGCATCTTCCGCCTGTGCATGGTTGTGCAGCACCGCCATGGCAATGGCATAGAGCTGCTTTTCGTACAGCTGGTAAAGCTCCGCGAGCTTTTCCTTGTCGGTCATGATCTCACCTCCCTGTGTGGTTTGGAACGTTCCATCTATGATAACACTATTCAATGCAGATTTTGGACAGGTTTTTGAAAATTTTTCATTTCATTTTGGGAACATCATGACAGGAAAGGAGCACAGCGGTGATAGGCTGCGCTCCTTTGATGCATTATTCATGAACAGCTTTCTTCTCCATTTTGCGTGAAATTCGATGCAGAACGGAGTGATACCATGCCAGGAAACCGGTTTTCTGTACCAGCCAATAGCTCACCTCTGCAAGCAGGACGCCCGCGAACACATCCGCAAAAACATGCTGCCGTGTGGTGAGTGTGGACACGCAGACCGCCAGCGCCATCAGCACAGAAAGCCCCTTGTACCAGTTCGGAACGGACTGCTGCCTGCGGACAGCGATCACGCAGAACCAGCTGGTCAGGCAATGGATCGACGGAAACAGATTATCTGCTGCGTCTGTCCGGTACAGCCAGCACATGGCGTTATCAAAGATACCGGAGCCTGCGATTTCAGGTCGGATATTCGTTGTCGGGAGCAGCAGGAAGCAGGCACAGCAGATGAGCTTTGCAAAGCACTCCGCACACAGGAAATGCTCCGCTTCCTCTGTTTTCTGCCGGCATCCCAGCGCGTAATTCACAATCCAGAACAGATAGCAGCCTAGATAAATCACAATCGTCCATGGCACAAACGGTACCCAGCCGTCCAGCGGGGTTGTCATATCATGGTGATACATTCCGTGTGTAATCAGCCGCGTACCGTTGTATGTCAGCACGTTGACGATCAGCGAAACTGCCAGATACAGAGGTATCGGCTTTTGCAGAATTGGTTTCATGTGATGCACCTTTCAGATGGAATTGACTTTCTCATTCGATTTTCCTGATTCGGTTTTGGTTAGAGCCATTCTTGAAACAGCTCCAGATTGCTTGTATCCTCCAGGAGGGTGAACAGTGTATCCAGCATGCCCTGATAGATGTTACAGCGGTAGAAGCTGTGGGATGTCAGATCATGCTGCAGTGCATGGCTGACAACCGGACACACGCCGCAATAGGGCTGATACACACAGTCCCCGCACAAGGGCTGCGATTCCGTCACCGATGCCAGACAAGCAGCACGGAAGACGGGATTTCCGATCAATGCTGCATAATCATCTGTATATACATTGCCGAGCCGGAAGGTCGGATCCCCCATCTCAGCGAGCATACGCCCCTCATCGCAGGTATAAATATTCCCGTCGGGATAATATGCCATCTGCCCGACTGCCGCACCGCACGGTGAGCGCAGGTCCATGTAATTATCCGCATACTGGGTCAGGATTTTCCGAAGAAACAGTCTTGCATGACCCTCGTACATTGCGTATCCGAAGCGGTTCTTTTCAAGGATAGCAAGGATGCACCGGCGATAGAATTCCGTGAATTCCGCCGGGGTATATCCAATTGTCTCCCACTGCTCCGCAGCCCTGCCGAGCGGCGTGAGCGGGCGGATGAACAGACTGTGCAGACCCATCTCGCAATAGGCATCTGCCAGCGCCTCCGGCTGCGCCAGCGTGTACCGTGTGGTGGTCTCAATGGCACCGACGGGAACGCTCTGTTCATGAAGCCAGCGGATCTGCCGGCTGACGGCATCGAACATCCCCTCTCCGCTGAGAAACGGACGATTCCGGTCGTGAATTTCCCGCGGTCCGTCGAGTGACGTGGACAGGCTGATCTGATGCTCCCTGATAAAGTCCAGCTTGTCGGCATCCAGCAACGTCAGATTGCTGACAATATTGAACGTGATGTGCTTCTGCGGATGAAGCGACTCGGTGTAGGTCACGATTTCCCGGATGATGTCCATATTCATCAGCGGCTCTCCGCCCTGAAATTCAAAGCTCAGCTCCGATGCCGGCGACTGCAGGGCAATATCCACGGCTTTCCGCGCTGTTTTGGCATCCATCATCATGCGTTTTCCCGTCAGATGCGACTGTGCCTGACAGTAGATACAGCTGCCGTTGCAGTGCGTCGTCACCACAAAGATGTGCAAAGACGTCCCCTGGAACAGATAGGATCGCATCCCGCGGAGACGGCTCATATGCTGCTGAATATATGCCTCCCTGCCGCCCTCATACAAGAACCCCTTTTCCATCAGCTCCTGCTGCTTGTCAGCATCTCCGGGCTGTTTGTCCCGGAGCAGAGAATGGAACTGCTGCGGCGTGAGAAAGCAATGGCACCCGAAGTCGTTCGTCAGCAGATAGCTGCTGCCTAACTGCTTGAATTGAAAGTGTCCGACCAAAATCCTTCCCTCCGTTACAGCGCCTGCATCTGATGCTCCGCATAGCGGAGCGCCGACGCAAACACGCCGCCGCAGGCATTCTTCTCCTGACAGGTTTCGCATATACTGCCGTATACAATCTTATACCCGGAAATACTGCGCCGGTATAATCCCCGGTACTGCAACGGGATACTGCACAGCGGAAAATTATACAGCCCCACATCCACACCGTGCTCCACCAGACGCGCAACCGCCTCCCGGCAGGCATGGAATGCTTCCGGATAACCGATCCAGACAGCATCCCTGTGGACTGCGGCATTGCCGCACATTTCAGCCGCCATGAAATTGACCACCTGAACCGTCGGGAATCTGGTCACAATCAGGTCAGCCAGCGCCGTCATTTCCTGCACATTCTGCTGCATGACAACAATGCGGATTTCCACCGCGAGCTGCATGGAAAGCAGATGCCCGATTCCCGCAAGGGTCTGCCGGAAGCTGTCCGAAGTCTGCGTGATCCGGTCATGTACTGCCGCGTCGGCGGCATGAAGCGGAACTGCTGCAACCGTATGCTGCGGAAAGGTATGTACAGCTCTCTGACAGATGCCGGCAAGCGAAAAGCTGCGTCCGTTTGTCAGCAGCAGGCAATGCACCCCAGGGCGTTCGCAGCGGATCCGCTCCATCACATGAAAAAATGCTTCCGTATGCAGGGTCGGTTCTCCGCCGGTAATCGTCAGATGTGACGTATGCTCCGGCAGATAGTCGATCTGCCGGAGCAGGAAAAGCTCGTTCGGATGTGCAGCGCGGCGCCGGAAGCTCTCCGAATACGGGCACATCACGCAGTTGGAATTGCACTGATTGGTTATAAGCAGCGTCTGGCTCTCCTCACAGAACGGAAACCACAGACGCAGAAAGCCCTCTCCATTCACGAAAACCGTATCCTGCTCCGTCCAGGTGATCTCCCCCTGCACGGCATAGGAAGTGTCCGTCATCCCATCCTGACAGAGGACTGCGATGCCCTCCCGGATCAGCAGGGCATCCAGTCCGTTTTCCTGATATTGCCGAGCCGCCTCGACGGATCCGGCAAGCCGTACCAGAATCGGCTCGCCTTGATAGCCGATCAGCCGCGCCATACAATCCCCCCGATCATAAACAGAACAGTCCCGACTGCAATAAACAGCCCGAACGGAAAACAGCGGACAATCGTAATCTCCTTACAGCCGTAGCGGGAATGCTCCCAGCGGCGGACACTCTCGGCTTCCTCTTCCGTCAGCCGTGAACGCATATCCTCCGCGGACAGCCTGGGCAATCCCTTGACTCGCGACTTTTGCATCAGCATAGTCGTCTGCAAAGAGAGGATCATGCCCTTTCTGACATCGGCAGTCGGTATCACACGATAATTGCAGGTATCAATCAGGAATCTACGAAATGCCAGAATCCCGAGAAATACAAGAAACAGCCGGATATCCCCATGCAGCAGCTGCTCATGATATGGGGTCAGAAACGCGATCGCCGCCTCACAGGAAAGCAGCAGCCAGACAAGCAGCTCCGAGCGGAACACCCGGTGCTCGGAAATCAGCGCCGCCAGCAGGAAATTCAGCAGAATCACTGCATACTGGTTTTCCAGGTAAAAATCCCTGCAAAACAGAAACAGACATTCGTTGGTGAATGTAATGACCATCATCCCGCGCAGGTAGGCGCTCCAGAAGCTTCCCCATGAAGCCGAAAGCGTCTCCCGCAGGTTTGGTTTCTCTTTGAACAGCAGGAAAATGCTCTCCACTGCGATGTAGACCATGCATGTGGAGAAAATACAGATCAGCAGCAGCACAATGCCAAACATGCCGGACATTCGATCGGCATACAGCCGGACTGGGAGCGCGGCTGCAATGCATGTCAGCAGCTTGCTGTCACCGGCTCCCATATAATGCAGTGCATACAGCGCCGTGGAAAACAGAACCACCAGCAGAACATTCAGCAGATACATACTCCATACATGCTGATATTCCGAAAATCCCAGATTCACAGCGAATGACACCAGTGCAGCGGGCAGAACAATTTGATTCCGGATCCGCTCCGTTTTCAGATCCGTTATGCCGCAGGTTATGCAGACACCCAGGCACAGCAGCATCAAACCCCATTCAATCCAATGCATGGCGGTACTCCGTGCAGAGATAGTCGATCAGATAGTTTTCAAACTCCTTGGCAATCTGCTCCGTATCCTGCACCGTTCCGGGCTGAAATCTGCATAGAAAGCCGTCCGCCTGTTCATGCACGGTGACGCTGCAAATGCCTGAAAACTGCTGACAGGCGAACCGGATTGCATGCAGTGCATAAAGCTCCCTTGACAAAAACAATTCACTCATTCTGTGTAAACCAATCCTTTAACAGTGCTTCATCCTGTATTCCCTCAAATCCCGCTGTCTCCTCCGGTTCCGCGGTGTCAATCATCGAGGAGGACAGTGCCCGTGCCATGAGCAGAAACCGTAGATCCTTTGTCTGTGCTGCAACCTCCTCACGAACGGTCTGCTCCAGCAGCGCATTGCGGAAATCCGCAAGCGTCAGCACCGGGGCATCCGGTTTGGGTTCCAGTGTCACCGTATACTGATCCGCGTCTGCCGAAAGATGCACATAAAACGCATCCGTATACCGGAAAGACGTTTTCAGAAGTGCTGTTTTAGGGTAGATCTCCTTATCAAACCGGAATTGCGTTGTGCTGTCTGATGCATCCATGCTCCGCATTCGCTCCTTTCAAAGAGAACTCCGACCATATCATTCGGATTCCATGATGCTATTATACACCTTTCTCCCTGAATTGTCAATCCGGCAAACGCTTCTATAACTGCATGGCACCGGACATGATGCAGGCACCCGCCGCACCGTTCTGCCGGATTTCCGGGAGATTGCCCGCCGATATGCCGCCGATAGCATAGACCGGAACGGATGCCTGAGAACAGATTTCCTGCAAAAACGGGATGCCGCGCGGCGGTACTCCCTTCTTGCAGTCCGTCGCAAAAATGTGACCAGCCGTGACATAAGCCGCATCAAGCTGCTCCGCCTGCCGGAGCTGTTCGAGACTGTGAACCGATGTGCCGACAGATGCAAAGACACGGCACAGCTCCTCTGTCAGAATCGGCAGCGGCATATGCAGCGAAGAAATACCGAGCTTTTGCGCTGCTTCCGGAAAATTATGCAGTGTCAGTTCAATCCCACAGTCCTCACACGCCCGCAGGACACGCTCCGCAAGTGCAGTGTACGCATCCGGCGCCAGATCCTTTTCCCGAAGGATCACACGGGTAATTCCTGCATCACGGATGCGCGGCATCTGCTCCCATAGAGGGCGCGGACACAGGTGCCGCGCTGTGACCGCGATAACCACAAACCCGTCAGATGTAAACATAATCGTTCAGCACCGGCTGCAAGCCGTGGGATTTGATGGCGGCAATCACCTGCTCGAGCGTTCTGCCGTCGCTGATCTCAAACTGCGAATCGCCCGCATCCTCCTCCTCTGTGTGGCTGCCGATGCCCGTGCTGACACCGGCAGAGATCTTGGTCGCACACATGCCGATCACATTATCACGGAATCCGGCGCGTTCGCGTGTGGAGATCGTCAGACCGGCAAACGGCATGAAGATTCGGTATGCGCACATCACCTGTAAGAGCTGACGTTCGTGGACGTCCTTCGGGTTGATCTTGTCGTTGTTGATGATCGGGCGCAGGCGCGGACAGCTGAAGGAAATCTCCGCATGGGGATACTTCCGCTGCAGCAGATACGCATGATTGCCGACGGCAAAGGCATCCTTCCGGAAATCCGCCAGTCCCAGCAGCGCTGCAAACGCCACGCCGCGCATCCCGCCGCGGATCGCACGCTCCTGCGCGTTCAGGCGGTACGGGAAAATACGCTTGTGACCGGCAAGATGCAGCTGTGCATAGCGGTCACTGTTGTAGGTTTCCTGGAACACCGTCACGTAATCGGCTCCGCAGTCATGCACATAGGCATATTCGGAGGTATTCATCGGATACACCTCGATCCCGACGTTCTTGAAATACTCACGCGCAATCTGACAGGCACGTCCGATGTACTGCACGTCGCTCATTTTGCGGCTCTCGCCTGTGAGGATGAGCACCTCCTCCATGCCGGTTTTTGCGATGGCTTCCATTTCACGGCGGATACCGTCCTCATCAAGTTTCGCACGGCGGATCTTGTTCTGACAGTTGAATCCGCAGTAAATGCAGTGATTCTCACAGTAATTCGAGATATACAGCGGCGTGAACAGCAACACCGAATTGCCGAAATGCTTGTGCGTTTCTACCGTGGCGCGTCTTGCCATCTGCTCAAGAAATGGCTCTGCTGCCGGAGACAGCAGCGCACCGAAATCCTCCGGTGTCAGATACTCCGCTGCCAGCGCCCGCTTCACATCTGCTGCGGTATAGCGGTTGTAATCATACTCCTCCATCGCATGGACAACACGCTCACCGATGTCGGAATCCTCCAGAATCTCCATATCCGGGAGATACTGCATATGATCGATCTTTTCCATATCCGCACCTCACTCCTGAATGAATCCGGTCAGCGGAGAGGATGCCGATGCACGGTCCAGCACACGCCCGGTCCCTGCGAGATACGCGGTTCTGCCTGCAATGATCGCATGGCGGAACGCCTTCGCCATTTCCACAATGTTCCCGGCAGTCGCAATTGCCGTATTCGCCATGATCGCTGATGCACCCATTTCCATCGCCTCACACGCCTGCGAGGGCTTGCCGATGCCGGCATCGACGATGATCGGCAGATCGATCTCCTCGATCAGGATGCGGATAAACTGCTTTGTCGCAAGTCCCTGATTGGATCCGATTGGCGCGGCAAGCGGCATGATCGCTGCGGCGCCGGCATTCACCATGTCGCGTGCGGCATAGAGATCCGGATACATGTAGGGCATCGGGATAAAGCCCTCCTTGGCGAGCATTTCACATGCCTTTGCTGTCTCGTAGTTGTCCGGCAGCAGGTACTTGGAGTCGTGGATGACCTCGATCTTGATGAATTCCCCGCAGCCGGCTTCGCGTGCAAGCTTCGCGATTTTCACGGCTTCCTCTGCATTCCGGGCACCGGAGGTATTCGGGAGCAGGGTCACGCCTGCCGGGATGTGCTCCAGGATATTGCCGCTGAAGCTGTTGACACGGCGCAGGGCAAGTGTCACGATCTCCGCACCTGCGTGCTCGACTGCCGCATGGATCAGATCCAGATCAAATTTTCCGGAACCCAGAATAAAACGGGAGGTAAACTCGTGTCCTCCGATGATGAATGTATCGCTCATAATGCTTCACTCCTGTTTGAAAGTATGATTTCGACTGCCCGCGCAGCCATATGTCCAGCGCAGACCATGACACGGGATGCTGTCAGTCCCACACCGTCTGCCACATCAGTCACCCCATCGCCGCAGACCGTCAGCTTGTCCGTAACACGGCGTGTGGTGATGGCATTCGCATTGCCGAAGCCTGCCATGCCGCTGCCGCATATGAGATAGTTCTCCGGCATCTGCTCCATCACCGTATGGACGAACATCGCCTTTTCCTCCGGCACATCAAACGCTTCGATGATGATATTGCAGTCCGCAAACAGCGCGGCGCAATTGACGGCTGTCACGCGGACAGCATGTGACGTGATCTCGCAGAACGGGTTGATCCGGTGCAGGATCTCCGGCATGGCATCCGCCTTATTTCTCCCGATATGGGACAGCGTATATATCTGCCGGTTGATATTGGACAGCTCTATGGTATCAAAATCCGCAAGCGTGAGATGCCCGACACCGCTGCGCACCAGCGCCTCCGCAATATGCGAGCCCAGTCCGCCGAGTCCTGCAATCCCGACCCTTGCGGACTTCATTGCCCGATAGATCGGCACATTACTGCGGGAGTCGATGGCTTGCTCAAATTCCTTCTCTGTGATTTCACGCATATCAGCCCCCTCCGACAAAGCCGATAATCTCTACCACATCACCGTCTGAAAGCTGTCTGCTGTATTCCGCCTTCGGCAGAATGTCATCACCAATCATGACCGCCGTCCGTTCCGGCTTGAGCTGCATAGAATTCAGCAGCTCCTGCACGGTCATACCGGCGACTGCTCTGGATTCTCCGTTGACTGTAACCATTCCGTCTCCTCCTTCTCAAAAAGCGCCAAAAAAAGACAGTGCGCCCGGAGTTTGCACCGATGGTGGTACACCCCGGACGCACTGTTGCGTCTGTAATGATTATAACATAGGTTCAGAGATTTGTCAAGCCTGATTTTTCGGCATGCGCATCAGGACAGCAGCTCGCGTTTCAGCAGACCGAGATCATACACATCAATCTGCCCGTCGCCATCCAGATCTGTCGCCGCCGGATCCGCGATGGTTGCATCCGGAATCTGGAGCAGCCACTTTTGCAGCACGACTGCATCGAGCACATCGAACTGCCCGTCGAGATTCAGATCACGGATCGCTGTCTGCTGACTCGGAACCGCCAGCACGATGTAATTCATGCAGTTCGCGCTCTGCCCGTTGGCGCCGAGGGTAATGCTCTCCCCTGCCTTAAGGTTCTTGCGGAACAAGCCGAATACCACGTCATTGCTGGTCATAACCGCTGTGCGGATGCGCTCAAATTCCGAAAGCCATGCCGGCACCTGCTCCACGCGGGTGTCCATGCCGACATACAGCGTCAGATCCTGCTTGGCGGTGATAACCGCCTGCTCCTTTGCGGATGCCTTGGCATCACAGGGCGTGAGCAGGAGCTCCGCGCCTCCTACAACACCGGGATACTCTGCGGTCAGAGCACATTTTTCTGCGGTTCTGTCACCGAATACTGCGTCGCCCTTCTCTGCATGTTCGTCGATGCCCCAGCCGGCATAATACGTTGTATCGAGGATCTCTGCATGCAGGAGCTTGCCCTCGATGGGGTCAAAGGACACCGGCTTACCGTTATACGCCACCGGATCACCGGCAAGCTCGTTGAGATAGAGCTCCAGATTGGTGTAATCATCGCCGGAAAGCGAAACAATCGCACCGTCCGCCGCATTGTCCGGGTTCAGTCCGTGCTCCTTCTCCCATGCATCGGACATGCCGTCACGGTCGGTATCTGCGGGTGCCGTGCCGCCCTTGAAATTCTTCGCGGACGGATAGCCGCCGACATCGTTCTGGGTATCAATGATACCCTGCAGCTTATCCTTTGAGCCGGTATAGGTGTACTTGCCGTTTGTGACCTCATCGTGATAGCGGCTGTCGATGTAGTCGAGCGCCGGCTTGTTGGCACCCGCGCCGGCGGTATTGCTGATGACCTTCTTATAGGCATCCTCGGCGGAGTCGAGCGTGATGTAATTGTCAAACCACGGCGCATTGCTGCGGATCGTCGAAGCGCTTGCATTTTTGCCCTTCATGCCGCAGACCGCCTTGCCGGACGACCATTCGTCCGTTTTGGCATCGATAAGCGTCTTGCCGTTCTGAGCAACCTTCATATTGCCCGACGCATACAGCATTTGCATATCCGGCGTATTCAGCTCATTGCCGTCCACGGAAACAAGGTGCAGATTCGTGTTGGAAACCGGTCCCGCCTTATAGTAATTGTTCACGAACTGCACGCGCCGTGCGCCCCCGTCCGTGGTACGGTCGCGCCAGTTGTAGACTACATTATTGGAAATATCCAGCTGACCTCCGTAGGTCTGCCCGTCCTGCTCCATCGCACCGGCAAGCGACCAGTTGCGCCCGGTGTTGTTGATGAGGAGATTGTGGTGGAATGATCCCGTGAAACCGCCGATGGAAGCTGCGAATGCATGGCGCTCAACCTTACTGCGGTCATTGGCATCGTAATGCACGGAATTGTTCAGGGATTCTCCGATGATATTCCACTGGAACGTCAGATTTGCGGCGCTTCGGGAGGAAAAGCCCTCATCCGTCGCCCACGAGATCGAGCAGTGATCGACAATGGAATGGTTGCACGAGGACATGCCCATGCCGCCGTGAGAGGAGCCATTGCTGTCACCGACACGCACACGGATATCGCGGATCACAACATCCTGCGAGCCCATCGCGCCGAAATCATAGTTTATGAGCGTGATGCCGTCGCCGGGGGCGGTCTGTCCTGCCACATAGACATTGCCGCCGTCCTCCGGGATGCAGAGCGTATCCTTCAGCGCAATGATGCCGCCCACGTCAAAGACGATCGTCCGCGGTCCCTTGAGCGTACACAGACCGTAGCGGAGCGAACCCTCCTTGCCGTCATCGTTCAGATTGGTGACGTGGTACACGGAGCCGCCGCGGCCGCCGCGTGCAAATCGCCCGTAGCCCTCGGCTGTCGGAAACGCCGCACGCGCGATCTGGAAGCTGTACACTGCACCCGGCACGATGCTCCCGTCCTTGTTCACCTCATCGACACGCCAGTAATACGTCGGCACCGAGGAATAGCTCTCGTCAAACGAGAATTTCGGCGCTGTTACATTGCCCCTGAATTCCGGGGAGGCTGTCGTTGCTTTGGACACGGCAGCGAAATCCGTGCCGATGTAGACGTTGTGGCTTGCGGCATTGGCACCAGCCTTCCAGGAAAGTCCGTTCTCACGCAGGAGATGCGCTTCCTGATCCTTCGGCAGCATGTGGCTGACTGACTGCACCGGATCCGCGCCGTCGATCTCAAACGCATTGAGCCACGGGGTATTGAGCGTGCCGTTCCCCTCGGCGGTAACCTCAACCGTGACGGAAGTCCCGGAGAATGTGCCGTATGCCGTACCGGCATCCTCGCTGTCGGTTGGATTGGTCGGGCATTTCAGCCCCTTGGCAGCCTGCTTTCCGGCAATTTTGACAGTCAGCGTGCTGTTGGTGACATTCCGGTCGGCGCAGGCATGCCATGTGCGGATGGAATGTGTGCCGTCCGGGAGCCCGGTAATTTCCAGCTTCAATGTGGGATTGCCGGTGCCGTCCTTGATCTTCGCGCCGTCCATCGTGAGGGTCGGGGTCTTTTCCACATCCTGCAATTGCAGGAGCTTGTTGTTGACCAGATCCACCGATCCGCCCGTTCCGGACAGCTTGCAGGTGATGCCGTTCACGGTATAGGTGTACGTCCCGTCCACGATCCAGTTATTCGCGGACTTGGTATAGGATGCCTTGCGTCCGTCGCTGCGGTTAATGTCCACGCGGATGCGCGAGCCGGTCTCTGCGGCGCTCACTGTCATTGCCGACTGCGGAACGGGAATCGCGGTCAGCATGGTCAGTGCCGCGCATACAGCAAGAAAGCGGTTTCTGTTCTTCATATCGATCCCTCCCCGATTACTTTGCTGTCAGCAGACGCTTTAACATTGCCAGATCAAACGCATCAATCTGCCCGTCTGCATCCAGATCGGCTGCGTTCGGCGCCGGAAGTGAGGTACCCGGAATCTGCAGAATCCACTTCTGGAGCAGGATCACATCCATTATATCGCAGGTACCATCTG
>ONEQ01000049.1 GCA_900316885.1 uncultured Eubacteriales bacterium | reverse complement strand
TTTCATTATTATCCGTCATAACGGACTTGCACCGAATGCCGCAAGAATGGGCATCCCGTCCTTTGCCATTGGCGACGAGCATTTTCCTGTCGGCTATGACGGCATGATCCGTGTAGGAGAAGCCGTTCTCGAAGTCCTCGCCCGCAAGAAAATGAACCAGGTACTTAAACGTCATGTATCGCTGCCATACAGCGACTGGTGGCTCAGCCAGAAGGATCCGTTCATTCTCGCCAAGCATCCGGAGGTACTGGATGAAGCTACGAACAAGGAGGTACAGGACTGATGGCGAAGCCAAAGCATACTACAATTACCCATCCGCATTATGCGTGCGCCATTGGTGCCGCGTATACCGTTTCCGCAATTCCGGGCGGTGTTCCGGTCATCAACTGCGGACCGGGCTGTGTCGATCAGCAGTATTTCACAATGTCGTTCTGCAACGGCTTTCAAGGTTCTTCCGGCGCAGGCGGCGGCGACATTCCGGGCACGAATTCCGGTGAGAATGAGATCGTATTCGGCGGCGCAAAGAAGCTCGACGGCGTCATCAAGTCCGCCCTGAAAATCATGAAGGGCGACCTGTTTGTTGTCCTGTCCGGCTGCTCTCCGCAGCTTGTCGGTGACGATGTCGCATCTGTCATCAAACCGTACAAAGAGCAGGGGTATCCAATCGTTCATGCAGAGGTTCCCGGCTTTAAGGGAAATAATCTTTGGGGGCACGAGGAGGTCGTACTGGCGATCATCGACCAGTTTGTCGGAGAGGCAAAGGGCGTCCGCCGCAGAAAGAAGCTCATCAATCTCTGGATGGGCGCTCCATATTTCAACACCTTCTGGCGCGGTGACATTATTGAGATCAAACGAATTCTGGAGAGCACCGGGTTTGAGGTGAATACCTTCTTCGGCAGCGAGAGCGCCGGCATTTCCGAGTGGAAGAATATTCCCAAGGCGGCGTTCAATCTGGTGCTGTCCCCGTGGCTGGGTCTGCGCGTGGCAAAGCATCTGAAGGAGAAATACGGTCAGCCATATCTGCACATCCCGGTGCTTCCGGTCGGTGAGGAGGCAACGACGGCTTTCATTCATCAGGTCGTGGAGTTCGCCGGCATCGACAGCACCAGGGCAGAGAAATTCATTGAAAAGGAAGCGGCAAGATACTACTATTTCTTCGATCATTTCGCAGATTTCTTCGCGGAATACTGGTTCGGTTTCCCCTCGCAGTTTGCGATTGTCGGTGATGCCGCCTATAATATCGCGCTCTCGAAATTCCTTGCAGACCAGATCGGACTCATTCCGGTCGGGCAGATCATTACGGACAATACCCCTGCCCGGTACCGCGAGGACGTCGCAGCGCTGTACACCGAGCTTTCCGAGGGCGTTCCCGGCAATGTGGAATTCATCGAAGACGGCTATCGGATTGAAGAAAGGCTGGAAACCTACGATTTTGGCAGCAGCACACCGCTGATCCTTGGTTCCTCCTGGGAGCAGGATGTGGCGAAGAAGAAGCATGCTGTTCTGGTCGAGGTCGGGACGATCGCAACTGAGGAGGTCGTTCTGAACCGCACCTACATCGGATATTCCGGTGCATTACAATTTATCGAGAGGATTTATTCTTCTGCGGTCAAGGGATAAAAGGAGTAAGATTTATGACAATGGAACTCAGACAGATTGCAATTTACGGCAAGGGCAGTATCGTCAAGTCATCGACTACAACCCAAAAGCAAATCAGGCGGACGAATACCGCGAACTGGCTCGTAAAATCAAGGAAAATACAAGCTTTGTCATCCCTAATCCCCCGGAGCAGAAGCGCCTGGAGGAAATCCTCTTGGAGCACGGTCTGATGGACGGACTGGAGGATCAGTATAACATATGAAGATTGACTTTGACCGGTGTGATACCATCACGGCAGATACCAATATCGGAGATTTAGTTCTCTGGCACCCGGAAACGGCAGAGATTCTGTTTGAAATCGGGATGCACTGTCCCGGTTGTCCCGCCGCCGGTGCGGAAACCATCCGGGACGCAGCCGAGGTTCACGGACTGGATGCGGACAGTCTGCTGGAGCAGATTTGCAGGAAGGTCTATGCAAGCAAATCATGAAATGCGGGGCATCGCTGTGATTCGATGCCCCGTCAATTCATACATTAACAATTGACAGCAGAGGTATCCTGTGCTATAATTGGAATAATAATAGAATGAATACGGAGGTCAGAACCATGATTACAAGAGATGAAGCGTTTACATTACTAAAAAAATACAATCAGGATCCCTTTCATCTCCAGCACGCACTGACGGTGGAGGCTGTGATGAAATGGTATGCTGAAAAACTAGGCTATGCCGAGGAAGCTGAACACTGGGGCATTGTCGGACTGCTCCACGACATCGATTTTGAGCTGTATCCGCAGGAGCACTGTCTCAAAGCACCGGAGCTGCTGAAGGATGGCGGAGTCAGTGATGATGTCATTCATTCTGTCTGCTCACATGGTTACGGGATCACGGTCGGATGCGGCGTGACAATTGACGTGGAGCCGATTCACGAAATGGAAAAGGTGCTGTTTGCAGCCGATGAGCTGACCGGTCTGATCTGGGCAGCCGCACTGATGCGTCCGTCCAGAAGCACAAAGGACATGGAACTGAAATCCCTGAAAAAGAAATACAAAAGCAAGGGCTTTGCCGCCGGCTGCTCACGGGAGGTTATTGAACGCGGCGCAGATCAGCTTGGATGGGAGCTTGAAAAGCTGTTGGATCTGACATTACAGGCAATGGCAGCAACCGAAGATACGATTCAGGCGGAGATGGCGTAAACATGAACCATGAAATTCATCAGGAACGTCTGCTGTCCGATTTTCTGGATCTGACGACGGGCAGTGCCGAGAGTCTCGACGAGCGGCGTGTTGCTGAGCTCCTCACGGAAAAGCTGCGAGATCTTGGGTTTTCCGTGACAGAGGATGATGCAGGTCAGAATCTTGGCGGTAATGCCGGGAATCTGTACGGCGTTCTGAAGGGCACGCTCGCCGGGCCTCCCCTGCTGCTTTCAGCGCACATGGATACAGTCAAGCCCGGCTGTCATAAAAAGCCGTTTCTGCATGAAAATGGAACCATCACATCTGACGGAACAACGGTACTCGGCGCGGATGATGCCGCAGGCCTTGCGGAGATTCTGGAAGGCATCCGCAGTGTGCGGGAAGCCGGAATCCCGCATCGTGACATTGAGATTCTGTTTCCGGTCGCAGAGGAAATTTTCATACAAGGCAGCAATGTTTTTGATTTCAGCCGGATTCAGGCAAAGGAAGCCTATGTTCTGGATATGAGCGGACCTGTCGGCAGTGCAGCGGTTCGTGCGCCGTCCATGTTCTCGTTTCGTGTGACAGTCAAAGGCAGAGCGTCCCATGCAGGATTTGCGCCGGAAAACGGGATCAACGCCATTGCAGTCGCTGCACAGGCAATTGCCGCCATTCCGCAGGGGCATGTTGATCCGGAAACCACCTGCAATATCGGCACAATCACCGGCGGTTCAGCAAAGAACATCGTTCCGGAGCAGTGTATCTGTACAGGAGAGGTCAGAGGCTTTTCTCATGAAAAAGTGCTTCACTGTATCGAAGAGATACGGAACGCCTTTGCCAATGCAGTCCAACCACACGGCGCATCCTTTGTGATGGAAACTCAGGAAATCCTGCGCTCGTACTGTGTCCCGGAGGATGCTCCGGTTGTCACGCGCTTCCAGCGGGTTTGTGCATCACTTGGATTCGCCGGCGAGCTGCGTTCCACACTTGGCGGGAGCGACAATCATAATTTCGTGAAAGCCGGCATCAGCGGTATTGTATTGTCCTGCGGAATGCAGCGGGTTCATTCCACAGATGAGTCAATCACGGTGCAAGAACTGGTACGGGGTTCGGCGTTGGTGGCAGGATTGATCCTTGACGATGCGTGAACAAGGATTCATCAAAGCAACGTCAGAGAATGTGCAATCCCGGTCATTCAAAAAGAAAACGCGGTGAGCAATGCTCACTGCGTTGTTTTTATGGATAGGATACTTGCCTGCCGGATTCCCGCGAGATAGCCATCCTCCAGCTCCGGACGCACCGGTATGCGTGTTCCTGCAAGCGGAACATCATCAATTTCCGATGACAGCGGATGCTCATTGAATTCATGGGCAACTGCCGTGATCTGATCCTTTGCCTTCTGGAAAGCCTCGACCACTGTCGGATCAAAATGCGTTCCGCTCTCCCTGGCAATCAGCAGATACGCATCATCGATGGTCATTGCACCCTTGTAGCAGCGCTTGGATACCAGCGAATCGAACACATCCGCTACTGCCATGATCCGCGCACAAAGCGGAATATCCTGCCCCTTGAGCCCCTCCGGGTAGCCTGTACCATCCCACCATTCGTGGTGATAGCCTGCCATCTGAACTGCCACATTCAGGTAGCTCGAATAGCCCAGCTTCTTCTCTGCCCGCAGCAGCAGCCGTTTTCCGGCTACGGTATGGCTTTTCATAATCTTGAATTCCGATTCGGTAAAGCGTCCCTCTTTTTTCAGGACTGCATCCGGAATGTGGATCTTTCCGATGTCATGCAGAGGCGCTGCGATAATCATATCCGTGATATACTGATCATCCAGGATATTCGCATAATGATGCTCCGATTTCAGCGTTTCCGCGATAATCTCCACATACTTCGCCGTTCTGCGGATATGTCCGCCGGTGTTTTCATCACGGTTCTCCACAATATCCGCCATGGTGATAATCAGATTATTCTGCATCTGCATCACCTGATCGCGCAGAAAAGCGCTCTTGCTCGAACGCATCACAAGGATGCAGACCGTCAGCGTGACTGCAAAGCAGATCAGCGAATTGACGCACCGGAGATTGACATAGGCGGGTACCTTGCTGACGATCCCCGGCGTAATCGTATCGTACAGCGCAAGCTCCGGCACAACAATCAGCATCAGCACGCCGATGATATACAGCAGGAAACGCTCCCATGTGCCCAGCTTGCGGCTTCTTGCCTCGCGGCAGAATTTCTGGAACCAGGTATCGCACATCAGCCGGATCAGAAGCATCACAAACAGCAGCGACAGATAGAATACCAGCGCAAATCCTTCCTTCATCTCCGTACTCATAGAAAGGATCATCAGCGGAATATCCACCGGCGGCATCAGGATGCCCAATGCCATGCCCAGGATCGGAAAGATTTTCAGTGTCCGAAGATATTTCCACTTTCCCTCATCCCCGGTAATATAAATGTAAACACCCATCAGAATACCGCTTGCAACGACAGCAAGCGCCTGTCCGCCAAGCATACATACTGTCAGACTCACCGCAAGACTGGACAGCAGATACAAAAAATGGTTGAATGCGCGTTTCATGGGCGGTACGAGAAATACATACTGTGCGATCAGCATCGCTATCACAAGATAGGCTGCCGTCGCGGAACACTCATAGAGCTTTGACACCATGCTTTTATCCCCTCCACAGCAGGGCTCTAATTCATCATCTGTACATAAATTATACCATATTTTTTTATAGATTTCAATCTGTATAATCGTAAAATTTTATGCCGGAGAGTAACACTTTTAGGTCATAATGCAATAGACTTGACATTATGTTTCCAGTGTGGTATAATACTCTCAGTATCCTGACACCGAAATTCGTTTGAGGCGAAGCATACAGCATAACCGTGCATACCGATTTTCATGCTGTATCCTGCCTCAGGGATACGGCATTTTTATCTTTTATAAAGGAGTACGTTATGGAAACCAGAGTCGCCATTATCGGCATCATCGTGGAAAATCCCGCGCAGGTCGGCGCGTTGAACGCCATCCTGCATGAATACAGTCAGTACATCATCGGGCGCATGGGAATCCCCTATCATCAGCGCAATATCAATATCATCAGCGTTGCCGTGGATGCGCCGCAGAACGAAATCAGCGCACTGTCCGGCAAGATCGGGAGGCTGGAGGGCATCTCCGCCAAAACCGCCTATTCTAATGTGACCTCGGGAGCCGCCGAGTGAAGCGCTCCAGAGCCGGGGCGCTCCATCCCGCATGGATGATTGCCCTTCTGATTTTGCCGATTCTGCTGGGACTGGCGGCATTGTGCATCGGACGGATCTCCTATCCCCTGCCGGAGATCCTCAAGGTGCTGGCAGCAAAATGCACCGGCGGCGCGGTCGATAAGCAGATGAACATCGTAATCTGGAGTATCCGAATGCCGCGTATTCTGCTTGCCATGCTGGTCGGGGCGGGACTCTCTGTCGCGGGATGCGCCTTTCAGAGCCTGTTCTCGAATCCCCTTGCCACGCCTGACACGCTCGGTGTCGCATCGGGCACATCCTTCGGCGCGGCACTGGCACTTTTACTGGGGTGCAATTTACTCGGCGTACAGGGCATTGCCTTCGCCTTCGGCATCCTCGCTGTGACTTTGACGTGGCTCTCGGCGGCGGGAAAGGGACGCGGTCTCTCCTCCGTCGTGCTTGCCGGCATCATGATCGGTTCGCTGTTCTCGTCGCTCGTGTCGCTGGTCAAATTCACCGCCGACACCGAAACGCAGCTTCCCGCCATCACCTACTGGCTCATGGGCAGTCTCTCCGGGGCGGGCTTTGCGTCGCTGAAATGGGGGGCTCCGTGCATTGCTGCCGGTATCCTCGTGCTGTTCCTGCTGCGCTGGCAGCTCAATGTTCTGCCGCTCGGTGAGGATGAGGCAAAATCGCTCGGCAGCAATATCCGGCTGCTGCGTATCGTAACGGTGATCTGTGCAACTGCCGTGACCGCATCAAGTGTTGCCATGTGCGGGCAGGTCGGCTGGGTGGGGCTCCTCATCCCGCATATCTGCCGCATGGCGTTCGGAAACGACCATCGTGCGATCATCCCTGCATCCGTGAGTCTAGGGGCGGCGTTCCTGGTTGTGGTCGATACGCTGGCAAGAAGCATATCCGCCGCAGAGATCCCGATCTCCGTTCTGACGGCGATTATCGGCGCACCGTTCTTTATTATCCTGATGCGCAGAAGCCGGGGGTGGCGGCTATGAGACTGGAGATCCGGGACGGCTGCTTCGGGTACCGGGGCGGCTCACCGATCCTTGACAAGGTGTGCCTGCAGGCAGACAGCGGCGATCTGATCGCCGTGCTCGGTCCCAACGGCGCCGGCAAAACGACGATGCTCCGCTGTATGCTTGGATTCCTGAAATGGACATCCGGCGACAGTCTGCTCGACGGAAAATCCATCCGTTCTATCCCTGCAAGGGAGCTCTGGCGATGTGTCTCCTATGTCCCGCAGGCACGGAATTTTGCATCCGCATCCACCGCAGAGCAGGCTGTACTGCTCGGAAGGAATGCTCATATCGGGTTGTTTTCACAGCCGAAGCCATCGGATATTGACTATGCCGATTCTCTGCTGTACAAGCTCTCCATCGGGCATCTGGCGCAGAAAAGCTGTGCCGAAATGAGCGGCGGCGAATTGCAGATGGTGCTGATCGCACGGGCGCTTGCCGCAGAGCCGAAAATTCTCGTACTCGATGAGCCGGAATCGAACCTCGATTTCCGCAATCAGCTCATCGTGCTGGAAACCATGACGGAGCTTGCTCGGCAGGGTATGACGGTCATTTTCAACACGCACTACCCCGATCATGCGCTCAGGAGGTCGAATAAGGCGCTGCTGCTCCACAAGGGCGGACAGGCGCTGTTCGGGGAGACGCACAGCATCGTGACCGAAGCGCACATTCAGGATGCCTTTCACGTGCGCACGGTCATCGGAGAGATCGAGACCGATGAGCGCATTTACCGGAGCATCCTCCCGCTGGAGCTTGCCGGCGAAGCATCAGAAATTGCGCCTGATACGCACCGGATCGCGACGGTTTCCGTGATTCTCCGCAACGATGCGCAGGCGATGCAGGTGAATGACATCCTGCACGAATACAGCCGGTATCTGGTTGGCAGAATGGGTCTGCCCTACCGCAAAGCCGGGGTTCATATCATCAATGTGACGCTGGATGCGCCGCAGTCGGACATCATTGCCCTGACCGAAACACTGGGCAGAATCCCGGATTGCAGCGTCAAGGCAACCTATGCATAATCCAATTCAAAAGGAGGCTATACCATGTTAAAAATCGCAGTTTACGGCAAGGGCGGCATCGGAAAATCGACCACGATCTCCAATATGGCTGCTGCGATGAGTGAGCTGGGTCTGCGCGTGATGCAGGTCGGCTGCGACCCGAAGGCGGATTCAACTGCCACGCTCCATCCGGGCATAAAGCTTACCACTGTCCTCGACCTTGTTCGTCAGAAGAAGGACACATTCACCATGGACGAGATGGTCTGCACGGGCTTTGGCGGCGTGGTCTGTGTCGAGGCTGGCGGTCCCACCCCGGGACAAGGCTGTGCCGGACGCGGCATCATCACAGCGCTCGAAAAGCTCGAAAGCAAGGGCGTTTATGAGAAATATCAGCCTGATGTGGTCATTTATGACGTCCTCGGTGACGTAGTATGCGGCGGCTTTTCCATGCCGATGCGCGACGGGTATGCTGATTTTGTCGTAATCGTGACCTCCGGCGAGAATATGGCGATCTATGCCGCCGCGAATATTGCGATGGCGGTCGAGCATTTCCGCGACAGAGGCTATGCGCAGTTTGGCGGTCTGATCCTCAACCGCCGCGATGTGAAGAACGAGGACGAGAAGGTTTCCGAACTCTGCGACGATATCCACACGCAGGTCATCGGCACGCTCACGCGGAGCGAGACCGTGCAGGATGCCGAAGAACTGGGCAAAACCGTCCTCGAAGCATTCCCGGATTCTGCGATGGCGGACGAATACCGCACGCTGGCAAAGCAGGTGCTCACCGCCTGCGGCAGAGGTGACCTATGTTAAAGCGCATGGGCGGGGACATTGACACCACAGGCGCAATGGTCAGAATCCGGGATGCGGCATTCCCCGCGCCGTTCAGATCCGAGCTGGAATACTCCTGCTCTGCACGCGGTACCTGGAATATCGTGCATACGGGCTTTCTCGTGCCGGAGGCGCATGAGATCTTCGCCTGCGCGGCTGGCTGCCTGCGCGGCGTGGTGCTGACCGCCGCTGAAATGAACGCGCAGGATCGTTTCTCGACCATCGAAATTCGCGAGAACAACGTGCTTGATGGCGATATGGAGGATCTGCTGATTGAGGGCGTGACCGACATTCTGCATAAGCTCCCCTACCAGCCCCGTGCAGTACTGCTCTATACAAGCTGTATTCACCATTTTATCGGATGTGACCTGAAGCTCTGCTATAAAAAACTCCGCGAACGGTTCCCGGAGGTTGATTTCACAGACTGCTACATGAACCCCATCATGCGCAAAAGCGGACTGACACCCGATCAGCTCATGCGGCGCGGGCTCTATGCACTCCTGAAACCCCGTGAGATTGACCCGAAGCGCATTAATATTATCGGCAATAATCTCCCGACGGACAAGGGCTGTGAGCTGTTCACCATCGCGCAGAATGCCGGGTATTCCGTGAAGGAGATCCAGGACTGCAAGACCTATGACACGTATCAGGGCATGGCGGCAGCGGCGTTCAACATCTGCTTCAATCCTGTGGGAAAAGCCGGCGGGCAGGCGCTTGAATCCCGGCTCGGACAGAAGCTCCTGTATCTGCCGCTGAGCTACGATTATGAAGAAATATCACAGATTCTAGGCACATATGCTTCCTCCATAGGCACAGTAGTTCCCGACTGGTCGGAGGAAATCGCAAAGTGTGAAGCGGCGCTTTCCCATGCAAAAACGATTATTGGCGATGCACCAATTGTTATCGACTACACCGCGACCATGCGTCCGCTGAGCCTTGCAAGGCTCCTGCTGACACACGGATTCCGCGTCACGGCAGTCTATGCGGACAGCTTTACCGGCGAGGATCAGCCCGATTTTGTGTGGTTACAGGAAAACTGCCCGGATTTGCAGATCTATGCAACCGTGCAGGTCAAAATGCGTGTCCTGCCCCGTGAGACAAGCGAAAAGACGCTTGCAGTCGGCCAGAAGGCGGCGTATTTCACCGGTTCGCCGTATTTTGTCAACACCGTGGAATGTGGCGGCTATTACGGATTTTCGGGCATCCGGCAGATGCTCTCCCTCATGGAGGATGCCTTCCTGCATGAGAAGGACACCCGGAAGCTGATTCAGATCAAAGGATTGGGGTGTGGATGCGTATGAGACAGACGGCGAGAATCATTTCGACCTACACTGCGGACGTTTCGGGCGTCAATTCGGCGCTTTTTGAGCTCGGCGGCATGACCGTCATGCACGACGCCTCCGGCTGCAATTCGACCTACAACACCCACGACGAGCCACGCTGGTATGACCATGACAGCATGGTATTCCTGTCGGGTATTTCCGAGATGGAAGCCATTATGGGCGACGACGACAAGCTGATTTCGGATATTGTGTCCGCGGCGGAACAGCTTCACCCGAAGTTTATTGCCGTTGCGGGAACGCCCATCCCGATGATGATCGGCACCGATTTCAAGGCAGTCGCATCTATTGTGGAAAAGCGAACGGGTATACCGTCTTTCGGCTTTGCGACGAACGGAATGCACACCTACATTGAAGGCGCATCGATGGCACTGGCGGGAATCGCAGATCGTTTCGTGAAGGAAAACCGTCCGAAAACACCGGATCTTTCCGTGAATCTCCTCGGTGTGACACCACTGGATTTCAGTATCAACGGCAGCGCAGAGCATCTGCAATCCGCACTTGCCGACCGCGGCATCGGGGTTGTTTCCAACTGGGCAATGGGTGACACGCTCGAAGCCCTGCAAAATGCGACTTCCGCGCATGTGAATCTGGTTGTGTCCTATGCAGGAATCGGCGCTGCGAGGATCATGCAGGAACGCTTCGGTATGCCGTATGTGGTCGGCAGACCCTACGGAAAGCATTGGAACGCGATGCTTTGCGAAGCGATGCGGGATGCGGCGGAATCGGGCAAGCATCAGATACCGCAGGTCAGCCGTGAGGACGCAGAGATCGTTGTCATCGGAGAGGGCGTGTCCTCTTTGAGTCTTGCATCCGCGATCGGGCTGGAAACCGGGATTCCCGTGCGGGCAATCGCCGCGACGGAGTTTGACAGCGGACTGCTCGGCACATCGGACAGCATCGCCCGCGACGAGGATGAGCTGGTACCGCTGCTGAACGGTGCGAAAATTATCATCGCAGATCCTCTGTATCAGCCGGTTTGTCCGAAGGACGCAAAGTTCATCCGGCTCCCCCATGAGGGATTTTCCGGGCGAATCTTCCGGGACGAGATCCCGGATATGACGGAGGATATTTCGTATATCACCAATCAGCTATAACGCTATACCGCGGTAAATCTGCTGTATATAATGAATCGCATGGCAATCCCATGCAGAAAGAAGGATGTAGTTATGAAGAAACTCAAACAAATCACAGCTCTGCTGCTTGGCTGCGCAATGCTCGCCGTTACTGGCGGCTGCGGCGGTACCGTCGGCAATACGGCACCTGCCGAGACGATTCCTGCCAAGGACGAGGCGCCGGAAACAACCGCAGCAGCCGAATCCGATGCTCCTGCTGAGGAGACCACGGCACCGGCAGCAGAGGGCGAGACGATCACCGTGACCGATCACCTCGGTAATACCGTTGAGGTTCCGAAGAAGATCGACCGCATCGTAGTCGGCAATATCTATCCCCTGCCGTCGGTTCTGACCGTGTTCTTTGACTCCGGCGAGAAGATCGTGGGCATGGCGGATGTGTCCATGAAGGCCGCACAGAACGGTCTGCTCGGTGAGCTGTACCCGGAGGTGCTGAACGCCGAAACCGGCTTTATTCAGGGCACCGAGATCAACGTGGAGGAGGTCGCTAAGCTCAGCCCGGACGTGGTATTCTACGGCACGGAGGCACCGCAGATCGGGGAGCAGCTCAACGCTGCAGGCATCCCGGCGGTTGCTGTATCCGCTTCCAAGTGGGAGTATGACACCATCGAAACCCTGAACAACTGGCTTGACCTGCTGGGAGAGATGTTCCCGGAGAACGCCAAGGCTGATATTTGCCGC
>ONEQ01000037.1 GCA_900316885.1 uncultured Eubacteriales bacterium | reverse complement strand
CCGATGCGGGCATCGCGGGAGAGGATATAGGAGAAATCCCCGATGAGCTGCCTGCCGTCGATGCACTTGGAGATGTGCTCCATCTCGATCGTTTTCTTTCCGAGCCGGGAGGATACGGAGCTCATCTGAAGACGCTCGGCTTCCGCAGGAATCTCACGGTTCTTGAGCGCCTCAAAGCGCTCGATGCGGTCCTTCGACTTGGTGCCGCGTGCTCTGGCACCGCGGCTGATCCACGCAAGCTCCTGCCGGTACAGGGATTTCGCCTTGCGCTCGGCAGCCTGAGCATCGGCTTCACGCTGGGCTTTCTGCGTCACATAGGCGCTGTAATTGCCGTCGCAGGGATAGAGCTGTCCGCGGTCCACCTCCACGATCTTGTTGCAGATCTTGTCCAGAAAATAGCGGTCATGCGTGACCATGACAATCGCGCCGCGGTAGCTCATGAGGAGATTTTCCAGCATCTGCGCCGTTTCATGGTCGATGTGGTTGGTCGGCTCATCGAGGAGCAGCACGTCGCTTGGGGCGATCAGCGCCGCGGCAATGCCGGCACGCCGGCGTTCGCCGCCGGAGAGTGAGCCGATGTCCCGGTCATAATCCGGGAGTCCGAGCCGCGCAAGCGTCGCCTTTGCCTCGTATTCCTTGGAATCCGCCAGATCCTTCGGCAGGTGGGCAAGCACCTGACTCAGAATTGTACCGCTGTCGTCAAATGCCGGAATCTGCGGCAGGTAGGACACGCGGATGCCGTTTGTGCGGATCATCTGCCCGCTGTCCGGCTCCTCCGCCCCTGCGAGGATGCGCAGCAGCGTGGATTTGCCGGTGCCGTTGATGCCGATGATGCCGACCTTATCCCCTTCCCCGAGGAAGAAGGACACATTGTCCAGCACGCGCCGTTCCATGTAGACCTTTGTGATGTTCTGTGCCGTGAGTAAAATCAAAATGATCGCTCCTTTTCCAGTACGGAGGGTGTTCACCGAATACTGCCGAACAGCTCCTTGTTTTTCCAGACGCCTGCGCCGTTGTTCTCTTTCATCTGATAGTCCTTGTCATCGTCGATCATCCCGATCATGACCTCTGCCACCCGGGGATCGAACTGCGTTCCGCTGCACCGTTCGATCTCTGCACGAACCGCCGCCTGCGGACGGGGCGTGGAATAGGTGCGTGTGGAGGTCATGGCGTCATAGCAGTCTGCCACGCAGATAATGCGTGCCTCCTCCGGGATGGCTTCGCCGGCAAGTCCGTCCGGATAGCCCGAGCCGTCCCACTTTTCGTGGTGGTAGCGTGCGCCGATGGACAGATCCGGCATTTCCGTGATCGAGCTGAGGATCCCGTAGCCGATGACTGTATGCTTCTTGATCTGGGCAAATTCCTCGTCGGTGAGGCGTGAGTTCTTGTTGATAATCTCCTCGCTGACGCCGATCTTGCCGATATCGTGCATCAGTCCCATTTCGTAGATCTTCTCCTGCTCGCTCTCGCTTTTGCCCATACGTCGGGCGATCTCCGCCGCATAGTCCGCCACTCTGCCCGAATGACCATTGGTATAGTGATCCTTCGCATCGACCGTTTTGGACAGGGCGATCATCATCTCCAGCGAAAGCCGGTCGGCGCGTGCGGTCTGCCTGCCGACCTCCTGCTGCAAGCCGGACTGCTTCTGATAGAGATCGGTATTGTCCTGAAGCACATAGATCGAGCCGGAAACATCCTCCCCGCGCCGCAGCTGATCCTTGCGGGGCGTAAAGATCCGTTCACCGACGGACAGCGGCTCCTCCTTGTCCGCGTAATTCTCCAGAAGGAGCAGAATCGCTGACGGATCCTCCTCCAGCTCCGGGAACAGCGCCGCTGCCGGCTTATTGCAGTAGGCAAGCTCACGCTGCGCATCGACCGCGACAATGCCGTCGGACATTCTGTCGAGGATGTACTCCTTTGCCAGCTCCTCGGTGCCCAGGAGATCATACCGGAAGATCGCCGCCAGCATGAAAATGGTGCCGATGGCTGAGCCGAGCATGGTGACGTCGTACACCTCGGTCAGCCTGGAATGGCTGAGGATCTGGATCAGGAAGAAGAACGACTCCGCGGCAATGGTCAGCATAATCATCAGGAGCCGCGTCCGGACGGTTTTGCTGTGCTCCCGCCGGTAGGTCAGGCACAGGATGGTCAGACCGCAGACAACATAGCCGACAACGGACGCCATGTGCAGCGAGTGCCAGAAGCCGTTCTCATGCGCAAGATAGGAAAACCCGCCAACCCGTTCAAAATGGATCTCCTTATAGTACATGCCGTGAAGCGGATTGGTGACGATGGCGGCATACGTAGCGGTATGGAACAGCGCCAGCAGCGTTTTCAGGAGCGGCGGAATCCGCACCCTGCACAGCTCCGCAATGAACACGAGCAGGAAGAATCCCGTCCACACACGCCCGAGATAGGAGAACATCAGGGCACTGTAGCATGCCTCCTCCGTCTGCGTGTTCATTTCCAGCAGATAGCCGAGATTATTGATGAGGATGGAGAAGATGCTCATCAGGAGATAGGAATGGAGCCGCCCCTTCCATTTGATAAATACAATCCAGCCCTCTGCAAACAGGGCAATGATGCTGATGATCTGCACAATGAAAATCAGTTGATACATGGTCTGTCTCCTTTTTCTGTGAGGGTTCCGGGAGCAACCGGATTGAACAGTCAGCGGATGACGCTATAAAATACGATGCTATCCAAATTATATCATAAAACCCGTCCCTTTTCAAGCCCATAAAAAGCTGTTGACGGAAATGCAATTATATGCTACAATAAAGGTAGCATTTCAGAAACGAAAGCAGGTGGAAACATGAACAGACGCAAGCGTATTGCATTGCTGACAGCACAGATTGAGGCGGTCCATGAGCGCCAGTCCATCGACGGGATTCTGCGCCAGTGTCAGAAATATGATTACGATCTTTGTGTGTTCAGTACGATGGTACATCTGGATTTCCCGCGTCCGCATTATCTCATGGGAGAATCCAATATCTTCCGCCTTGCGGATTTTTCTGCCATGGACGGCGTGATCCTGGACGGAACTGCCCTGAACGGCGATCCCACCGGCACGGTGATCCGCCGGATCTGCGAACAGCTCAGCGCCTTTCCGATGCTTCCGGTGTGCGTGCTGCAAATGCCGATCGAGGGGTATCCCCTGATCGAGTGCAGCAATGAACCGATCCTGCGCGAGCTCTGCCGCCACATGATCGAGGTGCATCACAAAACGCGGCTCTGCGTCATGACCGGGCAGAAGGGCAATTATGTGGCGGAACACCGGCTTTCCGTCATGCTCGACGAAATCCGCCGGCACAGGCTGAACGTCCTGCCGGAGCACATCCTCTACGGCGATTTCTGGTATTCCAGCGGCGACCGGCTTGCCGATCAGCTCCTGTCCGGGGAGATCTCCATGCCGGAGGCTGTCCTCTGCGCCAGCGATCACATGGCGCTGGGACTCATCGAAAAGCTCCAAAAGCACGGCATCCGTGTGCCGGAGGATCTGCTGGTCATCGGCTTCGATGCCACGGATGAGGGTGCCGCCTGTCAGACGCCGCTGTCCTCCTATGATGCAAGCGACGTGCAGCTCGGCGCGGATGCCGTGGACTGGCTGCGGGAGCGCATGGAGCCGGGTGCCCCGGTGCAGCCGTATGTCATGGACTCCGACAGTATGTTCCGTCCGGGCACAAGCTGCGGCTGTCAGTCCAGCCTGACGCGGACGGTCGATAGCATGCGGCATGCGCTGTATTTCACATCACGCAACTATGTAGACCCGGAGCTGACCCGGCACGCCGATGTGGGACTGCTGATGGAGAGCTACCTGTTCGAGAACCTGACCGGCTCCGATACCCCTGAGGAGTGCATGCGGTACATCTATGAGAATAGCTACCACCTCAACCCGTTCCGGAATCTGTATCTCTGTCTGCGCGAGGACTGGATGGACATCGACAGCGACCGCTACGAGGGCTACCCCGACACGATGCGGATCGTCGTGGCGGAATCCGATGTGGGTGAGGAATCGTTCTATCAGACCGGGAAGCACATCACGTTCCCGACAAAGCAGATGATCCCGAAGCTCCACGAGCCGCGTGAGCTGGCATCGGTGTTCTATTTCCTGCCGGTTCATTTTGACGGCAAGCTGCTGGGCTATACGGTTCTGCAGCGCGATATTTCGGAGCGCTTCAAGGTCAATCTGGTCTGCCGGAACTGGCTGCGCTTCATCAACAATGCGCTGGAAATGATCCGCACCAAAAAACGCTTACAGACCTTCTCCGTCCGGGACGAGATGACCGGCACGCTGAACCGGCGCGGCATGTATACCCATCTGGAGCAGGTGCTCCCGCAGATGGCAGAGCATGACCGGCTGCTGGCATGTGTCATCGACATGGACGGTCTGAAATACATCAACGGCACCTTCGGGCATCTTGAGGGAGACTTCGGGATCAAGCTGGTAAGCGCTGCCGCAGCTGCCGTGACCGAGCCGCACGAGATCTGCATCCGCGCCGGCGGCGATGAATTCTACCTGATCGGCACCGGATCGTATGCACCGGATGCCGCCGAGCAGAAAAAGCAGGCGTTCCTGCAAGCTCTCGCCCAGAAGGCTGCCTTGTATGACAAGCCCTATTCCATCACCGCCAGCATCGGCGCCGTGCTCTGCGATGCCCACACGATGCAGGAGGCGGAGGAGGCACTCAGCCGCGCCGACGAGCAGATGTATCAGTTCAAAATCAGCCGCAAAAAGCAGCGGCAATAACAGCACCCCGCCCCGGATCCTCTCCGGTGCGGGGCGTTTGTGTTTTCATGTCAGAAAAGCAGGATCAGCACATACATATCGTCCTCGAGCTTATAATGCAGGTCAGCACTGCCGCTTGCCTGAATAGCCGGCAGATCCCAGATATTCTTGTTGTCCAGCAGATCGGTCACGGCTTCATGGTATGCCTCCGCCGTACGGAACATGATCTCCACCCGCGGCTGCCCCTCCATACGGGCAATCACTGCATCTGCGTCCTCCTGCGAATAGGCTTCCAGAAATGCTCCGTTTCTGACATAATAATTCTGATCCAGTGCATCGCAGACCGGCACAAACGGATCCTCTGACCCTATCTCTCTTGTCCGGAGCAGCATTTCATCGTTTATCATAAAATAGGAATGTTCCAGGGTATCTTCCCCGCCGTCCGAGGCTACCGGGTCATCGAAGGTTACATCAACCCAGTAATACCTCCCGCCGATCTGCACATAGTTCCATGCATGACTGACCCCCCGGCTCATTCCGGAGCAGATGCCACATTCAAGCCCCAGCCGCTGCATCACAAGCTGATACGCCTTGCTGTAGCCGCTGCAAACCGCCTTATGCGTAACCAGACAATCATATGCCGAGACACTGGTCATCAGCTCCGGATCACTCGCGGCAGCCGTATCATACTCCGTATGCAGTACAAGGTAATCATGTACGATCAAAGCCTTTGTGTAGGGATCCGCATCCGCCGGTACCTGCTCGATGATCGTCTGCATGGCAGCATTCAGCTTTTCGCTCATTTCGGCTAATTCACGGTCACTGTATTCCACATTGAACTCCAGCTTCGACCAGGACGAGCTCATAGTGGTAGTCCAGCGCTGTACCCAGAACAGCTCCGGGTGGTCGCGCAGCACCTCATTGACGACCTGATTCAGGGTCGCTCCCGGAATCGCTTCCGAAAACCGGATCACTGTTTCCCGTGCGGAAAGCTTTGTCAGAAGCTGATCGTACAGTCCGGTACCAACCGGTTCGGCGGGCGCAGATGATTCCGTTTCCGTAACCGCTTCCGTTTTCGCGGCTGTCGCTTTTGTTGCTTTTGTTGCTTTTGTGGTCTCTGCTGATGTTGCCGCCGGAGACGCTGATGCCGTTTCTGCGGATGCTGCGAGAGATGTCTGCGGCTCCTGCTCCACATACTCAGGCACATCAACACTGCCGCAGCCTGTCAATGCGATCAGAACTGCCAGCAAAACCGTAACCGAATGGATTTTCATAGCATCTCCGCCTTTCCTGTACTGCATGGATCATTCCGAACATGCTTATCATTTTAATTATAGCATTATTTCATAAAATTGTCAAGAATCCTGTCAGCAATTTTCTCAAAACAGACCATATTCAGAAACAGTCAAAGGCATCCTGCCGGAATGACAGGATGCCTTCTGCGATTATGTTCCCTTTTTCACCGTCGGCAGATGTCCGGGCATATAGCCGATGATGACTTTGCCCAGTGACTCCTCCCAGTGGAAATAGATCCGCACAAGCGCCTGCGCACTGACACCGTATTTGATGTGCTGCTCCATCAGATACTGCGTGCCCTGATAGGTCACGAGGTAATCACTCCGGCGCATCTGCAGCGTTTCCTTGCCGCAGCCCAGCGCCTCCCAGTTGTAGCGTTCACCGTAAAACGCCAGCTCGTCCGCATCGATCTCTCCGCGCCGGTAGCGTACATACGCGCTCAGATACAGCAGCCCGTCGCAGAGTATCGCATGATCCAGCCGTCCGGTAAATTTTCGGAGCGCGGAACGGGCATCCCCTGTGACGATCAGCGTATCCGGGAACTGCTTTTCTGCCCAATCACAGATGCGCTCCCGGCTGTCAGGGAATCCGGCTGCCATATCCGCTTTTTTCCGGTAAAACTCCGTGACAGCCGCCGCACGCCGGTAGGCATCCTCGCGTTCCCTCTGCTGCGCCTGCAGAATCAGGAGCTGCTGCTCCAGCTTCTCCGCCTCCTCCTGCGCCGCAAGGAGCTTTTTCTGTGTCAGGCGCTCGGATTCCCATGCCTTCTGCATGTCCGCTTTTTCCTGGGTCAGCTCCTTGACCTGGCTGCGCAGCTCCTTGTTTTCGAGGTGATACAGCCGGCATGTCTCCTCCAGCGATTCCGTTTCATGCCGCCTGTCATGCAGCTCCAGCACATGCGCCTGCGAATGGAACACCACTTCCCCGAACTGATAGCTCCGCCGCTTTGGACTCGTTTTCAGCTGCGCCTTCAGCGTCCGATAAAAGCCCTCCGTATCTCTGGCATAGACATTCTGCGGGTAATGCTCCGTTTCGCTCCCGTGCTTCACGGCGATTTCACCGGGCTGCAGCACAATCCCGAGCTTCTGCCCCAGGGCGCTGCGCAGCTTGTCCGGCACATACAGGACAACTCCGAAGCCGAGGATGCTCTCCGCAAGACGGGCATAGGGGAATTCCGGAAGCTCCGGCTTGCCCGGAAGCTCATTCTGCAGCTTCAGCACCGGTTTGACAGGTGCTGCGGATTTCCTGACTGCCTTATCCGCAAACGAATGTGGCTTCACATCCGTCTTGCTGAGATCGACCGTAAGTCCCTCCAGCTCGATTCTGGGCGTAAAGTCCTTGGTTACGTTCAGCGAAGCCGGCTGCTTCAGCTCCGGGAGCTTCGGGGGCACTGTCTCTGCCTTCGGCTCCGTGACAAGCACTGCCGGCAGATCAAAGCACTTCCGGGAGAGCATTTCGCTGACACGGTCCACGACGTCCTTCTTATCCAGGCGAATCGCCTTCCCGTCGATGTTCAGACCGTTGTGGCGGAGCATCAGACCGGGGTTCGCCGCAAGCGCCTTGACCACCGTCGGACGGAACACCTCACAGGGGGCACTGCATTCATACGGCTCGGCACAGATGGTGCGGATTCCGATCTCCACCCGTTCCTCTATGAGATGATATGCCATCTCCGTCCGAAACGTTCTGCCGATCACAGGCAGGCGTTCACTGTCCGTACCGAGGTTGGCGCCCATATCTGTTTCCGTGATGCAGAACGACCAGACATGCTGCTGCGGCGACCAGATCACATTCACGCTGCCGCCCGCCTCAAAGCTGAACGAGTGCAGGGCATCCGGCGGGAAATTTTGGACATCATTGGGTTCGGGCGAACAAATATCCTCCGGCAGATCCGGAAATCCGCGCAGACGTGACCGGATCCATGCCAATGTTTCCAGGACGCAGACACGGAATATCACATCGGGCGGATACGTGCGTGATTCCGCTGTGAGATACAGCTGGTAGGTGGGGTAACTTTTGGTCAGAGGAAGCTGCGTAGGCGAATACTGCATGTGAATCTCTCCTTTCAGGGCAATACCGCACAAAGAACAGTACGTCGGATGTGCAGCAGTTTTTTCGTCAGACTGCCTGTTGACGACGACGCGATACCGGATATATCGCCAGGAGAAATTGGGCAAGATGAAGCAGACAGCGTGCTGAGCCGTCAGGCGGTCATTGTGCGGTGCTGCCTCAGATAATTCTGCTCCCAAATGATTTCAGGGAACCTCTATAGCGATGCTTTGAGGAGTCGGTTTTTGAGATGCCTCTATCTAATACTATTATATCAGATAATACTGCAAATTGCAAGAAGTTTCCCCTTTTCTGTTCCCGTTCCATTGGGTGAAAGCAGGACAGCGCTTCGGGCTGTCCGGCAGTATGGCTGCATTCGGATAGTGCAGCTATCAATACTATACAAAATTTGGCTGTAAAAATTATCCATGTCTACAAAGTTAAGAATATGTGACGAATTCATGAAATCGTCTATTGACAGTGTACAAAATGCATGTTATAATGTTTACGGTGATTGATATTAATCACCAGATTTTCTATGAAAAGGGGTTTTCAACATGAAAAACCAGAGTGTGAAAAGGATCACCGCCTCAGTTACCGCATTGATGACAGCACTGACGGCACTGACCTCAACCGGGGCATATTCTTTGCTCAATGTCAGCGCAGCAGAGAACAGCGTCTTCCCCTACACCATGTTCGCCGCATCTCAGGCAGACGGCGCATTGACTGTCAATGCGAAGCACTTCTGTCTCAACGGCAGCATTGCCTCGAACGGAACAGTCGCTACCAACAACGACCCGAACCTTGGCAGCAAAATCACAGAGAACGCCGGCGTGGATATGCCGTTTGTCAGCGTTCCGCTGGACAGCAGGTATTTTGCCAATGCGCAGCAGCTTGATCTGCTGGAGCTGTCTGACTGGAACGTGAATCTGGGCGGCGCGATGGATGTTGCCGGCAATGCCGATGTTCACGGCAATGTCAACATGAACGCTGCCCTGCGTGCGGATTCGGATATTCACATCAGCGGAAATGTCAGCAACATCAATAATTCCGTGCTGTTCTCGGAATTTGGCGACATCACGATCGACTGCAGCAGCGTCAGCCTGAGCGGTCTGATCTATGCACCGCTTGGTGATGTGGTCATCAACGCCGACAACATCAACCTGAACAATGTGGTAATTGTTGCGGATACCATTACCCTGAACGCAGCCTGCGTCAACGCCAATTACGGCAGCAGCTATGCACAGGCAGTCAGCGCAGAATCGGAGACAAAGGCATCCTACATCAAGAAGTTCAACAGCTACATGATGGACAAGGAAGCAGACGAGGTTCTGAAGATGCTCTCGGAGTACTATACCGTCACCCCGCTGGATGCCGGTGAGTTCTCTGCGATCAGCGTGACCGCCCCGCTTGCCCCCGGATTTATGGTAACGCTTGACTTTGACGTGAAGCAGTACGAGGTTGAGGGCTACGGCAATCTCTCCATCATGAAGACAGACGGTCTCCAGCAGATGAGCACGATCGTTCTGACACCGTTCAATAAGGATCTCCCGCTGATTTCCACAGACTATATGTTCAATGGGGAAAACCGGATCTCCTATATCGAATTCTACGGTCTTGGCATCGACGGCGACGAGAATATGCCTGTATTCGATTCCCTGCGCGGTCTCACTGACAAGTATGCGCACTTTGCCAATCAGCCGCCGACACCCGGCTGGTTCGATGAGGTGAGAACCATGGGTCTGTTCAAGGTTTCCGGCTATCAGAATGATGACGAGATCAGCCAGATGCTGTATGACAGCTTCCGCATCACGATGGATGCTTCTAAGGATGCGCCCGATCTGGATGCTGCACAGCGTGTACGCCGCTATGAGAACACGCAGGAGTATGTGGATCATCTGATCAGCAACCCCGGCGTTTCGACTGCCATCTTCAATATGTGTCTCGGTCAGGAGCGCACCAGCCAGTTCTTCAACAACGTATTCTTCGGAACCGGTCTGTATCAGCCGAAGGACGAATGATTCGATGACGGAACACGTCAGTAAGTAATATCACAGAAAACCGCACGCCGGAGACTGATCCGGCGTGCGGTTTCGTTCAGTATGCGGCGTCAGCGGCTCACAGCAAACCACGCCTTCATCACATCCAGGATTTGCACAAGCTCCCATTCCTCAATCACATACGGAACCATGGCATACATATATTGCAGGAACGGGCGGCTGAATACGCCGTGCTCCATTGCAAACTCCCGGAAGCCGTCCAGATACCTCGCATCCGTCACCTCCACGCAGACGCATCCGCCCATGATGCGGATCTCCCGGATTTTGTCGGATGGAAAGCCCTGCATCTCGCGTCTGGTGACAGCTTCTATGCGGCGGATCTTCTCAATATAATTGCCCTTCTCAAACAGCTCAATGGATTTCAGTGCCGCTGTACACGCAAGGGCATTTCCCATAAACGTGGGACCGTGCATGAGCGCATGTGTCGGGTCGTCGCTGAGGAATCCCTCCCACACGCGCTGATTGGCGACAGTGACTGCATGACCGATATAGCCGCCTGTGAGTGCCTTGCCCAGCACGAGAATATCCGGCAGCACCAGATCCGCCACAAAGCGGTTGCCGGTTCGTCCGAAGCCCGTTGCGACTTCGTCGAAGATCAGCAGCACGTCATGCGCGTCGCAAAGCTGTCTGGCACGTTCAAGGAAGGAAATATCGTACATCCGCATACCGCCCGCCCCTTGCAGCAGGGGCTCCGCGATGAAACAGCTCAGCCGGTCGCCATACGCTGCAAACGCCTGCTCCAGGGCGGGAATTGTCGTCGGAATATGCACGACACCGCGTTTTTTTTCGTTGGAGCTGCCGAACGCGAAGTAATAATCCTCGTCGTCCCCGACCTCCATTGCCTTGAAGGTGTCACCGTGATAGGCATGCTCCAGGGCGAGGATGAGACTGCGGTCGGAGCCGCGGTTCGTGTTGAACTGCAATGCCATTTTCAGCGCGACCTCCACGGCGACACTGCCCGAATCCGAGAAAAAGCAGTAGTTCAGATCGCCCGGGAGCCACGCCGCGAGCTTGTCGGATAATTGCTGAACCGGCTCATGCGTCAGCCCGCCCAGCATGACATGGGCGAATTTGTCAAGCTGCGATTTGATCGCGTCGTTGATTTCGCTGTTGTTGTAGCCGTGAATGACGCTCCACCACGACGAAACAGAATCGATCAGGTCGCGCCCGTCCTCGGTGTAAAGATGCACGCCCCTGGCAGAACGGATTTGAATCGGCGGTGCAAGTGTCTGCATCTGTGCGTAGGGATACCAGATCATGATTTCACTCCTGTTCACATCGTGAAGCGATGGCTTCCGCGCTGAGGCCGATGTCGGTGCAGCCGTCGCTGACACAGGCAAGCACGGGAATTCCGGTCAGGGCTTCACACATGGTTTTGTTGTCCTCTTCCATGACATTTCCTGCATGAAAATGATTGAAGATGATTCCCTTCACGGAAATTCCGTGCGACCGCATATATTCCGCGGTCAGAACGACGCTGTTGATGGTTCCAAGTCCCGCATCCGCAACGAGCACACAGGGCAAATCGAGCGTCTTGATGACATCCTCGAGAAAAATCCTCTTGTCGTCATACCGCAGCGGGCACACGATGCCGCCGCTTCCCTCTGCGAGGATATACTCATACTGCGCTGTCAGTTCCGCATACTGCTTCCGGACGATCTCCAGATCCACCGGGCTGCCCTCCAGCCTTGCGGCTAAATGCGGCGAAACGGCGGTTTCGTACACATACGGACACATTTCATGCAGCGGCTGGGAAATGCCGGAGACCGTTCTGACATGCAGAGCGTCACCGGGGATCAGCTCTCCCCTGCTGTCACGCGCGTTGCCGCTCATTGCTGCCTTGAAGTAGGCGCAGTGCAGACCGGCTTCATGCAGTTTTTTCAGCAGCAGAGCTGTGATGTAGGTCTTGCCGGTATCCGTTCCGGTTCCGGTGATAAACATTCCCTTACGCATGTTCGCTCTCCTGCCCGAGCGCAAATCCCATGGCTTTCAGCATACTGACATCCGCGTGAATGTCATTGCCGGAGGTTGTGAGCATATCACCGGTGATCGTGGAATTTGCTCCCGACAGAAATGCCCTTTTTCCACAATCCTGTAACAAATCCCGCCCTGCCGCAAGACGGATCTGCGCGGTCGGGACAATGTACCGGAAGATGGCAACCGTCCGCAGGATGTCCTCCTCGGACAGTCTGGGGAGCGTTTCGAGCGGCGTTCCCGGAATCGGCATCAGCGCATTGATCGGAATCGAATTGACCCCAAGCTCTGCAAGGCTGATTGCCATGTCGATCCGATCCTCCCATGTCTCGCCCATGCCGATGATGCCGCCGGAGCATACCTCAAAGCCTGCCTTCTGGGCGCGTTGGATACAGGCAATCTTGTCCTCATAGGTATGCGTCGTGCAGATGTTCGGGAAATTCCGGCGGGATGTCTCGATATTGCAATGATACCGGTTCACGCCCGTTGCACGCAGGCGGCGGAACTGCTCCTCTGTCAGGAGTCCGTGCGAACCGCACAGCAGCATGTGCGTTTTTTCGTGGAGTGTGGTGTAGGCATCCACCGCCTTCTCAAAATCCCCGTCACTGAGCGTCCGTCCGGCTGTCACAATGGAAAAGCGATGAACGCCTTTCTCCTCATTGTGCAGGCACTCCTTGAGAATCGTTTCCTTGTCGAGAAACGAGTACTCGCTGACACCGGTGCAGTTGTGGGCGGATTGAGCGCAGAAACGGCAGTTTTCCGAACATTTGCCGCTTTTGCCGTTGATGATGCTGCACAGATCCACATGCTCTCCGCAGAAATGCTTCCGGATCCGGTCGGCGCCCGTACACAGGGAATCCAGATCGGCTGTCAGGAAAAAGTCCGTGTCCGCGCCGCGGCGGATGCGTTTTCCACCGATGATCTCATCGGCAAGCTTTAAAATATCCATAGCAAACTCCTTTTTTATGATACAGGGTGATAGGACAGTCCGGTAACAGGGATCAGCTTTTTTCCGAGCAAAGCCGACAGGATGCACAGGCAGATGTCACCGGGAACTGCCAGCAGAAAGCAATACACAAACAGCGGAACCAATCCGATCGGCTGACCCAGCCAGAAACGGCTGATTGCCCAGTAGTACGCCATTCCCATGGCATATACAATGAGGAGCCCCGCAAAGCAGCCGGTCAGCAGGCGCGGCATGGTCAGGCTGCCGCGGCGGACGATGGTTCCGGTCGCGCAGGCGCCGGCGATGAAGCCGAGCAGATACCCGAAGGTCGGCTGCAGCACATAGCCGATGCCGCCGCCGCCCGTAAACACCGGAAGTCCGATCAGTCCGAGCAGGACGTACACCGCAACAGCCAATGCGCCCTTTTTGCCGCCCAGGATCAGACCTGCCAGTGTGGTAAACAGGAATTGCAGCGTGAACGGACAGACGGGAACGGGGATGCGGATGTAGGCGCCGACAGCTGTCAGAGCCGCAAACATCGCGATCAGGATCATGTCTTTGGTTTTCATGTGACCACCTCGTTTTGCATTTTCTACCCTATTATACCACATCAGTTTTCGATTGTCAACCATTTATTCAAAACAGGTTAACAATCAAAATACGAGAAGAAAAGCCCGGAGGATTTCACCAAAATCTCCGGGCGTTATTTCAATCCTTGTTTTCTTCCTCAAGCTTCGCAAAATAGGCAGTCTGCATATCGTAAATTGAGCAGCATGACACCTATGGAATACCATGATGCGTATGCAGCGTGAGCGGTCGCGGATGCCGCGGCAAGCACCTTTCTCTGTTCGTCGCTCCGCTCCTCACTCCAAAAGGTGCTTGCCAATTGCTGCCAACGACAAAGCAGCCTGCACAAATTGCA
>ONEQ01000014.1 GCA_900316885.1 uncultured Eubacteriales bacterium | reverse complement strand
CCAAGGAGCACAATCTCCGGAATATCGACGTGAGCATTCCGCTTGGTGAGCTGGTATGTGTGACGGGCGTTTCCGGCTCGGGCAAATCCTCGCTGGTCAACGAGATTCTCTACAAGCATCTCGCCGCCGAGCTGAACCGCGCCAAGATCAAGGGCGGTGCCTGCGACCGGATCGAGGGAATGGAGCATCTCGACAAGGTGATCTGCATCGACCAGTCACCGATCGGCAGAACGCCGCGCTCGAATCCGGCGACGTATACCGGTGTTTTCACGGACATCCGCACGCTGTTCTCACAGACGAACGACGCGAAAAGCAAGGGCTACGGTCCGGCGCGGTTCTCGTTCAATGTCAAGGGCGGACGGTGCGAATCCTGCGAGGGCGACGGCATCCTGAAAATCGAGATGCACTTCCTGCCGGATGTTTACGTTCCGTGCGAGGTCTGCAAGGGCAGACGCTACAACCGCGAGACGCTGGAGGTGCATTACAAGGGCAAATCCATCCACGACGTGCTGGAAATGACCGTAGATGAGGGCGTGCTGTTCTTCGAGCACATCCCGAAGATTGCCCGCAAGCTCCAGACCCTCCAGGAGGTGGGACTCGGCTACCTGAAAATCGGACAGCCCGCCACGACCCTTTCCGGCGGTGAAGCACAGCGCGTGAAGCTCTCCACGGAGCTGTCCAAGCGTGCAACGGGCAGGACGGTCTATATCCTCGACGAGCCGACGACGGGTCTGCATGCCGCAGATGTCCACCGGCTGATCGAAGTGCTGCAAAGGCTCGTGGATGCGGGCAATTCCGTGATCGTCATCGAGCACAACATGCACGTCATCAAGGTTGCGGATACGATCATCGACCTCGGACCCGAGGGCGGCGACGGCGGCGGCATGATCGTCGCGCAGGGCACGCCGGAGGAGATCGCGCAGAGCGATGCCTCCTACACGGGCAGATACCTTGCGCCGTACCTGAAACAGAAGTAACGAAGGGAGCGTGAGATCATGCGGAAATTCCTGCGTAAGCTGATACGCATCCTTCTGAACCGGAACACGCTGTTCGTGGTGCTGCTGCTGATCCAGGCAGCGATGCTGGTGCTCACGATCCTGTTCCTGAGTCAGCATTACCTGCCGGTCTATGCGGTGCTGATCGCACTTGACGTGGTGCTGGTGATCTATATCACGAACACCTCGGAGAATCCGTCGTATAAAATTCCGTGGCTGGTCGCGATGCTCATTTTGCCGCTGTTTGCGGGCTTTGCCTATCTGCTGGTCAAGACCGATGCGGGGCACAAGACGATCAAGCAGGAATGTGCGGATAAAATGCGTGAGACGAAAAAGGATCTCACGCAGGATCCCGCCATCCGTAAAGCAATTGAGGACGCCTACCCGGATCAGGGGGGATTGGCGCGGTACATCGCGGATTACGGCGGGTATCCCGCCTACCGGAACTATGTTTCGGAGTTCTATCCCGTGGGCGAGGCGATGTTCGAGGCGATGAAGCGCGAGATCAAGGCGGCAAAGCGCTATATCTTCCTGGAATACTTCATCATCAACAACGGTGTGATGTGGGACGAGATCCTGACGCTGCTCAAGGAAAAGGCGGCGCAGGGCATCGACGTCCGGCTCATGTACGACGGCTTCGGCACGCAGTTCATGATGCCGCACGAGTACTTCCAGAAGCTCTCGGAATTCGGCATCCAGTGCCGGGTGTTCAACTCCTTCAAGCCGTTCCTGTCCTCCGCGCAGAACAACCGCGATCACCGGAAGATCCTCGCGATCGACGGGCATACCGCCTTCACGGGCGGCATCAATCTGGCGGATGAGTATATCAACCGGAAGCTCCGCTTCGGACACTGGAAGGACGGCGGCATCCTCTGCAAGGGGGATGCGGCATGGAGCTTCACGGTGATGTTCCTCCAGCTCTGGGATCTGGACACGAAAACGACGGATCTGGACCCCTACCGCCCGACGGAGCTCATCCACGGCACGACAGACGGCTTCATCCAGCCCTACAGTGATTCCCCGACGGACGACGAGAATGTCGGAAAGAACGTCTATCTGGACATTATCAACCATGCCAAGCGCTACTGCTATGTCATGACCCCGTACCTGATCCTCGATCATGAGCTGATTACAGCGATGGGACTGGCGGCAAAGCGCGGCGTGGATATGCGCATCATGACCCCGCACATCCCGGACAAGTGGTATGCCTATGAAACGGCATGGAGCTACTACCGTGAGCTGCTGGAGCAGCATGTGCGGATTTTCGAGTACGAGCCGGGCTTTGTCCATGCGAAGAACATGACGTCGGATGATGTTGTCAGCGTCGTCGGGACGATCAACATGGATTACCGGAGTCTGTACCTGCATTTTGAATGTGCGGCAGTCCTGTACGGGAGCAGCACAGTGCGGCAGGTGCGGCATGATTTCGACGAAACGCTGCATCACTGCATCGAGATCACGCTCGGTGACTGCGAGAAGCGCTCCATCCCGAAGCGCATGGCAGGCTGGGTGCTGCGCATGTTCGCGCCGCTTCTATAACCAATGTCAGCAATACCGCATCGCGGTTTTGTATCGATCCCAGGGGCGACCCTGAAAATCAGAAGTATAAAGGAGAATCCTAATCATGAGTGAATGTACACACGATTGCAGTACCTGCGGAAGTGCCTGCTCGGAGCGCACCGCACCGCAGAGCATGCTGGAAAAGCCCAATGAGCTGAGCAAGATCAAGAAGGTCATCGGCGTTGTCAGCGGCAAGGGCGGTGTCGGCAAGTCGCTGGTATCGTCCATGCTGGCGGTCGGCGTGCAGAGAGCCGGTGCTCACGCTGCCATCCTCGACGCAGACCTGACAGGTCCGTCCATCCCGAAGGCATTCGGCATCAAGGGCAAGGTGCTCGGCAATGAGCTGGGCATGATCCCGGCACGCTCCAAGTTCGGCATCGACATCATGTCCGTGAACCTGATGCTCGAGAACGACACCGACCCGGTTGTCTGGAGAGGTCCGGTCATTGCGGGCGTTGTCAAGCAGTTCTGGACGGATGTGATCTGGGACGACGTGGACTATATGTTCGTGGATATGCCGCCCGGAACAGGCGACGTACCGCTGACAGTATTCCAGAGCATCCCGGTGGACGGCATCGTGATCGTCACCTCGCCGCAGGAGCTGGTATCCATGATCGTCCAGAAGGCGGTCAAGATGGCGAAGATGATGGACATTCCGGTGCTCGGCATCGTGGAGAACATGAGCTATGCCGTATGTCCCGACTGCGGCAGGAAGATCATGGTCTACGGCGAGAGCCACACGGCGGAGATCGCCAAGGAGTATGGTATTCCGCTGCTGGCACAGATACCGTTTGATCCGGCACTGGCAAAATGCGTCGATCAGGGTGTGATCGAGCTGCACGAGTCCGATGCGATGGATGCCGCGGTTGCGCATATCATGGGAGAATAACCGAATCCTGCCCGCATACAGCTATGCGGGCAGATTCTTTTGATTTTTGTATAAATAGACAAATGCACTGTTGAAAAAATATTGCCTGTATTTCGCGGAAAATTGATTTGTTCAAAAAATATACAAAAAAGATTGACAAAAACCCCTTGCATTCTTCGGGATTTTGTAGTATGATTAATACTGTATTGGTATTGTTCAGGAGGTATCTCATGAAATTGATTTCGATCGTCGTACCGTGCTACAATGAGGAGGACGTTCTGCCCCTGTTTTACGAGGAGATTCAGAAGGTCATGGCGCAGATGCAGGAGGAACATTCCGAGCTTGCATTCGAGCTGCTGTTCATTGATGACGGCTCCAAGGACAAGACGCTCCAGATCCTGCGGAAAATGTCCATCGGAGACCAGCGCGTGCGCTATATATCCTTCTCCCGCAACTTCGGCAAGGAGGCTGGCATGTATGCGGGACTGAAGGGCTCCAAGGGTGATTTTGTCGTCGTCATGGATGCAGATCTCCAGCATCCGCCCGCATTCCTGCCGAAAATGTACAATTTCGTCAAGGACGGCGAGTACGACTGCGCCACCACCCGCCGTGTCAGCCGTGAGGGCGAATCCAAGGTCCGTTCCGCATTTGCCAGACTGTTCTACAAGATCATGAACAAGATCTCCCAGACCGAGATCGTGGACGGTGCCCAGGATTTCCGCTTCATGACACGCCAGATGGTCGATTCCATTCTGGACATGCATGAGTATAACCGCTTTTCCAAGGGCATTTTCAGCTGGGTCGGCTTCCGGACCCGCTATATCGAGTATGAGAACGTCGAGCGCCCCGCAGGTACCTCGTCGTGGTCGTTCTGGGGACTGTTCAAATACTCGCTGGAGGGCATTTTCGCCTTCTCCACCGCACCTCTCGCCATTTCCGCAGTCCTCGGCGCTCTGATCTGCTTCATCGCGCTGATCCTGCTCATTTTCTTCATCGTCAAGGCATGCGTTGTGCCGGATCCGGATCTGCGGTTCCTCGCAGCGCTCTGCATCATGAGCCTGATGGCAGGACTCCAGCTCTTCTGCACGGGCATCCTCGGTCAGTACCTCTCGCGCACCTATCTTGAGGTCAAGCACCGCCCGATCTTCATCATGCGCGAGGATGAGGAGATCTACCGTGCCCGCCGTGAGGAGGAGGACGAGTGAGTGACCGCGCGAAGCTCCTGATCTCGATCCTGTTTATCGCAGCGATCATCCTGACGATCGGATTGACGCGGTTCTATTTTGATGTGACCAAGAACAACGGCAAGATCGGCTCGGATGACAAGGTGGACAGCCTTATGCAGAGCTACGGGAAGATGCAGGTGTTCCGCAATCCCGGCGGCTTCTGCGGCGTTATCAATGCCGACGGTGCCGTGGTGATCGAGCCGGAGTGGATGGAAATCCTCGATGTGACGCCGAATATTGTGCTGGTGTCGCGCCGTTTCGGGAGCGATATCCTCATCGGCGGCATCGATTACGAGGAAAATATCGTCCTGCCGTTCGTTTACAGCGAATTCCGGAATCTGGGCAACGGCTACAAGGCGGGAACCGTTGCGGCTGACGGGACATGCATCATCTACGACAGCGACTACCGGATGGTATTCTCCACAGGCTACGAGGCGGCATCCTTTGCAAGACGCTACCTGATCCTGACAGCGGAGGGATGCGATTTCTGGTACAATGTTGATGCGCCGAAGCCCGCGCTGCAGCGTGCCGAAATGAAAACCCCCGTCGGAAACCGGACTCTGGAATGGCGCGTTTCCAATCAGGTCTACCTGTCCGAGCTGACCGAGGCGGATCTGCTGACGGTCAGCAAATGCATCACAGCCTACACCGGGATGCTGCTTGCGGACGATTTCAGCGGTCTGTCCGCCATCACCACCAGCGACCATCTCAGCGGTCTGACCAAGCCCGGCACGATGCCGGGGGCGCGGATCGACCGCGTGTTTGATTTCTCCCTTGCCCGCCAGGACAAGGAGCTCTATGATCTGGCGTTTTCCGCGATGTACCATAGATCCGGCAAGCGCGAGAGCGATCAGATGGTGCAGATGCACCTGCTGTTCCGTAGGGGAACAGACAATCACATGATCCTGACATCGGCAAATCTGGATTTCCAGAGTGCGGAGCCGCAGGTTCCGTCGGAGTCCGATGAGGAGGAATAGACCGGCAGCAGAGCATCCCGTGCAATCTGCTGTACCGCTTACCGGCACGGAGAAATGAGGCATCTTTTATGGCAAAAAAAGTAGCAGTCATCATGGGAAGCGACAGCGATTTCCCGGTTGTCAAGGCTGCGGTCGAGAAGCTCAAATCCTTTGGCGTACCGTATGAAGTGCGAGTAATGTCCGCACACCGCACCCCCGATGCAGCGGCAGAATTCTCGAAGAATGCAGCAGCAAACGGCTTCGGCGTAATCATTGCGGCAGCCGGCATGGCAGCCCATCTCGGCGGTGTCCTGGCGGCACACACCACGCTCCCGGTGATCGGCATCCCGATCAAATCCGCGGCGCTCGACGGTATGGATGCGCTTCTGGCAACGGTGCAGATGCCTCCGGGAGTACCGGTCGCAACGGTCGGCATCAATGCGGCGGCGAATGCAGGCGTTCTGGCAGTCCAGATGCTGGCACTGTCCGACGAGAAGCTGGCAAAGGCACTGGCAGACATGAAGCAGGATATGGCAGAGGGCGTTGCCAAGAAGGATGCAGCGCTGCAGGAACAGGTAAATTCCCTGTAACCGGAAGCTCTGAAAACTTGTTTTCAGAAAGGGGTGTGGGGCGAAGCCCCGCAAAACTGCTTTCTGAATCAGAGCCGACCGGAAACATAGGGTATTATACATTTTTGATCTTTGATGGAGGTAAACAGAAATGGCAAATGTAGTGAAGGGCGAGCAGCTGTATGAGGGCAAGGCTAAGAAGGTCTTTGCAACCAATGATCCGAACCTCGTGATCGTGGATTACAAGGACGATGCAACCGCTTTCAACGGCGAGAAGAAGGGTACCATCACCGGCAAGGGCGTCATCAACAACAAGATGACCAATTACATGTTCTCCCTGCTGGAAAAGGAAGGTGTTCCGACCCATCTCGTAGAGGAGATCTCCGACCGTGAGACCATCGTCAAGAAGGTTTCCATCGTACCGCTGGAGGTTATCATCCGCAACGTGGCAGCAGGTTCCTTCTCCAAGAGAATGGGCGTTGAGGAGGGCAAGCAGCTCCTGACTCCGATCCTCGAGTTCAGCTACAAGAATGACGAGCTGGGCGATCCGTTCATCAACGACTACTATGCACTGGCACTGGGTCTGGCAACCAAGGAGGAGCTGGACACCATCGCAAAGTACGCCTTCAAGGTAAATGAGTTCATGGTCGGCTTCTTCAAGAAGCTCAACATCGACCTGATCGACTTCAAGATCGAGTTTGGTAAGACCGCTGACGGTCAGATCATCCTCGCAGACGAGATCTCCCCGGATACCTGCCGTTTCTGGGACAGCACCACCCACGAGAAGCTTGACAAGGATCGCTTCCGCAGAGACCTGGGCAATGTCGAGGAGGCATACCAGGAGATCATGAAGCGTCTGATGGGAGAGTAATATGGGTGGATTTTTCGGAGCAGCATCCGAGCGCGACGTCGTAACGGATGTATTTTTCGGAACGGATTATCATTCCCATTTAGGCACGCGCCGCGGCGGCATGACCGCGTTCTCCAAGGAAAAGGGGTTCCAGCGTGCCATCCACAGCATCGAGAATTCGCCCTTCCGGACGAAATTCGAGGATGATGTGGTATCCATGAAGGGCGGGCTGTGTATCGGCTGCATCAGCGATACCGACCCCCAGCCCATCCTGATGCGCTCCAAGCACGGGCTGTTTGCCGTGTGCAGTGTGGGCATCATCCGCAATGCCAAGGAGCTCATGGAGGAGCTGCTGGATGCCGGCTGCGCAAGCTTCGAGGCGATGAGCAGCGGCAACATCAACTCCGGCGACCTCATCGGCGCACTGATCGCGCAGAAGAATACCATCACCGACGGCATCCGCTATGCGCAGGAGCGCATCGAGGGCACGATGAATCTCGTGGTTCTCACCGAGGACGGCATCCTCTGCGCACGCGACAAGCGCGGCAGACTGCCGATCATCATCGGCAAGAACGAGGAGGGCTACTGCTTCTCGCTGGAATCCTTCGCATTCCAGAAGCTCGGCTACTATTTCCACAAGGAGCTGAAGGCGGGCGAGATCGTGAAGCTCACACCCAAGAGCTGCGAGACAGTCTGCCCCGGCAAGGACGAGGATCTGAAGATCTGCTCGTTCATGTGGACATATTACGGCTATCCGAATGCCGTGTACGAGGGTGTGACCGTCGAGACGATGCGCACCCGCAACGGCGAGATTATGGCAGAAAATGACATCCGCGCCGGCAGACTGCCGGATGTGGACTATGTCTGCGGTGTGCCGGATTCCGGTACGCCCCACGCCATCGGCTATGCGAACCGCAGCGGCATCCCGTTTGCAAGACCGTTCATCAAGTACACCCCGACCTGGCCGCGCAGCTTCATGCCGACCACGCAGAGCCTGCGCAACCAGGTTGCCAAGATGAAGCTGATCCCGGTTCACGAGCTGATCGAGGGCAAGCGCCTGCTGTTCGTGGACGACAGCATCGTCCGCGGCACCCAGATGCGCGAGACGGTTGAATTCCTGTACGAGAACGGCGCGAAGGAAGTGCATATGCGCTCCGCATGTCCGCCGATCATGTACGGCTGCAAGTATCTGAACTTCTCCAGAAGCACGTCCGAGATGGAGCTCATTGCGCGTCAGGTTATTGATGCGTTCGAGGGACCCGAGGGCATCCAGCATCTGGACGAATACAGCGATTCGGAGACCGAGCGCGGCAGAAAGCTGCGCGACGAGATCTGCCGCCGGCTCAAGCTGACGAGTCTCGAATTCCAGTCGCTCCCCGGCACGGTCCGCGCGATCGGACTGGAGCAGTGCAAGCTCTGCACCTACTGCTGGGACGGCAAAGAGTAAAGTCCGCGGGGGGCGGGCAGCCCCCCCGATACCAGCCTTAAAAAGTCGATAGGAAATGATTACCTGGCATCATTCTTTTCTGCCAGGGCGAAATTAGGAGGAAAACCATGAATAGTTTTTCTGAGAGCTACAAGAAAGCCGGCGTTGACGTAACAGCAGGCTATGAAGCAGTCAAGCTCATGAAGGAGCACATCGCCAAGACCAATGTTCCGGGTGTACTGTCCGGCATCGGCGGCTTCGGCGGTCTGTTTGAGCCGGATCTGACCGGCATCGAGAAGCCGGTATTTGTCTCCGGTACGGACGGCGTGGGCACCAAGCTGAAGCTTGCCTTCCTGATGGACAAGCATGATACCGTGGGTATCGACTGCGTGGCAATGTGCGTGAACGACATTATCTGCTGCGGCGCCAAGCCCCAGTTCTTCCTCGACTACATCGCAGTCGGCAAGAACTACCCGGAGAAGATCGCAACGATTGTATCCGGCATCGCAGAGGGCTGTGTGCAGTCCGGATGCGCTCTGGTCGGCGGTGAAACAGCCGAGATGCCGGGCTTCTATCCGGTAGACGAGTACGACCTCGCAGGCTTTGCAGTCGGCGTTGTGGACAAGAAGAAGATTGTGGATACCTCCAGCCAGAAGGCAGGCGACGTGCTGATCGCCCTCAAGTCCTCCGGTGTCCATTCCAACGGCTTCTCTCTCGTGCGCAAGGTATTTGCCATCAACGAGAAGAACCTCGCCGTGCATTTTGACGAGCTGGGCAAGACCCTCGGTGAGAGCCTGCTGACCCCGACCAAGATCTATGTGAAGCCCGTCCTCAAGCTGATGGAGGAAGTGACCGTCAAGTCCGTTTCCCACATCACCGGCGGCGGCTTCTATGAGAATATTCCGCGTTCGCTCCCGCAGGGGATTTCTGCGCACATCGCGAAGAAGGATGTGCAGGTGCTCCCGATCTTCGATCTGATCGCAAGAACCGGTCATATTCCGGAGCGCGACATGTTCAACACCTTTAATATGGGTGTCGGCATGATCCTGTCCGTCAATGCGGAAGATGCCGACAAGGCAGTTTCGATCCTGAATGCAGCCGGCGAGGAGGCTTACATCCTCGGTGAGCTGGTAGAGTCCGAGGAGGGCGTCATCCTCGATTAAGCGCGCAGCTGCGACAGGAGGTAGAGTCAATGGACAGACCGGATTATTCACCGCTGGAATGGGCAATCCTTGCATTGGGTGCGGTTGTTTGCATTGGCTTTGTGGCAGCCGGTGTCCTGCTGCCGTCACTCGGCTGGAAGCTTGCAGCACCGGCACCGGCGCTTGCTGCGTGGATTTGCACGGAATGGCACCGCAGGAATCGGATTCGCGAAGTGTTCCGCTTTACCCTGACCGCAGCGGCAAAGGTCGTGGATTATCATGTGGAAACACGGCGCTGCCACCATCGTTATGCGGGGGGCAAAACTTACTATAAGGTCTGGAAACCGGTCGTCGAATTTGAGACAGACCGCGGAACGGTTAAGGCGGAATACCCCATCTGGAGTTTTCAGCCGTGGTATGCGGATAAGGAAATCTGGGAGGTTCATTATGTGCCTGAACAGCCGGAGCTTTTCTATTTCACCGAACGCGCTGAGGATCGGTTTGAGCAGCAGCATTTTGATTTCCGGATTGCGATTATCAGCATGATTGTGTATCTTGCGGAGCTGCTCATGCTCAAAGTCTTATATGATTCTTTATTTGGGATGTGATCGAATGAAACATATCGTTGTCCTCGTTTCGGGCGGCGGCACGAATTTACAGGCGCTCATCGATGCGCAGAAATCCGGCGCCATCAAGGGCGGAGAGATCACCTGCGTGATCTCCTCCAACCCGGACGCTTTCGCGCTGGAACGCGCCAAAAATGCGGGGATTCCCGGACGGGTTGTCCCGCGGAAGGACTACCCGGACAACCAGACCTATACCGAGGCACTCATCAAGGTTCTGGAGGAGGAGCAGGCAGACCTGATCGTCCTCGCAGGATTCATGATTATCCTCGATAAATCGCTGATTCAGCGCTACGAGAACCGCATCATCAACGTGCATCCCTCGCTGATCCCGTCCTTCTGCGGCGACGGCTTCTACGGGCTGCATGTCCATGAGCACGCACTCGCCAAGGGCGTGAAGCTGACCGGCGCGACGGTGCATTTTGTCAACGAGATCTGCGACGGCGGCCCGATCATTCTCCAGAAGGCAGTTGCCGTGGAAAACGGCGATACACCGGAGATTTTACAGCGCCGCGTGATGGAGCAGGCGGAGTGGCACATTCTGCCGCAGGCGGTGAGCCTGTTCTGTGAGGACAGACTGACGGTCATTGACGGCAGGGCGTATATTGATCTGAAGAAATAAGGAGGAATTACCATGAAAACACTCGACATTTATGAGGAACTGAAAAGCAATTCCTATCCCGGGCGCGGCATCGTTATCGGCAAGTCCGCTGACGGCAAGTCCGCTGTGACTGCCTATTTCATCATGGGCAGAAGCGTCAATTCCCGCAACCGCGTGTTTACCGAGACAGAGGACGGTATCCGCACCGAGGCGGCTGATCCCTCCAAGCTCTCCGATCCGCACCTGATTATCTACGCACCGGTCCGCGTGCTGGGCAACAAGACAATCGTCACCAACGGCGACCAGACTGACACGATCTACGAGCTGATGGACAAGCAGCAGACCTTCGAGCAGTCCCTTCGCACCCGCGAGTATGAGGACGATGCACCGAACTACACACCCCGCATTTCCGGCATCATGCATGTGGAGAACGGCAGCTTCAACTATGCCATGTCCATCCTGAAATCCGCCGACGGCAACCCGGACAGCGTGGAGCGCTTCACATTCGCCTATGGTACGCCGATCAACGGATTTGGTCACTTCATCCACACCTACATGGGTGACGGCAATCCGCTGCCGTCCTTCGAGGGTGAGCCGAAGAAGGTCATCATCCCGAACGATCTCGACGAATTTGCAGACGGTCTCTGGAATGCCCTGAACGAGGACAACAAGGTGTCTCTGTTCGTGCGCTATATCGACATCGCAACCGGCGAGGCAAAGTCTAAGATTATCAACAAGTACTCCAAGTGATGGATTCGCAGGAGGAGAGGTGGCAGCAAGAGGCACTTGAGGATACCCTTAGCTGGCTTGAGACAGAACGGCAGAGATATCAGAAACAGCTTCGCCGCTGGAATCGGTGGAAAATTCTGCCGGTCAGCCTGGTTTCCGTTTGTGAAACAGGCGGTATGCTTGTTTTTAATGCGGAAAACAAAGCGGGCGGTATCGTGTTGATGCTGACAGGGCTTTTCATCATGCTGACAGCTCCTGTGGTACTTGTGAAATACCAGCCTTCTCTTGGCAGAACACATGCGCTTTCACTGCGTAATCGCTTGGGTGAATTGTATTTGGAGATATTTCTGTGGAGCATTGCAGGTTCCGGCATTTTGTCCATTCTTGCCGTACTTGCATCGCTTGGGCTGGAATATCTGGATAGTATCATCAACCGCGGCCCGTGACCTGATGATATCAAAATTGGAAAGGAATGACCTACAATGGCAAATGAAATGCAGTTAAAATACGGCTGTAACCCGAATCAGAAGCCGTCCCGCGTGTTCATGGAGGACGGCACCGAGCTGCCGATCACCGTTCTGAACGGCAAGCCCGGCTATATCAACCTGCTTGATGCCCTCAACGGCTGGCAGCTCGTCAAGGAGCTCAAGGCAGCAACCGGCGTTTGCGCAGCGACCTCCTTCAAGCATGTATCCCCGGCAGGCGCTGCCATCGGCAGACCGCTGTCCGATACCCTCAAGAAGATCTACTGGGTGGATGATCTCGGTGACCTGACCCCGCTGGCTTCCGCCTATGCAAGAGCCCGCGGCGCGGACAGAATGTCCTCCTACGGCGATTTCATCGCGCTGTCCGATGTTGTGGACGTCTGCACCGCAAAGATGATCCAGCGCGAGGTATCCGACGGTGTGATTGCACCGGGCTATGAGCCGGAGGCACTGGAGATCCTGAAGTCCAAGCGCAAGGGCACCTACTGCATCCTCCAGATGGACGAGAGCTACAAGCCCAATCCGATCGAGCGCAAGCAGGTATACGGCGTGACCTTCGAGCAGGGCAGAAACGAGCTGGACATCAACCGCGAGATGCTGTCCAACATCGTGACCGAGAACAAGAATATTCCCGACGACAAGAAGGACGATCTGCTGATCTCCCTCATCACCCTGAAATACACCCAGTCCAACTCCGTCTGCTACGTCAAGGACGGTCAGGCGATCGGCATCGGCGCCGGTCAGCAGTCCAGAATCCACTGCACCCGCCTTGCCGGTCAGAAGGCTGACAACTGGTGGCTGCGCCAGAGTCCGCAGGTGCTGGGGCTCCAGTTTGTGGATGACATCCGCCGCGCAGACCGCGATAATGCGATCGATGTCTACATCGGTGACGAGTACGAGGACGTGCTCCGCGAGGGCGAGTGGCAGCGCATCTTCAAGGTAAAGCCGGCAGTCTTCACTGCCGAGGAGAAGAAGGCATGGCTTGCCAAGAATACGGACGTTTGTCTCGGTTCCGATGCATTCTTCCCGTTCGGTGACAACATCGAGCGTGCGAAGAAGTCCGGTGTTGCGTACATCGCAGAGCCGGGCGGCTCCATCCGTGATGACAACGTGATCGAGACCTGCAACAAGTACAATATCGCTATGGCATTCACCGGCATCAGACTCTTCCATCATTGATTTAATATGCACTCAAAGTCAGCTTTACCCCTGCAAATGGGGTAAGGCGGCTTTGTATATCGGAGGAAAAAATGCAGAAGCCCAATGAAACAAAACAATTAGCCCTGTATTCCATCGTTTGTATCGGTTTGTGTATTCTGCTGCAAAGCACAGTTGTGTTCGTGCCGCAGCTGGCGGCACCGCTGTATGGCAAGCTCACTACAGATTTATCCATGAAATGGCGCTTTTTTCTGATTGCGATGATTCTGATCCGGCTGCTGCCGCTCGGAGGCGCGGCGGTCTGGAGCTTTGTCAGCCATACGGTTTCACAGGGAAAAGCGCTGGCAACTGTCATTCTCGCACCTGTCCTGTATGTGATCGCACTGCTGACAGACCGAGGTGCTGTGGTTCTGGTGAGCCTTTTGATTTCGAGAGAAAGTTCGGCGATGGTAGCTGCATTCAGCGTCGCAAACGGTGCGATGAATCTGTTCTCGCTCCTGGGAACCGCAGCTCTTGTACTGCTCTGCTGTGCAGGTGCGATCGAGCTCTATATTACGAAACATACGCCGTCCTGACGGCGAAGGAAAGGAAGTTATCCCATGAAGATTTTAGTAGTCGGCGGCGGCGGCAGAGAGCACGCCATCATCATGAAGCTTGCCGAAAGCCCCAAGACCACCGAACTCTACTGCGCACCCGGCAACGGCGGCATTTCGCGCTATGCCAAGTGCTTTGACGTGAAGGCGACCGACATCGACGGCATGGTCAAGCTCGCCAAGGAGCTGCATCCCGATCTGGTCGTTGTGGCACCGGATGATCCGCTCGTACTCGGCATGGTCGATGCCATGCAGAAGGAGGGCTTCAAGACCTTCGGCCCGAAGGCGAATGCCGCCATCATCGAGGGCAGCAAGATCTTCTCCAAGGATCTCATGAAGAAGTACAGCATCCCGACCGGCGGCTATGAGGTATTCACCGACAGCGAGTCGGCAATTGCCTATATCAAGGCACAGAACACCTATCCGACCGTCATCAAGGCGGACGGTCTGGCACTCGGCAAGGGCGTGATTCTCGCCCAGAACGAGCAGGAGGCAGTCGATGCCGTCAAGGAAATGATCGACAACAAGAAGTTTGGCGAGAGCAGCACGAGAATCGTCATTGAGGAATTCCTGACGGGTCCCGAGGTGTCCGTGCTGAGCTTCACCGACGGCAAGACGGTTGTGCCGATGATCTCCTCGATGGATCACAAGCGTGCGCTGGATAATGACGAGGGTCTGAACACCGGCGGCATGGGCACGGTTGCCCCGAATCCGTATTATACGCAGGATATTGCAGATACTTGTATGGAGACGATCTTCAAGCCGACCATCGAGGCGATGCAGAAGGAGGGCAGACCGTTTACCGGATGCCTGTACTTCGGTCTGATGCTCACGCCCAACGGTCCGAAGGTGATCGAGTACAACTGCCGCTTCGGTGATCCGGAGACGCAGGTCGTGCTTCCGCTGCTGGATTCCGATCTCGTGGACATCATGCTTGCCACCTACGAGGGCAATCTCGCTGATGTGGACGTGAAGTGGAAGAACGAAAGCGCATCGTGCGTGGTTATGGCAAGCGGCGGCTATCCGGTCAAGTACGAAAGCGGCAAGGAGATCGCAGGTTTGGACGACAAGGGACAGACTGCGGGTGTATTTGTGTACCATGCCGGCACGAAATTCGCGGACGGAAAATTCCTGACCGCCGGCGGCAGAGTGCTGGGCGTGACCGCAACGGCGGATACGCTGGAGAACGCGCTGGCGAAGTCCTACCAGGCAGTGGAGACGATCTCGTGGGAGAAGGTTCACTACCGTCATGACATCGGCAAGCGTGCGCTCGCAGCGAAGCAGGGGTGATAGCAGATGCATCCCAGACTGAAACGCTGCTTTTCCTGCGGGCAGTATGCAAACATCCTGTTTCTGGTGTTTGCATTTCTGACATCGATCTATATCTGGTCGATTGACAGGCACCACGTAACGATTGTACCGCTGGAAATTGCGGCGTATACGGTGGAAGCGGCAGGCTTTTCCATGATGCTGTTTTCGATCATCAATTTCTGGAAGATCGTCCGGCACCGGTATATCATGAAAGGTGCGATGCTGATTTACCTCATCACAGAGGTCGTGATTATGATACTGGACTTCAATGCGGAGCGGTTTACGTTTATCCAGAATCATGTGATCTGGCTGAATATCGTACATTCGATCTATTCCGGCGCGATCCTGTTCACCTACCTTGCGCTGGAGCCGAAGAATACCGGGCTGGAGGTGGCGGTGATCGTGTCTGAGATCATCGTGCTGGCGGGTATGTTCAGTATTGTGTTCCATTTTGGCGTTTACATCACGCTGTTCGCCAATTCCATCGCCTATGTGGTATTTTTCTCGATCCTGCGCTTTTTGCATGCACAGGAGCGCATCATGATCGACTGCCACGGCGACCGTGCGCGTGAGGTCAAGTACCGAAGCGATTTCTTTGATGATATTTAATAGGGAGGAGGGGCAGACATGTCCGACTTTGACGGCTGGATTTTGGAGGAGCAGAACTCCCGTCTGCCCTTTCTCCGCGAAAAAACCTCGAAACTGACCACGTCGCCCGGCGTTTATCTCATGAAGGATGCGCAGGGCGGCATCATCTACATCGGCAAGGCGAAGAACCTGCACAACCGTGTGTCAAGCTACTTCCGCCTGGGCGCCGATCATCTGCCCAAGGTCGCCCGCATGGTGTCCCATGTGTACGACTATGATTTCATCGTCACCGGCTCGGAGTACGAGGCGCTGCTGCTGGAATGCAGTCTCATCAAGCAGCACAAGCCGCACTACAACATCCTGCTCAAGGACGACAAGGGCTATCACTATATCAAGGTCTCGGCAGAGCCCTATCCGCGCATCACGGCGGAGAAGCAGAAAACGGACGACAAATCGCTGTATATCGGACCCTACACCGGCGGCTTCGTGACGAAATCGACCGTCGAGGAGGTCAATCAGGTGTTCCGTCTGCCGACCTGTACCAAGAAATTCCCGGAGAGTTTCCGAAAGGGGAGACCCTGCCTGAACTACCATATCCATCGGTGTATGGGCGTTTGTCAGGGGCGCATCTCCCAGGACAAATACAGGGAGCTGATCGAGCAGGCGGTGAGCTACATCCGCAGCGGCTCGGCGGCATCCGTCGAACGCATGACGCAGGAAATGGAGCAGGCGGCGGAAAACCTCGATTTTGAGCGTGCCGCACAGCTTCGCGACCGGATCCGCGCCATTCAGAAGGCGGGCGAGTCCCAGAAGATCATCGACAACAACTTCCGCGATGCGGACGTGATCGGCACCGCCGACAACGGCGATGATCTGTGCATCTCGGTCATCATGTACCGGGAGGGCAGACTCTGGGACAAGCAGAATTACCACTTCCGCGACGAGGCGGAGGAGGCGGCGCTGGATGCATTCGTGCCGCAGTTCTATCACGGCAGGACGGATCTGCCCAAGGTGATTCTGCTGGAAGCAGAAATCAAGGAAATGGACATGCTCGCTGACATGCTCAGCGCACAGACAGGGCGTAAGGTGAAGCTCACCGTCCCGCAGCGCGGCGGCGGCATCGAGCTGACGCGCATGGCAAAGGAAAACGCTGTGGAATATATCGCCGTCCACTGCAACCGCACCGGCAAGGAGCTGCTGGCGGTGGAGGCGCTGGGGAAAATCCTCGGCATGGAGCATGTCCCCAAATATATCGAAAGCTATGATATCTCCAATCTCGCGTCCGAATCGATGGTCGCGGGCATGGTGGTATTTGAAAACGGCAGACCCCTCAAAAAGGCGTACAAGCGCTTCTCCATCAAGGAGCAGGAGGGGCAGAACGACTACGCCTGTATGCGCGAGGTCATCCGGCGGCGCCTGAGCCATCTCGGGGACCCGGATGATCCGTATTTCGCACGCACGCCGGATCTCATCCTGCTCGACGGCGGCACGGGGCATGTGAATGCCGTCGCGCCGATCGTGCAGGAAATGGCACCGGAAATCGCGCTGTTCGGCATGGTCAAGGACTCCAAGCACCGCACCCGTGCGATTGCGACCGGCGGCGGGGAGATCAGCGTTTCGGGCACGCAGAGCGCATTTCAGCTGCTCACGCGCATCCAGGACGAGGTGCACCGCTATTCCGTCGCGTATATGCACAAAAAGCACAAGAAGCGCACGTTTGCGTCGGAGCTGACGCAGGTCGAGGGCATCGGTGACAAGCTCGCACAGAAGCTGATGCTGCACTTCAAGACACGCGATGCGATCCTGACGGCAACGCAGGAGGAGCTTCATTCTGCCGGTATATCGGAAAAAACCGCTGCAAAGCTGTATCAGTATCTACACGGGCAGCAGGAGGAGGGCAACATATGAGAGTCATTACGGGAAGCGCCAAGGGCATCCGTTTGCAGACATTGGAGGGACTGGACGTCCGTCCGACCACCGACCGCGTGAAGGAGGGCATGTTCTCGGCAATTCAGTTCGAGATCCCCGGCGCCCGCGTGCTGGATCTGTTCGCAGGCTCCGGTCAGCTCGGCATCGAGGCGCTCAGCCGCGGCGCGAGACAGGCGGTCTTTGTCGATCAGTCCAAGGCATCGCTGGAGGTCGTGAAAGAGAACCTGAAAAAGTGCAGATTCACCGACAACTGCGAGCTGCATCAGAAAACTGCCGAGCAGTACGTGAAAACGGCACGCGGGACGTTTGATCTCATCTTCCTCGACCCGCCCTACCGGATGGAGATCCTGAGCGAAATCATCCCGATGCTGCTGCCGATTCTGTCACCGGGCGGAAAAATTGTCGCGGAGCACGAATTGAATTGTAAATTGCCGGAAAAAATTTCAAATTTACAGTTGCAAAAAGATTATTTTTATGGTAAAATAGTAGTGTCAGTATATGAGCTGACCGGGGAGGAGCAGGCATGAGACGAATTGCAGTGTGTCCCGGCAGCTTTGATCCCGTCACACTGGGGCATCTGGACATCATCCGGCGTGCCTCCACGATGTTTGACAAGGTGATTGTGCTGATCTCCACGAATGCCATGAAGAATACCGCCAGCTTTACCACGACAGAGCGCATGATGATGATCGCAGAAGCGACCCGGAATCTGGACAATGTTGTGATCGATATTCTGGACGGTCTGCTGGTGGATTATGTCAGGCGCGTCAATGCCGTCGCGATCGTCAAGGGTCTGCGGGCGGTCAGCGACTTTGAGTACGAATTCCAGATGGCACTCACCAATAAAGTATTATATGAAGGCGCAGAAACCGTATTTCTGACGACTGCCAAGGAGAACATGTATCTCAGCTCGAGCGTCGTCAAGCAGGTTGCCTATTTCGGCGGGGATATCAGCCCCTTTGTCCCGGAATGTATCCTGGATACGATCCAAAAGCGTCTGATGAAGGAGGATAAAGAATGAGTATTGAAGAAATTCTGGATGACATGGAGCAGCTGCTCGAAAAGGCAAGCAGTGTTCCGTTCGCACAGCACAAGGCGATCATCGATGGCGAGCGCCTTGCGGAGCTGATCAACGATATCCGTCTGAATCTCCCGCAGGAGATCAAGCACGCGAAGATGGTCGCATTCGACCGTGACCGTATCATCAAGGAAGCCGAGGCAAAGGCAGAGCAGGTTGTCCGTCAGGCAGAGGACCGCGCAAAGGTGATCGTTTCCGAGGAGGCGATTGTCCGTGAGGCAAAGAACCGCGCTGTTGAGGCAGTGACCAAGGCGAAGGCAGACTGCGATGAGCTGCGTGCGCAGGCGAATGCGGATGTGGCAAAGGCAAGAGCTGAGAGCGAGGCAATCAAGCAGGCAACCGATACCTATATCGTGAACCGCTTCAAGGATGCCGAGGCATACTACACCAATGCCCTCAAGGATGTACAGGACAGAAAGGCAAAGCTGGAGAAGCTCAAGCGCCGTGCAAAGAAACCGGATGAGCAGGCTGCACCGGCAGACAAGCCGAAGACATCCGATTCTCCCAAGCAGTCCTGAATTACGTAACAACCGAATCGAAACGCAATGGAGCGTACTGATCCCGACGGGATTGGTGCGCTCTTTTTTTAGGAGGAATTTTCATGGATCAGATCGATCAGAAGCTCATCTCACTGCTGCAGCAGAACGCCAGGATTCCGCTGAAGGCGATCGCCGCACAGGTGTTCCTGTCCGCCCCGGCAGTCTCCGCCAGGATCGAAAAGCTCGAAGCGCAGGGGCTGATTCTCGGCTATCACGCCGAGATCGATCAGCAGAAGCTGGGCTATCCGATCACCGCATTCATCAGTCTGGAGCTGCCTGCGCAGCAGAAAAAGGACTTCTACCCCTTCATCAGTGCATGTCCGAACGTCCTCGAATGCAACTGCATCACGGGTGTGTACTCGATGCTCATCAAGGTCGCGTTCGGGAGCACGCAGGAGCTGGACGGCTTTATCGGGGAGCTTTCGCGTTTCGGGAACACCTCGACGCAGATCGTCTTTTCGACGCCGGTTCCGCCGCGCAGCGCCGTCCTGCCGGTTGCGGGAGAGACATAAAAAAACAGGGCATATGCCCTGCTTCACTTGAGCTTTTTGCGCTTCACGTCCGCCAGCGGGGAGTGATCCATTGCCTCCTGCATCGCGGTGTCGGAGAGGTGCGTGTAGATCTCGGTCGTGGAGATGCTCTCATGACCGAGGATGTTTTTCAGCGTGAGCACATCCACATGCCCGTGCTGGTACATGAGCGTCGCGGCGGTGTGGCGCAGCTTGTGCGTGGAGAGCCCGCGCCCGTCGAGCCCCGCAGCTTTCAGGGCATTTTCGACAGTCTGCTGCACCCGGCGTCGGCTGATGCGCGTGTTCCGGTTGGAGAGGAACAGCGCCGGATCGTCCGTCTCCGCCTCCATGCGCTCGAACAGATACTCCCGCAGCGCCGACATGCACGCAGGATTGAGATACACAACGCGCTCCTTGGAGCCCTTACCGAGGACGCGCATCTTCGTTTCCTCAAGATCGAGCGACGAGAGATTGAGCCCGACGAGCTCCCCGAGACGGATCCCGCAGTTGAGGAACAGCGTCAGGATGCAGTAATCCCGCAGGCTGTGCTTGCCCTCGCTGTCGGCGGTGGCGGTTTTCAGGAGATCCAGGCTTTCGTTGAGATTCAGGTATTTCGGGAGGGCGCGTTTCGGGCGGGATAGCTCCAGATTCGTGGTCGGATCGTAGTCGAGGAGCGCCGCCTGTTTGGTGAGATACCGGAAAAAGCTGCGCAGGGAGGTCGCCTTGCGCACGCGGATCTTGTCGTGGTTGCCGCATTCGGCGGCGATAAAGCTGAAATAATTGTGCAGATCCCGGAGCGTGATCTTCCGGATATCCTCGATGGTGAGCTCCCGGATGTCAACGGATTCCAGCGCCTCACGGGTGGGTATGTCCGTCGTGGACTGATCGAGCCGGTAAAAGCGCAGGAACTGCCGGAGATCCTGATAATAGACCCCGATCGTGCTCGGCGCAAGTCCCTTGACGACGGTGATATGGGTCAGATAGTCGTTGAGAAAATCCGGATTCTCCTTGCGGTTGATCTGCATGGTGCTCACTTCCTTCCGGTACTATTATAGCATATCTGCGCGATATTTGCAAGTGAATTTATATAAAAGCGGCAGCTTTCCGGAGCTGCCTTTTCTGCGTGATGGGTGCAGTTGACAGCCTGCGGCAATTTTGGACGGCAATCCATACAAATTTACCAAAACCACTTGATTTTTTAGGAATAATATGGTATAATGAAACATAGAGATAATAGCCGCACTATCAGGCGGCAGGCTCACCCGTATCCCATCACCCTCGCAAGGAGGTAACGATATGAGAATTGAACTATCCTACATCAACGAAGAACTGACCCGGAACGCCCCCGCCTACATCCGGCACACGAATGATGCCTATCTGGACAGTCTCCGGGAGATCGCGGAGGACATCAAGGTACATCGTGAGGAACGACCGATCGTCCTGCTGTCGGGACCGTCCGGCTCCGGCAAGACGACCTCGGCGCTCATGATCGAGAAGATGCTCGACGAGGAGGGCGTGGAGACGCACACGCTCTCGCTCGACAACTATTTCAGCCCGCTGACGCCAAAGGAGATCGAGCTGTTCCACCAGGGCAAGCTGGATCTGGAATCTCCGAAGCGTGTGGACAGCGAATTCCTGAGCGAACAGCTCACGAAGATCTACAACTGCGAGCCGGTCGATCTGCCGACCTATGATTTTCGCGAATCGACGCGCATTTTTGAAGGGAAGACCCTTCACCGCAAGCCTGGAGAGCTGGTCATCCTCGAGGGCATCCACAGCCTGAACCCGGACATCATCGATTTCCCGGACGAGAATACCGCGAAGATCTACGTATCCGTCCGCACCCGCATCACGCAGGACGGCAGGGAACTGCATCCCGCGATGATCCGCCTGATGCGCCGTCTGGTGCGGGATCTGCTGTTCCGCAAGCGCTCGTTCGCGGATACGCTGATGATGTTCCAGAGCGTGGAGGAGGGCGAGAACAAGTACATCATGCCCTATAAGTACCGCTCGACCTACGACGTGGACACATTCATGGCGTATGAGATCTGCGCGTACCGTTCGTTCCTGATCGAAGCATTCCATGAGATGCAGAGCGATCCGCTGGTGCGGGAAATGCTCGATTTTCTGGAGCATGCCGTCACGCTCGTCCGCGATCAGGTGACACCGGATTCGCTGGTGTGCGAATTTATCGGAAACGGACAGTTTCAGTATTGAAAGACTAAAATCCGGGCTTGTGAAAATGCACAAGCTCGGATTTATTTTTGATGCGAAATTTTACAAATTCAACGAAAAATTGGTGCTTTAAAACGATAAATTTTGATAAAATTGTGCAAAACAAACAATAATCTGACGTCGCGTTAGTCTAGTTTGCGGATAGATTTTTATCGAAATGTATGTTATAATAGTATCAAGCATGTAAGCCTGTGTGTTTCTGACTCACAGGCTCACTAAAATGGGGGCGAGTCACCGTGGACAAGGTGGCGGTCAGAATTTTCATGCAACAGGGGCATTTCCGGGCAAAGCACCGGGTACCCCAATAATAACTGGGAGGTCATAAAATGGCAACTAAGACAACTGTTCCGTTCAACGGCACTGCCGAGCAGGAAGCCAAGCTCTTGGCTGTGATCGAATCCTACAAGAACGATCCGGGCGCTCTGATGCCCGTTCTGCAGAAGGCACAGGAGATCTATGGCTATCTTCCGATCGAGGTACAGAAGATCATTTCCGATACGATGGGTATCCCGATGGAGAAGATCTACGGTGTCGTTACATTCTACGCACAGTTTTCGCTGTATCCGAAGGGCAAGTACAACATTTCCGTCTGTCTCGGTACGGCTTGTTATGTAAAAGGCTCCGGCGATGTGTATGATAAGCTGCAGGATGTGCTGAAGATCGGCGGCGGCGAGTGCACCGCTGACGGCAAGTTCTCTCTGGAGGCATGCCGCTGCATCGGCGCCTGCGGTCTGGCACCTGTCATGACAGTAAACGAGGACGTTTACGGCAGACTGACAGTGGATCAGGTCGAGGAGATCCTGGCAAAGTATGAATAATGCCCCTGCCAAAAGCTTGCAGGAATTTACATATCAAGGAGGAAAACATACATGAAATCGTTGCAGGAAATTCAGGCGATTCGTGAAGTGATGCATCCTGAGCTCGAGCTGAGAAATGTCGGCTCCCAGGAAGCAAAGAGCAAGTACGAGAGACAGGTTCTGATCTGCGGCGGTACAGGCTGTACCTCTTCCGGTTCTCCGGAGATCGAGCGTGTACTGCGTGAGGAGATCGAGAAGGCTGGTCTGACCGACAAGATTCAGGTTGTCAAGACCGGTTGCTTTGGTCTGTGCGCACTGGGTCCGATCATGATCGTATACCCGTCCGGCGCATTCTATTCCCGTATCACTGCGGAGAACATCCCGCAGATCGTCAAGGAGCACTTCGTTGAGGGCAATCCGGTCAAGGAGCTCCTCTATGATGAGACAGTTGACGGCGACAAGATCAAGGGTCTGAACGAGACCTCCTTCTATAAGAAGCAGCATCGTGTAGCGCTGCGTAACTGCGGTGCCATCAACCCGGAGAACATCGATGAGTACATCGGTAAGGACGGCTACAAGGCACTTGCTAAGGTTCTGAAGGAAATGACCCCCGAGGACGTTATCCAGACCATTCTGGATTCCGGTCTGCGCGGCAGAGGCGGCGGCGGCTTCCCGACTGGTATGAAGTGGAAGCTTGCCCGCACCATCGTTCCGAACGCTGATCAGAAGTATGTATGCTGCAACGCCGACGAGGGCGACCCGGGCGCATTCATGGACCGTTCCGTACTTGAGGGCGATCCGCACGTAGTGCTTGAGGCTATGGCAATTGCCGGCTACGCAATCGGTGCAACCCAGGGTTACATCTACGTTCGTGCCGACTCGTGAGTACGGCGTTCTGGGCAAGAACATCTTCGGCACCGGCTTTGATTTCGATATCGACCTGAGACTGGGCGCAGGTGCGTTCGTCTGTGGTGAGGAGACTGCGCTGATGACCTCCATCGAGGGCAACCGCGGCGAGCCCCGTCCGAGACCTCCGTTCCCGGCTGAAAAGGGGCTGTTCCAGAAGCCGACCATCCTCAACAACGTTGAGACCTATGCAAATATCCCGCAGATCATCCTGAACGGCGCTGAGTGGTTCGCCGGTATGGGTACCGAGAAGTCCAAGGGCACCAAGGTGTTCGCACTGGGCGGCAAGATCAAGCACACCGGACTCGTTGAGGTTCCGATGGGTACCACCCTGCGTACCGTTATCGAGGAAATCGGCGGCGGCATCCCGAACGGCAAGAAGTTCAAGGCTGCACAGACCGGCGGACCTTCCGGCGGCTGCATCTCCCCTGAGAACTACGATGTTCCGATCGACTATGACAACCTGATTGCTATCGGCTCCATGATGGGTTCCGGTGGTCTGATCGTTATGGACGAGGACAACTGCATGGTTGACATCGCAAAGTTCTTCCTGGAGTTCACCGTTGACGAGTCCTGCGGTAAGTGTACACCGTGCCGTATCGGTACCAAGAGAATGTACGAGATGCTCGACAAGATCACCAAGGGTCAGGCTACCCTGGAGGATCTGGACAAGCTCGAGGAGCTCTGCTACTACATCAAGGCAAACTCCCTCTGCGGTCTGGGTCAGACAGCACCGAACCCGGTTCTCTCCACCCTCAAGAACTTCCGCAATGAGTATGAGGCACACGTAATTGACAAGAAGTGCCCGGCTGGTGTCTGCAAGGATCTGCTTATGTTCAGCATCAGCTTTGATAAGTGCGTAGGCTGCGGTCTGTGCGCGAAGAACTGCCCGGTTGGCGCAATCTCTCAGGGTACTGAGATCGCTCCCGGCAAGAAGAAGGCTGCTTATGTCATTGATACGACAAAGTGTGTCAAGTGCGGTGCTTGTATGGATAACTGCCGCCTGAAGGCAATTACCAAGGGTTAAGGAGGAAACTGAACATGGCTGATATGATTAATGTAAAGATCAATGGTATTGCAGTTTCTGTTCCCAAGGGTACCACTGTGCTCGAAGCTGCACATCAGGCAGGTGTGGACATCCCCACATTCTGCTACATGAAGGAGATCAACGAGATCGGCGCATGCCGTATCTGCATGGTTGAGATCAACGAGGGCAGAGGCTTCCGTATGGTTGCTTCCTGCGTATATCCGCTGAACTTTGACAATTCCGAGGTTCGCACCAACTCCCCGAAGGTGCTCGATTCCAGAAAGAAGACGCTGGAGCTCATCCTGTCTACCCATGACAAGAAGTGCCTCTCCTGCGTGAGATCCGGCAACTGCGAGCTGCAGTCCCTCTGCAACGAGATGGGCATCGAGGACGAGAACGCATATGCAGGCGAGAAGCCTGAGTACGAGATCGACAACTCCGCTGTTCATATGTACAGAGACAACAACAAGTGCATCCTGTGCCGCCGCTGCACCGCTGTCTGCTCCAAGTGGCAGGGTATCGGCGTGATCGGCGCCAACGAGCGTGGTTTCAAGACCAACATCGGCTCTGCATTTGAGATGGGTCTGGGCAGCACCTCCTGCGTATCCTGCGGTCAGTGTATCGCTGTATGTCCGGTAGGCGCTCTGTCTGAGAAGGACTTCACCAATCAGGTATTCGCAGCGATCGCTGACGAGACCAAGACCGTGATCGTACAGACTGCTCCGGCTGTTCGTGCAGCTCTGGGCGAGGAGTTCGGCTACGAGATCGGTACCAACGTTGAGGGCAAGATGGCTGCTGCTCTGCGCCGTCTGGGCTTCGACAAGGTATTCGATACCGACTGGGCTGCTGACCTGACCATCATGGAGGAGGCTACCGAGTTCGTTGACCGTTTCACCAATGGCGGCGTACTCCCGCTGATTACCTCCTGCTCTCCGGGCTGGGTTAAGTACTGCGAGCACTATTTCCCGAACATGACCGAGAATCTGTCCTCCTGCAAGTCCCCGCACCAGATGCAGGGTGCTGTCATCAAGACATACCTCGCAGAGAAGATGGGTCTCGACCCCAAGAATATCGTCGTTGTTTCCATCATGCCGTGTACCGCAAAGAAGTTCGAGTGCCAGCGTGACAACGAGGCAGCAGCAGGCGTTCCGGATGTAGATTACGTTCTGACCACCCGCGAGCTCGCTCGTATGATCAAGCGTGCAGGTCTGAAGTTCACCGCTCTGCCGGATGAGGACTTCGACAATCCGCTGGGTCTGTCCTCCGGCGCAGGCGACATCTTCGGTGTTACCGGCGGTGTTATGGAGGCTGCTCTCCGTACCGCATATTGCTGGCTGTCCGGCAAGAACGAGGAGGTTGTTGAGTTCCACGAGGGTCGTGGTACCGACGGCATCAAGCGTTCTACCGTTAACATCAACGGCACCGAGATCAAGGTTGCAGTTGCATCCGGTCTGGCAAATGCCAAGGAGCTCCTGACCCGCGTTCAGAATGGCGAGGAGAAGGTTGACTTCATCGAGATCATGGGCTGCCCGGGCGGCTGCGTAAACGGCGGCGGTCAGCCGCAGCAGCCGGCAAGCGTTCGTCTGTTCACAGACCTGCGCTCCGAGCGTGCAAAGGCTCTGTACTCCGAGGATGCGGCAAAGACCCTGCGTCTGTCCCACCTCAACAAGGACGTACAGGCACTCTATGACGAGTATCTGGAGAAGCCCGGCAGCCACAAGGCACACGAGCTTCTGCATACCACCTATGTAAAGCGCACCATCAACTAATCGTTGACTGATGAAAGCTGCGGGAGATTTTCCCGCAGCTTTTTTGTTGTCATGGTTTTACCATAAAATTGCATATTCTTGTTGCATTTTCTGCATAGGGTATCATAAAAATGCAATGATTTATCGTCATTTTATGCATATATGGTTTCTCCTTTTGTGCAATAGCTACAAATCTGCACAGATATGAGCGAAGAAGAAACCCCGATTTTGTTATTAGTTCTAAAATTTATCCGGTGTGTAAAAATTCTATTGATTTATCTTACAATGTATGCTATAATAAAATTGTCTGAATGGGGTCCGGTTTCGGACGCCATCGAGGAGGGGGGCAGAGCAGCGGCAATCTGCGTGTGCCTCTGCGTTGCTACTATTCATTTTATAAGGAGGATGTGTGAAATGAAACACACAACAAAACTGGCGAAGCGGATCGCTGCCGGACTGATGAGCGCTGCACTGCTGATTTCCGGAACACAGCTCGGCTTTGCCAAGCAGGACACAGTAAAGGCTGCCGACAACGACAACTATGCAAAGCTCCTGCAGTACAGCCTGTACTTCTACGATGCCAACATGTGCGGTAACATCAGCGGATGCGCACTGAACTGGCGCGGCAACTGCCACATGAACGATGAAGTTCCGGGCGGTTATCACGATGCAGGTGACCATGTTATGTTCGGTCTGCCGCAGGGCTATGCGGCATCCACCATCGGCTGGGCTTACTATGAGTACAAGGATGTGTATGCATCCCTCGGCCTGACGGATCACTACAAGACCATTTCCAAGCACTTTACCGACTTCTTCAAGAAGAGCACACAGATGAGCGGCGGCAACGTGACCAAGTTCCTGTACCAGAAGGGTGAGGGCGGTCCGGACCACTCCTACTGGGGCGCTCCGGAGAAGCAGAATGACCGCGGCAAGATGTACTGGGTAACCTCCGGTGCCAGCGATATTGCTGCGGAGTATGCGGCAGCACTTGCACTGGATTACATCAACTTCGGTGACAAGGAGTCTCTGGAATACGCAAAGGCTCTCTATAAGTTCTCCTGCCAGGGCAACCAGGTTGCCAAGGACGGTACCGGCGGATTCTATGATTCCGAGTCCTGCCAGGACGATCAGGCATGGGCAGCAGCATGGCTCTACATGGCTACCAAGGAAGGCAGCTACCTGAACGATGCCAAGTCCAAGAACACCCAGTATCTCGGCTGGGCACATGCATGGGGCAACGTAGATCTCGGTGCAGCATGCGTCATCGCAGAGGCAACCAACGACTGGTCCAAGGTTAACGGTTATCTCGGCGGCAAGTGTACCGGCAGCAACTACCTCTGCATGGACGGCTGGGGCAGCGCACGCTACAACTGCTGCATGCAGTTCGTTTCCCTCGTTGCATCCAAGCACTCCAATGCTGACTATTCCGCATGGGCAAAGGGTCAGATGGATATCATCCTCGGCGCAGGCGGCAAGCAGAACTATGTAGTCGGCTGGAATGACAAGTCCCCGAAGTACTGCCACCACAGAGCAGCATCCGGCGTTTCCGACTGCCATGACGGTTCCCCGAACAAGAACGTTCTGGTCGGCGCACTGGTCGGCGGCCCGAACGCAAGCGGCTACTATGCAGATAAGCGCGACGAGTACGAGACCAATGAGGTAGCCATCGACTACCAGGCAGGTCTGGTCGGCGCAGCAGCTGCACTTTATGACAAGTACAAGACCGGCAGCACTGTTACCTCCATCCCGGGCGTTGGCAATGTGAACCCGACTCCGACTCCGACCGAGCCCAAGACTGAGCCGAACACCCAGCCCAACACGCAGCCTAATACCCAGCCGAATACTCAGCCCAACACGCAGCCGAACACTCAGCCTTCTCAGGGCGGTGAGCAGAAGGCAGCTGTAACCGAGAAGGAAGACGAAGAGGGCAAGACCTACTGGTCTATCGATGCAGACGGTGCATCTAAGGTCAAGGCAACCTTCAAGACCAACTCCGACGACACCAAGATCAACGGCGTTTACAACCCGCCCGGCGGCTGGACTCCGGAGGATTGGGCCACTACCACCAGCGACGGCACCTTCACCCTGACCTACGACAACTCCAAGAACTACAAGTTCATCGACATTCACGTATGGTGGCCGAAGACCTGCACACTCGTTGAGGCAGTCAAGATCGGCGGTTCTAATTCTCAGCCGGCAACCCAGCCGCAGACTCAGCCGCAGACTCAGCCGCAGACTCAGCCGCCTACACAGCCCCAGACCCAGCCGCAGTCGGAGACCCAGCCGACACAGCCGAATCAGGATGTACAGGCTGACAACCCCGGCGATGTCACCGGCGACGGCAAGGTAGACATTCTGGATGTTATCCGCATGAACAAGTTCCTGCTGGGTACCGGTAACATTGACGATCCGAGAGCAAAGGCAAATGCCGACATGGACGGCAACAAGACCATCAACGCTGATGACGTTCTGAAGCTTCTGAAGAAGATCGTCGGCTAAGACTCAAATTTGATACAAACGGCTAAGAGTGATCTTAGCCGTTTTGTTTTTCTCCCATATCCTACAAAGATTGCCGGAGCTACTGGACAAATCCGCCATTCTGTGGTATAATGAAATGTATGACTGCAATGAACAGGAGGAACTGTCGATGTATACACTGCTGAAAACCGAGGGGATTGCGCGGCGCGGGCAGGTCGAGACTGTCCACGGCACATTCCAGACCCCGTGCTTCATGAACGTGGGCACATCCGCCGCGATCAAGGGCGGCATCAGCTCGCCGGAGCTTGCCGATCTGAAATGTCAGGTCGAGCTCTGCAACACCTACCACCTGCATCTGCGTCCGGGTGATCTGGTCATCCACAAGATGGGCGGTCTGCATAAGTTCATGAACTGGCAGCGTCCGATCCTGACCGACAGCGGCGGATTCCAGGTATTTTCGCTTGCCAAGCTGCGTAAAATCAAAGAGGAGGGCGTGTACTTCCAGTCCCACCTCGACGGCAAGCGCATCTTCATGGGACCGGAGGAGAGCATCCGTATCCAGTCGCACCTCGCATCCACCATCGCGATGGCGTTTGACGAGTGCGTGGAGAATCCCGCGCCCTATGACTATTCCGCACGCTCATGCGAGCGCACGACGCGCTGGCTGATCCGCTGCAAGGAGGAAATGCAGCGCCTGTCGATCATGCCGGATACGATCAACCCGAAGCAGATGCTGTTCGGCATCAACCAGGGCTGCACCTACGAGAAGCTGCGCATCGAGCACATGCAGGCGATTGCGGAGCTTGACCTCGACGGCTATGCGGTCGGCGGTCTGGCGGTTGGGGAGCCGACGGAGGATATGTACCGCATCCTCGATGCCGTGGTGCCGTTCATGCCGGTTCACAAGCCGCGCTATCTGATGGGTGTCGGCACGCCGTCGAACATCATCGAGGCGGTCGCACGCGGCATTGACATGTTCGACTGCGTGATGCCGACGCGCAATGCCCGTCACGGCACGATCTTCACCTGGGACGGCATGCGCCACATGAAGAACAAGACCTACGAGACAGACCCGCGCCCGATGGATGAGCAGTGTACCTGCCCCGCATGCCGGAATTTCTCGCGTGCGTATGTGCGCCACCTGTTCAAGGCGAACGAGATGCTCGCCGGCCGCCTGACGGTGATCCACAACCTGTACTTCTACAACACCCTCGCAGAGCGCATCCGCGAATCGCTGGACAACGGCACATTTGCGGATTTCCGCGCCAAGTATTCCAACCTTCTCTCACAGAAGGCACCGGAGGATTAACATGACCATTCTGGAAATCTTTCTCATCGGCATCGGACTGTCGATGGATGCCTTTGCGGTGTCCATCACGGACGGACTGTGCTGCACAAATCTGAAAAAGCCGCAGATGTTCGGCATCGCGGACTGCTTCGGCGTCTTTCAGGGACTGATGCCGCTGCTCGGTTTCTTCCTCGGCAAGGCGTTCGAGCGCTACATCTGTACATTCGATCACTGGATCGCGCTGGTGCTGCTGGGCTACATCGGCGGCAAGATGATCTGGGATGCGGTGCGCGTCGAGGAAGAATCGGGCGAGTATCCGCTCACGTTCAGGCTCCTCATCACGCAGGGGATTGCCACGAGCATCGATGCGCTGGCGGTCGGCGTGAGCTTTGCGGCGCTCCCGGACGTGAACATCTGGACGAGCGCGATCCTGATCTGCTGTACGACCTTTGCGTTTTCGCTGGTCGGCGTGATCTTCGGCAAGCGCGTGGGCACGAAGCTCGGCAGCCGTGCGCAGCTCGTCGGCGGAATCATTCTGGTCTGTATCGGGCTGAAGATCTTCATCGAGCACATGTTCTTCGCAGGATAACAAAAACCCCCTCTGATCGTTCAGAGGGGGAATTTTTATGCATGTGCCGCGATTTCGTAAATGACCAGTGCTCCGAGTGCCATCAGTCCCAGCATCAGCAGCGCACCGAGGACGATTGTCGGCTTCACGCACCTCTTTTCCTTGAGTGCGAGAACCATCAGCGAGATCGTGTCGGCGGTGAAGAAGAATTGCAGGATCCCGCCCGCCAGAAGCAGCAGGGGATGATGCACCTGCTCCTGCCTGCTGCGGATGAGATACCCGATCGCAAACGGCGCAGAGCCGAGCATGGACAGATACCCCAGCACGGAGAACACGGCGACGACCATGGGTCCCACGAAGATCATGATAACGACCGGTGAGAAGGTCAGCAGCCATGCCAGCGCGATGCAGAGCCCGCCCGCGATGAAGAACGGGATCAGGCTGTACTTGATGATCGCCGCGCAGTACAGAAGCTGCACACGGCTGATGCGGTTCCAGCAGACGATCACCGCTCCGAGATTGACCAGCCCCATGACCGCCGGCAGCAGCAGGGGCAGGATCATCGCAGGCGTCAGCCCGTCCGCCTGCACATTGTCCCCGGTTGCGGGGTTCAGGGCGAACCAGAGGAACGGAAAGGCATAGACCGCGATCACATAGACGACCGCCAGCAGGTACAGCGGATGGAACCGCTTGCTTGTCAGTTCTGTCATGAGTTCTTTTTCCGTTTCTTCTGGATGCTTTGCAGCTTGCTGCTCAGCTTGCCGAGCGTGAATGCCACAGCAAGTCCCGTCGCAGCCGCACCGGCAAGCGGAATCGCCGCCTTGCGCACGTCAAAGCCCGACATCCGCCGGGAGATGAGGGAATCCGAATGTTCCGGATCCGCCGGGAAATTGGTGTCATAGTCGGGGGGGATGTCATTTGTCGGAATCTCGAACGCATCGAAGCAAAGCTTGCCGTCGAGGATCTCGATGCGCAGCGTGTGCCAATCCGCTTTCAGAGGCTCGATTGCCAGGAACACCTCGCGGAAATCGCAGTCGTTGATCTCGTGCTTTTCGGAGTAGAGCGCATCGTCGAGGAACAGCCGGCACTGTGCATATTCCGTCTGTCCGAGCAGATAGATGCCCGTGCCGTAGAAACGGATTTCCAGCGCAGCGCCCGTCACGCCCTCCGCGCAGGTGCGGGAGAAATTGCGTGCATCTGCCATACCCTGCAGCCGCCAGCCGGTTTCGGCGTTCTCATCGAACTTCACATACTGTGACAGGCAGTCCACACGGTAGATGTACTTCATGATCGGAATCGGCAGTCCGACATCCTGTGCCGTCAGCGCATAGAAGCGGTTGCGGAAGAACGCACTCGACAGGCATGCACGGCCGGCACGCAGGAACGGTCTCCCGTCGAGCTTGAGCTCGCAGAGGGAATGTCCGTCCGCGAAGCACATCACAAGCGTGCCGAGGGCGCTGATGCCGAGCTTGTGCCGTCCGTCGGCGCGGAATTCCGGCACGGTGCCCGATTGCAGGATCTCGTCCTGCTGCCAGAGCTCCCACTGACCGTCCGCATAGAGCAGCATCTGCAAGCCGCTGCAATCATCGGAGGCATTGTTGCGGATGCCGATGCCGACGTAGTTATCCGGCGATACCTCGGCAAATTCTGCCTCCGTTGCCGCCTGGTAGTTTGCCCACATATCATCACCGAAGCAGGTGAACGGATCGGGGAGATCCTCGTCCTCTGCATCGCCTGCCTCCGCCTGCTGCTCAAGCCAGCTTTTCTCACCCTGTGTCACGATGCGGAAGCAGCCGCTGACATCGTCCAGATAGAGGGGCTTGTTGCACGGATTCAGCGGATCATGCGTGAATTCCGCTGCAAACGGCAGCAGCAGCCGCGTACGCTCCGGGTTCTCGCCGTCGAGCTCCTCGTCGCCGTAGACATGGGAGAAGCGCCCCGCCTCGGTCGTGATGGTCATGATGGAATTGGGCTTGACCACGACCGGAAATGCGATCTCATTGTCGAGCCCGGAGAGCTTGACCTTCTCGGTCGCCTTGAACCAGTCCACATCCACGAGCCAGGGATCGTTGTTGCCGATCGTCTCGATCAGATACGCATATTCCGGCAGCGCGGGGAGGTTTTTGAGTACGACCAGATACGACCGCGGCACATCCGAATCGTTGGTGAGGATCATGGTCAGCCCCTTGCCGTCGGGTTCGCAGAGGGTGAGATAGGCGTGCTCGGTATGGCGCACGGAGCGGTTTTCGCTGCCGTCGCGGTAGCATGCGCCCTCGGCAAAGAGCCAGCCGGGATCCGTGAATTTCGTGAAATGCCGTGCCGTCCAGAGCCCGATCTGCGGCTCGATGTGCCCGCTCCAGGGCTCATTCGCCGTGATAAGGGAGCCGGGAATATCCGCCCCGTAGCAGGCGCGGAGGGCGGAACGGAAGCTGTACATGGTGATCTGCCCGTTCGGGAAGCCGCCGAGGATGCGGTTGGCAATATCGACCGCACCGCCGCGTCCGGTCATGCCGCACTTGTCGATACGGCAGGTGAGGGACGGCTCATTTGCCGGCGCCGCGCCCTGGGTATACCAGATCTCCTTGCCGTACTCGTCGTGCAGGAGCCGGGTGTTGTCGTCTCCGATGGTGCTGCTGCGCTCGATGACATCGATCGCGCTGCGCAGGGATTTGCTTGCCATGAGCTCCTTGACGATGTCCGGTGCCACAATCCGAATCTGATCGGCGGGGTAGGGGAGTGTCTTGTCGGAACGCAGGTGCGTTGCCGCATAGAGAAGCCATGCTGTATCCGGCTCCCCCTCGTCGCTGCCGATGGGCGTGACGTAGGAAAAGCGCAGATCATAGACCTCAAAGGCAGACTGGAGCGTCTCGCGCAGCCACTTGTACCGCGCGATGCACCCGGATTCGCTGCCGCTGGAAAAGGCATGCGCGACCCATGCCGGATCGCTGCCCACCCGCAGCTCGAGTGTGAGTGCCGGGTTGATGCGCAGGGCATCCTTCGCGATACGAAACGCGGCGCACTCGCGCACATCCGCCGGCTCATTCGAGGAGCGCTTGGTGCAGGGCTCGCCGTTGATGTCGTTGCCGAGCTCAACGGCAAGGTGATTGAGGCAGGCGCCATATCCCGGCAGAAAGAGCAGCCGGAGCACCTCCTCGTAGGTCTGGGGATGCTTCCAGGCATAGTCTGTCAGCAGATGCGTGGTACCGTTGCCGATGACCATGCCTAGCCCGTGCCAGCGGGATGCATCCTGACGGCACAGACGATCGCCGTCTACAATGATCTGCCTGGTTTTACGCAAAAGCTGCTGAGTTCCCATGCTGTAACCTCTTTTCAGTTGGATTCTTTCGGGCGGCAGATCAGGAATTTGATCGGCTTGCCCTCCTCGGTAAACATCTGCTCATGCTCTGTGACCAGATTCTCCGCAAAGCCGGAGGCGTGGAGATCGCGGGTGAGGTAGGTCACCTCGAAGCCGGTCTCCTCCAGATATTCGAGAGTCTCCTCGAACAGCCCGTCATCGTCGGTCTTGAACCAGATCTCGCCCTTGAGGAAGGGCTTGTACTGTTCGAGCTGCCGCGGATGGGTCAGGCGGCGCTTTTTGTGCTTGCCCTTGGGCCAGGGATTGCAGAAATTGATGAAGATGCGGTCGATCCTGTCCTCCGGGGCGAAAGCCTCCTCGATGTGGGAGATGTTGAAGATCATGACACGCACCTGCTCGTCGGTGAGATCGTGCTCCTTGAGGGCAGCTTCAATCTTGCGTTTGGCAAGGACGAGCATTTCGTTCTTAATATCGACCGCGATGAAATTGACATCCTGCCAATGCACCACAGCCTGGCTGGCGAAACCGCCCTTGCCGCAGCCCAGCTCGAGCCAGATCGGCTTGCCGTTGCCGAATTCCTCCGCCCAGTGACCGCGCTTTTCCTTGGGAGCCGCCATGAAGAAATGGCTTTGTTCAAGTTCGGGGCGTGCCCACGGCTTGCATCGTATTCTCATAAATTCCTCGCTTTACAAAGATAGGGTCAGTTCACGTCCGGTCGGCACATACTGCTCGCACGCGACGCCGGTCATGCGGAACAGCATCTCCGATGCAGTGATCGAATCGGTTCCGGCGTACTTGTTATCCAGATACACCACGCGCTTGATGCCGCTCTGAATGATCGCCTTGGCGCACTCATTGCACGGGAACAGCGTCACATAGAGCGTGCAGCCGTGCAGATCGGTATTGCAGTTGAGGATGGCATTGAGCTCAGCGTGGCAGACGAAGGGGTATTTCGTATTGAGAAAGTCGCCCTCGCGGTCCCACGGCATCTCGTCATCCTCGCAGCCGGTCGGCATCCCGTTGTACCCGACCGAGACGATCTTGTGCTCGTCGTTGACGATGCACGCGCCGACCTGGGTATTGCTGTCCTTGCTCCGCTGTGCCGACAGCAGGGCAATGCTCATGAAATATTCCTTCCAGCTGATATAATCCTGTCGTTTCATGGATGCTCCTATTGAAAATCATAATCAGCCCGCGCACGGCGGGCTGATCGTAGTATTACTTCTTGTCTTCGGACTTCTTGGGCGGAGTCTGCATCATAGCCTTCGGAGGCGGGGGAGCCTGTCTCTTGGAGCCGGAGGAAGAACCGGACTTCTTCTTGCCGTCACGCAGGAATGCAGACGCAGACGGGAGATTCGGAACCGGACCTCTGTGCTGTGCGGATTCTGCAACGAGCGTGCTCTTCTTGGACTTCATAACCTCCTCATGCTCCTCAACCTCGACAACATCTGCACCCTCTACATCATCGAGGTCAGCAAACTCGTCATCGATGCCGGCAGCAGAGTTCTTCTGGAACTCGGAAATGGCAGCCGATACGTCTGCCTTGGCAGCCTCAGCGGGTGCGGGAGCCGGAGCGGGTGCTGCGGGCTTGGGCACACCTGCGTTTGCAGCTGCTTCTGCAGCCTTGGCAATCTCGTCAAGCGGAGATGCTGCGGGCTGTGCGGGAGCTGCCTGCGGAGCCTGTGCGGGCTGAACCGGCTTCTGTGCGATATGCTCGGCAGCCTCTGCTGCCTTGGCAATCTCGTCGAGGACGTTGATACCCTGCGGAGCCGGGGGCGGTGTGGGCTTTGCCTTTGCCTCTGCCTCAGCCTTTGCCTTGGCATCCGCTTCAGCCTTTGCCTTGGCTTCTGCCTCAGCCTTCGCCTTGGCTTCTGCCTCAGCCTTTGCCTTTGCAGCCGCTTCCTCCTGTGCCTTTGCCTCGGCGGCCTTTTTCTCAGCGCGTGCCTTCTCGGCAGCTTCAGCCTTGGCTGCTGCTGCCTGCTTTGCTGCGAGCTCCTCCTCGTTGATTTCTACATACATCTCGCTTGCAGAATCAATGCCCTCGATATTGAGCTGCTTGACAGGAATACGCTTGAGCGGAGAGTACCAGAACTTCTTGCAGGAGTCAGTCTCCTTCATCGGTCCCTTCTTATCGCAAAGGATCATGGAACTGTCTTCCGACTTGCCGCGCGAACCGTACTGACAATACGCGCACTGCGGTTCAATCGTTGTCCTGAAGTAGTTTGTCTTTTTTCTAAATAAGCTGGCTAATCCCATGCTGATCACCTCAGATAAAAATGATATTTTACATATTATAACATATCTTAAGCCGTTTGTCTAGCCTTTTCATGAAAAAAATACAATCTGTATCGAAATTATCAAAAAAAATCTATATTTTATACAAATTTAACAAAGCCGTTTCGGTTGTTTTCACGGAAGATCTGGAAGAATCCGGAGATTTGACAAAGCATTTCATATCTGTTATAATAGTATCGAACGATGAAACGAGGTGATGCGGATGCTGCTGAAAGCAGATCACGTCTATAAAGTTTTTAACGGGGAGACGCTGCTCTCCGATATTTGTCTCCAGATCGAGGATACTGACCGCATCGGTCTGATCGGCGCGAACGGCTGCGGCAAGTCCACGCTGCTGAAGATCCTGCTGGGCGAGCTGCTGCCCGACCACATGGAGGAGGGCGACGGTCAGATCGTCCGCGCCGCGAAAACGAGCGTGGGGTATCTTGCGCAGTCGGCGGCGCTCGATTCCGACAAGACCGTCCGTGAGGAGATGCGTGCGGTGTTCTCCGAGCTTTTGGAGGGCAAGGCGCGGATGCGCGAGCTGGAGCACCGGCTCGGTGAGGGCGATGCCGCCCTGACGGCGGAATACGACCGCCTGCAGGCGTGGTTTCTTGCGAACGACGGCTATGACATCGATGTGAAGATCCGCACGGTGCTGTTCGGCATGGGCTTCACGGAGGAGGAGCTCGACCGGGAGATCTCCGGATTCTCAGGCGGCGAAAAGACCCGGCTCGCCCTCTGCCGGCTGCTGCTCGAGGCGCCGAATCTCCTGATCCTCGACGAGCCGACCAACCATCTCGATTTCGAGACGATTGCGTGGCTCGAGGATTACCTGAAAACCGCGAAAAGCGCCCTGCTGATCGTGTCACATGACCGGTATTTCCTGGACAAGCTCTGCACCTCGATCTGCGAGATCGAGCGCGGACGCCTGACACGGTTCCGCGGGAACTACTCCGCCTATACCATATTAAAGGAACAGGCGGTTGAGCGCCAGCAGAAGGAATACGACATGCAGCAAAAGGAGATCGCCAAGCTCGAGGACTACGTTGCCCGCAACATGGCGCGTGCATCGACCTCAAAAAGCGCGAAATCCCGCCAGAAGCAGCTCGATAAGATGGAGCGCATCGAAAAGCCCGTGACGCAGCAGAAGCGTGCGGGGCTGAACTTCACCTACGAGATCGAGCCGCCGCTGGATGTGCTGGAGGTGCGCGGCGCGGACATCTCCGTCGGGCAGGGGAGCGAGCGGAAAACGCTGCTCTCCGGCGTGGAGCTTGCGGTGCGCCGGGGCGAAAAGCTCGGCATCATCGGTGCCAACGGCATCGGCAAATCGACGCTGCTGAAAGAAATCCTCGGCATTCTTCCGCATGAGGGGCTGATGCGGTTCAACAAGAACGTCAAGCTCGGCTACTTCGATCAGGAGAGCACGAACCTGAATCCCCTGAACACCGTCATTGACGAGCTGCACGACCGCTTTCCCGCGATGCTCGACGGAGAAATCCGCAGCATCCTCGGACAGGTGCGCATCACGGGCGAGGACGTGTTCAAGCCCATTTCGGCGCTGTCGGGCGGTGAGCGTGCGCGGGTCTGCTTTGCGCTGCTGATGCTGGAGCACGCGAATGTGATGCTCCTCGACGAGCCGACCAACCACCTCGACCTGCCCATGAAGGAGGTTCTGGAGGAGGCGCTGGATGCGTACACGGGAACGCTCCTGTTCGTTTCGCATGACCGGTATTTCCTGAAGCGCCTTGCGACGCAGCTTCTGGAGCTGACGCCGGACGGCGCGGTGCTGCATCCCTTTGGCTTCGAGAAGTATCTGGAGGTCAGGGCGCAGCAGAAGGCGGAGGCGCTTGCCGCCCAGCAGCAGGCAGAGCTTGAAAAGGCACGTGCCGAGAAATCCGCGAAGGCGGCGACCTCACACAAGTCCAAGGCGCAGCGCAGCGCCGATGCCGCCAGACGCAACCGCATCCGCGAGCTGGAAAAGGAGATCGAGGATCTGGATGTGAAAATCGCGGAACTCGAGGAGCAGCTCACGCTCCCGGAGGTCTGCACGGACTATCAAAAAATGCAGGAGGTCTGCGATGCGCTGGGGGAGGCGCGTGCGAAGTCTGAGGCAGATTTTGAAGAACTGATGGAGCTTTCCGACTGATAAAGAGAAAAGAGGATAACATGAGACACACAAAACGAATTGCAGCACTGACCGCATTGGCATTGCTCTGCGGCATGACCGGCTGCGCACCGAAGCCGCAGCCCGCACCGCCGGAGGAGGATGTGATCGTCACGATCACGGATCCGCCGACAACGCAGCCGCCCACAACCCGCCCGCCGACAGAAGCCGCCACCGAGGATCTGACCGAGGAGACGGAGGATCAGCTTGAGCCGGTCAATTCCGCGGAATCCGGTCAGGCGTACCTTGCCATCGTGGACAGCGCCTGGTACATCAAGTATCTGGGCAATGCCGAGGCGGCCGATGAGGGCGACACGGGCTGGTATCTTGCCTATGATGCGGGCATCACGGATATTGCGGGCAACGGCACGTACACCGTCTCCGTCAATGCGGACACCAAGGGCTTCCGTCTCGCATCCACCGACAATATCGAGGGCACGAACATCCCGCAGGGGTTAAGCTATCTGGGCGTCGTCATCCGTGACGGCGCGGATTTCATGCCGGATGCGATCATCACGATCGACAAGGTCAAGGTGGACGGCAAGGAGATCGAGCTGACCGGCAAGAGCATCACGACAACCGGCGAGGACCGCGGCACGGGTGATCCTGCGGTCATGTCGGTGATCTACGACCCGCAGGCAGAGGAGCTCCCGAAGGATGCCCGCTGTGCGGACGGTGATGTGGAGGATCAGGATGATGCGGACGAGTATTCCGTGCAGATCATCAATCCGGAGGATTTCGCGGAATGGCAGAAGGTCGAGGTAACGTTCACGATTTCCGGACTGGACGAGCCGGATACCGGCAGTCACGGCTCTGCGGACGATTCCGAGGAGGAGACGGAGGAAACCGAAACCACCGGGGATGACGAATAAACAGAAACTCCCTCCGGGATGAACCGGAGGAAGTTTTTTGCGGGATGGGGGCAATAGCCGAGACAAAACAGGGTTGTGGGGGCGATAGCCCGGAAAGCAGGGTTGTGGGGGCGATAGCCCGGAAAGCAGGGGTGTGGGGGCGATAGCCCCCGCAAGCGGGGTGCAGGGGGGCGCAGCCCCCTGCAAAAAAGCCCCCTCCCCCAAGGGGGGAGGGGGCTGGGGGTGGGGGGAACCCCATCAATTCTTGATACTGTGCATCGGAGCCGGGATGCGACCGCCGCGGGCGATGAATTTCGCCGGTGACTTGCGGTTGATCGGCATAACCGGACCGGAACCGAGCAGACCGCCGAATTCGAGCATCTCGCCCTGCTTGAGCCCTATTGCCGGGATCAGGCGGACAGCCGTGGTCTTGTTGTTGACCATGCCGATCGCCGCCTCGTCTGCGATGATGGCGGAGATCGTCTCCGGGGTGATGTCGCCCGGAACCACGATCATATCCAGACCCACGGAGCAAACCGCGGTCATAGCTTCGAGCTTCTCCAGGCAGAGCGTGCCGGACTTTGCCGCATCAATCATGCCCTGATCCTCGGATACCGGAATGAATGCGCCGGACAGACCGCCGACGTTGGAGGATGCCATAACGCCGCCCTTCTTGACTGCATCGTTCAGGAGCGCGAGACATGCGGTCGTGCCGTGTGTGCCGCACTGCTCCAGACCCATGCCCTCAAGGATATGCGCCACGGAGTCACCGACAGCGGGTGTAGGAGCGAGGGACAGATCCACGATACCGAACGGAACGCCGAGCATCTTGGATGCACGCGCACCCACGAGCTGACCCATACGGGTGATCTTGAATGCAGTCTTCTTGATGACATCGGCAAGCTCGTCGATGGTCGCATCCGGATACTTGGTGATTGCCGCGCGGACAACGCCGGGACCCGATACGCCGACATGGATCTCGCAATCCGGCTCACCGACACCGTGGAATGCGCCTGCCATGAAGGGGTTATCCTCAACGGCATTGCAGAATACCACGAGCTTAGCCGGTCCGATGCACTGGCGGTCTGCCGTGATCTTGGCGGATTCGAGCACGACCTCACCCATGATCTTCGCCGCATCCATGTTGATGCCGCTTCTGGTGGAGCCGATGTTGACGGAGGAGCAGACGTTCTGTGTCACAGACAGCGCCTCCGGGATGGACTTGATGAGCGCCAGATCGCCCGCAGAGAAGCCCTTGTGGACGAGTGCGGAGTAGCCGCCCAGGAAGTTGACGCGGCAGGTATCCGCCGCCTTCTGGAGGGTCAGTGCGAACTTGACGGGATTCTCGTTCGGGCATGCCGCCGCGAGCATCGCGATGGGCGTGACGGAAATGCGCTTGTTGACGATCGGGATGCCGTATTCCTTCTCGATCTGCTCACCGACCTCGACCAGATGCGCCGCCTTGGACGTGATCTTGTTGTAGACCTTCTCGCACGCCTTGTCGATGTCCGGGTCGATGCAGTCGAGCAGGGAAATGCCCATGGTAATGGTACGAATATCCAGACACTCATCCTGGATCATGCGGATGGTTTCCAGAATATCAAATGTATTCAGCATGTATATCATTCACCTCAAATAAGTTAGAGAGACACTGTATCCATTGGCAATACAGTGCTTCGGGGATAAAAAGGGATTTTTGCGGGGTTCCGCCCCACGCCCCCTGAACTGATTTGCTGACAAATCAGTTCTTCCTAAGATCAGATCTTGTGCATGGAATTGAAAATATCCTCGTGCATGCAGTGGATCGCCAGACCCTCTGCCTTGCCGAGTGCTGCCATCTCATCGGAGAGGGCGGAGAAATCGGAAGACATCTTGGAAATATCGACCATCATAATCATTGCGAACATATCCTGAAGCACGCTCTGGGTGACCTCGATGACGTTGACATTGTGTCCGGCACAGATGCCGCTGACTTTATGCAGGATACCGACTGTATCCTTGCCGATCACTGTAATGACTGCTCTCATAGCAAATCCTCCTGTTTTTAACGGTTTGACCGTGTGCTGTTATTATTATAACATACTTTCCGGAAAAAAGAAAGTGCTTTTTTCAGATTTTCTTCTATTTTTTCAGCACGATGCAAAATGCACAAAAAATTCATAATTCAGACGTTGACTTTTCGGCGGGGGTGTGCTATAATGTATATAAATATTCCTATGGACAGGAGTGTCGGATATGAAAAAAAATCACAGAATTTTCGCAGTATTGCTGAGCGCATTGACAGGCATTTCTGTTATGAGCAGCCTGGCGGTATCGGCGGAAACAGAGGAAGAAGCCAAATACCGCAAGGATGCCGTGGAAATTTTCTGCTCCATGTGCAATGATGCCCGTGTGGCGCAGGGAATGCAGGAGCTCTACATCTGTCCGCAGATTGTGGATTATGCGCAGGTGCGTGCCAACGAGCTGACGACGATGTTCAGCCATACCCGGCCGGATGGGTCGAAGTGCTTTTCCATCATGAAGAAGGATGGCTTTTTCTACAACGTCAGTGCCGAGAATATCGCCGCGGGCGGCGTGGACGCCGTGGATACGTTTGAACAGTTCATGAATTCCTCCGGTCACCGGAAGAACATCATGACCCCGGAAATGACGCATATCGGCACGGGCTACAAGTATGACAAGGAAGCCAAGCCGGAGCCGGAAATGATCGACTACGCCTATTACTGGTCGATGTTCCTGATCGGCACCTACGATTCGCACGACACGCCGGTCACCTATCCGGGGCAGTACATCCCGGAGCGTGATCCGGGCGATGCAGACGGCTCCAAGGTCATCAATGCCGCCGATGCGGCACGTGTGATCCAGTATTCGACTGCCCGGAGTGCGGGCGCGAATCCGCAGGTCACCGATCAGTTTCTGAAGGCTGCGGACGTGAACGGCGACGGGAATGTGAATGCGATCGATGCGCAGATCATCCTTGCCTACTGTTCCGCACGCGGCTCGGATCCGGGCGCAAAGCTGGAGGATTTTGTCTGGTGATTCGTGTTTCCTGAAATCTGAAAGGAGTGTGTATGTATGTATGTATGTATGTATGGCGCTATGAAACGGACAGCCTTTCTGACCGCAGCGTGTATGCTCACACTGACGCCGCTGTGTGCAGGCGCGGCAGCTGAACGCACCATCCCGGAGAGGTACTGCTGGTCAATTGCGGATACGGTTTTCACGGTCGGCGCGGATGCGTATGTCCGGATTCCGGTGTATGTGTACAACAGCCCTGCTATTTACGGGTATGAGTTCACTGTGCAGATTGACGGCAAGCCGCTGGAGGAAGCCGGATTTCAGCTTGTGGATGCAACGCAGGGGAATGGGTATGACTTCGGCAGCTTTGAGTATGATGCAGAGACCGGGCACATCGGCGCAACCTCCACCACATCCTTGGCTAACACCCTCAATGACGGGCAGATGCTTGTGGTTTTCCGTCTGAAACCAACGGCTGACCCGCAGACGCTGACCGGGCAGAGCTTCGAGGTTTCGTTTGCCGATGCGCTGGCAGGGGGCTATGAAGAAGGAAAGACTATCCCCACCGTGCTCTCCGGTACAATTACCTTTGCGGCAATGCCGGAAGATGCAGAGCCGGAGCGCACCATTCCGGACGAATACTGCTGGTCGGTTGCGGATACGGTTTACACGGTCGGCGCGGATGAATGGGCGAGAATCCCGGTATTTGTATACCATAGTCCGCATGTCGAAATTTATCAACTGACAGTGCAGGTCAACGGAAAACCGCTGGAGGAAGCGGGATATGAGCTTGTGAAGGCGGAACAGGGATATCAGTATCCGTTCGGTTATTTTGAATATGATACCCAAACCGGACAGATCAATTCTTACAACAACGAGAATTTTGAGATCATACGGAATGACGGACTGACGCTTGTCTATCTGTATCTGAAACCAACGGCTGAACCGCAGACGCTGATCGGGCAAACAGCGGAGGTAACACTGAAAGGGTATGCAAGCAATTACACAGAAATAAAGGAGTATCCTACCGTTCTTCCCGGTACGATCACCTTTGCGGCAATGCAGGGCGATGCGGACTGGTCGGGCAGCGTGGATATTCTGGATGTGATCTGCGTCAACAAGTTCCTCCTCGGTACCCGT